>NZ_JBWWVR010000006.1:0-260111 GCF_056675575.1 Xanthomonas sp. NCPPB 3959
GCGGCCGGTGATCCAGTAATAGCCATCGGCATCGCGGCGGCAGCCGTCGCCGGTGAAGTAGCTGCCCGGATAGGTGCGGAAGTAGGTGTCGATGAAACGCTGATGATCGCCATAGACCGAGCGCATCTGGCCTGGCCACGAATCCAGCAGCACCAGATTGCCTTCGGTGGCGCCTTCCAGAATCTTGCCTTCGGCATCGACCAGCGCCGGCTGCACGCCAAAGAACGGCAGGGTCGCCGAGCCCGGCTTGAGATCGACCGCGCCGGCCAGCGGCGAGATCAGAATGCCGCCGGTTTCGGTCTGCCACCAGGTGTCCACGATCGGGCAACGGCTGTCGCCGACCACTTCGTAGTACCAGCGCCAGGCTTCCGGATTGATCGGCTCGCCGACGCTGCCGAGCAGACGCAGGCTCTTGCGCGAGGTCTTCTTGACCGGCTCCTCGCCATCGCGCATCAGTGCGCGGATCGCGGTGGGCGCGGTGTAGAAGATGCTGACCTTGTGCTTGTCGATCACATCCCAGAAGCGCGAGACGTTCGGGTAATTCGGCACGCCTTCGAACATCACCGCGGTGGCGCCGTTGGCGAGCGGGCCGTAGACGATGTAGCTGTGGCCGGTGACCCAGCCCACATCGGCGGTGCACCAGTAGATGTCGTCTTCGCGCAGGTCGAACACCACTTCATGCGTGTAGCTGGCAAACAGCAGATAGCCGGCGGTGGTGTGCAGCACGCCCTTGGGCTTGCCGGTGGAACCGGAGGTGTAAAGGATGAACAACGGATCTTCCGCGTTCATGCGCTCGGGTTCGCACTCGGCCGGCTGGCCGTCGACCACATCATGGAACCAGCGATCGCGCGGTGCCTGCATCTCGACCGCACCACCGGTGTGACGCACCACCAGCACCGTTTCCACCGTGTTGGTGCCGGGCAGTTTCAGTGCCGCATCGACATTGGCCTTGAGCGGAATCTTCTTGCCGCCGCGCAAGCCTTCATCGGCGGTGATGATCAGCTTGCTCTGGCAATCGATCACGCGGTCGGCGATCGAGTTGGCGGCAAACCCGCCGAACACCACCGAGTGCACCGCACCGATGCGCGCGCAGGCGAGCATGGCCACGGCCGCATCGGGAATCATCGGCATGTAGATGGTGACGCGGTCGCCCTTGTTGACGCCCAGATTGCGCAGCGCATTGCCGAGCTTGCACACGCGCTCGTACAACTGGCGATAGGTGACCGGATAGGATTCGGCGTCCGGGCTGTCGGGTTCGAACAACAGCGCGGTCTTGTCGCCGCGCGTGGCCAGCTGGCGATCCAGACAGTTGACGCTGGCATTGAGCTCGCCATCGCCGAACCAGCGAATATGGAAGTCGTCCAGCGCGTAGCTGACGTCCTTTACCTGGGTGGGTTGCTTGAACCACTCCAGCCGCTGTGCGGCCTTGCCCCAGAACTGCTCGGGGTGTTCGATCGATTCGCGGTACAGCGTTGCGTACTGCTCGCGCGTAATGCGCGCATCAGCGGCGAACGCGGGATCGACGGGATAAACATCAGCCATGGCACCCTCACTTGCGATGAACTTGTCGGAAGAGAGCGCGACAGCCGCCCTCGGTAGACAATCAGTGTGCCGTATCCATTCTGTCCCGGCGTTCAACCGGGCCTTAGACCTTGGTCTTAACCGCCAGAGCGCGTTATCCCAAATCCGTTCCCGGTTCTAGTGCGACGATCGGTCACCTTGTGGAATGCTGCGTTGCAGCTACGACCAAAGGCGAATAGGCTCGCAAGTGCGGACTGCCTCACGCTCCGCACAGCATCGCCATCAAGCGCGAGGCCTTCATTGGGGAGAGGGGTCTATGAAACACCGTACTGCACCATTGGTGCGCCATCCGTTGGCGGCTGCGTTGTTTGTGGCGAGCATTCTGCCGGGCGCTGCGTTTGCGCAAACCGCCAAGGAAAAGGCATTGGAAACGCGCATTGCCGAGCTCGAGCGTCAGGTACAACTGCTGGTCTCTGCACAGCAGCAACAGCAGGGCCAGATTGCCCAGACGCAAACGCAGGTGACCGAGGTGCGCACCTTGCAGGCGCAGACGCCGGCCGCACCTGTAGTGCCTGCCGGCAAGAAGCCGATCCAGCTGAGCAGCATCACGCCGAACGCGTTGCCGGGGACAACGTTTCGTTTTGGCGGTTTCATCAAGGCCGACTTCATGACCACCCGCACCAGCGACGGCGCATTGCCCGAAGGCGCGGTGGGGCGGTACCTGTATATCCCGACGCAGACGCCGGTCGGCGGCCAGGCCTCCAGCACCGACACCGACTTCCATGCCAAGTTCTCGCGCTTCAATCTGGGCGTGGACACCGTCACCGATAACGGCGACAAGCTCACCGGCTTCATCGAACTGGATTTCTTCGGCAACGCGCTGGCCAACCAGGTCAACAACTTGTACGGCGGCACCTTGCGGCATGCCTACATGAGCTGGAACAACTGGCTGGCCGGCCAGACCTGGTCCAACTTCATCGATTCCACGATCCTGCCCGAGGCCGCCGACATCGTCGGGCCGACCGACGGTGCGCTGTTCAGCCGTCAGACCCAGATTCGCTACACCCGCGGTGCCTTCAGTGTGTCGGCAGAAAATCCCGAGACGCTGACCACGCCCTACCAGGGTGGCAACACCATCCTGGCCTCGGACCATGGCGCGATGCCGGACCTGACCGCGCGCTACAACTGGAAGGGCACCTGGGGCACGTTCGGGCTGTCGGCGATCGCGCGCCAGTACCGCACGCGCAGCGCGCTGACCAACGACACCGACTTCGGCGGCGCCATCGCCGGCGGCGGGCGCTGGATCATCAACTCCAACAACGACCTGCGCTATCAGCTCAGCTACGGCGAAGGTCTTGGCCGCTATCTGGGTCTGGGCAACGGCTCGGACGTGGAAATCGACATGGACGGCAACATCCAGACCGTCAGCACCGTGGCTGGTTGGGTGGCGTGGCGCCACGACTACAACGCCAAGCTGCGCAGCACCATCATGTATTCGCGCGTGGATTACGACCACGACATCGCCAATACCGGCGGGCTGGCGAGCAAGTCGCAGCAGAGCATCCGCGCCAACGTCTTCTATTCGCCGCTGCCCAAGGTCGATGTGGGTGCAGAGCTGATGTACGGCCGCCGCGAAGCTGAAAACGGCGATTCCGGCGACATCTCGCGCCTGCAGTTCACTACCAAGTACAGCTTCTAAGATTCACCCCGCCGGTGGCCCGCCACGCATGTGGGCGGGCCGTGCCGCCCGCACTCCAGGAGACAGACCATGACCGTCTCGAATGAAGCACTGATCGCCAAGATCGATGCCAATCCGAAGTACCACGCGCTCAAACGCCAACGCAACACGCTGGGCTGGACGCTGACCGTGCTGATGTTGCTCGCCTATTACGGCTACATCGGCCTGATCGCCTTCGACAAGGAATTCCTCGCCAAACCGATCGGCGCCGGGGTGACCTCGATCGGCATTCCGATCGCGATCGGGGTGATGGTGTTCACCATCATCATCACCGCCATCTACGTGCGTCGTGCCAACAACACCTACGACCAGCTGACCGCGCAGATCCTGGAGGAAGCCCGCAAATGAGCAAGACTTCGCGCCTTCTCCTGATTCTGGCCGGCCTGCTGCCGGCAGGCCTCGCACTGGCCGCCGGCGGCGACATGGGCCAGGTCGACAAGCAACCCACCAACTGGGTGGCGATCGGCATGTTCGGCTTCTTTGTGCTGGGCACCTTGTGGATCACCAAGTGGGCAGCGGCCAAGACCAAATCGGCCTCTGACTTCTACACCGCCGGCGGTGGCATCACCGGCTTCCAGAACGGCCTGGCGATCGCGGGCGACTTCATGTCGGCGGCCTCGTTCCTGGGCATTACCGCAGCGGTGATGGCCAACGGCTACGACGGCCTGATCTATGCGATCGGCTTTCTGGTCGGCTGGCCCATCCTGACCTTCCTGATGGCCGAACGGCTGCGCAACCTCGGCAAGTACACCTTTGCAGACGTGGCCGGCTATCGCTTTGCGCCAACCGCGATCCGCAGCTTTGCCGCATCGGGCACGCTGGTGGTGGTGCTGTTCTACCTGATCGCACAGATGGTCGGCGCCGGTGCCTTGATCAAGTTGCTGTTCGGCCTGGACTATTGGGTGGCGGTGACGCTGGTCGGCGTGCTGATGATGGTCTACGTGCTGTTCGGCGGCATGACCGCCACCACCTGGGTGCAGATCATCAAGGCGGTGTTGCTGCTGACCGGCGTGACCTTCATGGCCGTGGCGATCATGTGGCACTTCAACTTCAGCTTCGAGGCGCTGTTTGCTGAGGGCGTGCGGGTCAAGACCGCGATTGCGGCCAACGGTGGTGCGTCGCCGGAGGACGCAGCCAAAGCGGGCCTGTCGATCATGGGGCCGGGCGGTTTCGTCAAGGACCCGATCTCGGCGATCTCCTTCGGTATGGCGCTGATGTTCGGCACCGCCGGCCTGCCGCACATCCTGATGCGCTTCTTCACCGTTCCCGATGCCAAGCAGGCACGCAAGTCGGTGCTGTGGGCCACCACCTGGATCGGCTACTTCTACATCCTGATCTTCATCATCGGCTTCGGTGCGATCGCACTGGTGCTGACCAACCCGCAGTTTGCCGATGTTGCCACCGGCACCATTCACGGCGGCAAGGGCGCGGCCAACATGGCGGCGGTGCTGGTTGGCAATGCAGTGGGCGGCAATGTGTTCATGGGCTTCATCTCGGCGGTGGCCTTTGCCACCATCCTGGCGGTGGTCGCAGGTTTGACCCTGTCCGGCGCCTCGGCGGTGTCGCACGACCTGTACGCCACGGTGATCAAGAAGGGCAATCCGGCGCCGGGTTCGGAGCTGAAGGTCTCGCGTGTCACCACCCTGGTGCTGGGCGTGATCGCGGTGCTGCTGGGTATCGTGTTCGAGAAGCAGAACGTGGCCTTCATGGTGTCGCTGGCGTTCGCCATCGCCGCCTCGGCCAACTTCCCGGTGCTGATCCTGTCCTTGTTGTGGAAGAACTGCACCACCCGCGGCGCGGTGGTCGGTGGCTTCCTGGGCCTGATTTCCTCGCTGGTGCTGACGGTGCTGTCGCCGTCGGTGTGGGTGGATACGCTGGGCAATGCAGCTGGCTCGGCGCCGTTCCCGTACACCTCGCCAGCGCTGTTCTCGATGACGATTGGCTTTGTCGGCATCTGGCTGTTCTCGATCCTGGATCGCAGCCCGCAGGCGGCCAACGAACGTTCCGCGTTCAAGGCGCAGCAGATCCGTGCCGAAACCGGCCTGGGTGCCACCGGTCCGTCGGGTCACTGACGTATCGGCCCATCGCTGGATGTATCGCAGAACGCCGGCCTTGTGCCGGCGGTCTGCGTTTTGGGTGGCGCGCGCCGCGAGGTCCCACCAACGCTGTTGCCTGGGCATGCGGGTTTACATCAGTCAGTGGATCCGGCAGGTGCCGACCACGTTGGTGGCTTGTCGCCTCACGCATCGTGATGCGCGCCTGCCAGTTCAAGCATCGCTTCGCATCGCCGCGCCTCACTGCGCATGCGCGACAGATCGCCATGCCGCAGAAATAATTAATTCATGGTAAGTGACTAAATTGGCGAACAAGCCGAACGCTGATCACGCACGGCCTGGCCTCACTCCCGGTATCGACCGGCTGGCGAGTGCGCTGCAAGCGAGTTCGCCGATTGCGTCGACCCGTCGGCTCTCGTCCATCCCTTGCCCTTCCTGCACCTACGAACCGGGACACAGAGACCATGCCTACCACCCTCGCTCCACATCCCCTGGCCCGTGCCTGCCGCCTGCTCGGCGCGCTGGCCGTGCTGGCCGCCATGCCGCAACTTGCTGCTGCATCGTGCGGCAATACCGCCAACAAGATGGCGGAGATCCTCAACGACAAGTTCACCGCCGATACCCTGGTGCTGGCCCACCGCGGCCTGTGGGGCAAATACTCGGGCGATCCATCGATTCCGGAAAACTCCAGCCGCGCCGTGCTCAATGCCGACGTGCAGTGCATGGATGGCGTGGAGCTGGACGTCAAGGTGACCCAGGACGGCATGCCGGTGCTGAGCCACGACTTCAATCTTGGGCGCACCACCGACGTGTACACCGTCGTAGGGGGCGGCAAGTACAACCCGAGCACCAACCTGGGCGCCAATCCGCTCGTCAGCAGCCTGTCGTTGGCCAACATCAAGCGACTGCACCTGCTCACGCCGAACCGTGGCACCGTCACCGGGTGGGAGATGTACAGCCTGGACGAGCTGTTTGCGTATTGGAAGCGCAACAACATGCAGCTGCCGCTGATCTTCGACGTCAAGACCGCCGATGGCGTGCGCGCAGTACACACCGCTGCCTTGAAGGCATTTCCCAATCATCCCGAGCAGGTCGTGGCGATGAAGGTCAACGCCACGTTGTTCCCGCACCCGGCCGCGTTTGCCGGTAACGCGAAGTATGTGCATGCCATTCCGGTCTACACCACCAACATGTTGTCGAAGATCGATGTGCCGGCCAGTCGTGTCGAATGGCAACGCTATGCCCACACGCTGGAAATCAACGTCAAGCAGGATGATGGCCTGTTGCAAGGCCAGAAGAACGCAGCGCGTGCCGAGGGCAAGCGTATCGCCATCTTCCAGGCCATTCCCGATGGCCCGGGTGCCGGCGAGTTCATCAGCAACAACGGTTCGTGTTGCTACCGATTGTCGCAACTGTATTCCTCGTATCAGGGGAAATCCGATACCGCAGACCATCGCGGCGATATCGGTTTCCTGATGTCGCAGCGGTTCGGGCTGATTACCACCGACGATCCGAAGTCGACCATGCGCACGCTGAAGATCAACGGGCGGCGCATTTCGCATTACGCACCGTAACGCCTTGACGGCATCCGGTGCGGCCGAGGTTGTCGCACCGGATGACCGGAAATAGTCAATCGCCGCTGTTTCTGAGGGAGATCTCATGTCCAAGTTGTTCAACGTTGCTGTGGGTCCTGCACGCGCGACGCGCTACGTGTTGCTGCTGCTCGGTGCCTGCATGACCACGCAGGCCGCCATTGCATCGCCGACAGACGCAGATGGGAGGGAAGAGGCTGTGCCAACTGAACATGCACGCCGCGAAAATGCGGACAGCGCCGCTGCTTCCATCGAACGCGCGATCCTGGCCGAACGCGCAAGGAGCCAAGGCCTTGCCGATGATCCGCAAACGGCTGCCCTGCTGCGCGAGGCTGCCGACACTGTGCTCGCGCAGGCCGAGCGCGATCACCTGCTGCAGAGCGTGACGGTGTCGCAGGCGGATATCGCAAAGCGCTTTGCCGAGCGGCCGGGCGACTTCGACGAATTCCGACTCAGCCATGTCTTCATCGCTGAACAACCCGAGTCGGCGCCGCGGCGCAGTCATCCGTTGAGCCAGGCGCAGGCCCTGGAGCGTGCGCAGATGCTGCGCCGTCGCATCGAGCGTGGAGGCGATTTCGCCCGACTGGCCGCCGAGGAGTCCGACGATGGCGCCACTGCCGCCGACGGGGGACAGCTGTCGTCGATGTTCGGCCTTTACCTGGACACGCCGTTCGAGGTGCCGGTGCGTGCGCTGGCGGTGGGCGACGTGTCTGGCCCCGTGCGCGGCCCTGGCGGATATCACCTGATCCGTCTGGAGGAAAAGCACACCGCCACGCTCGACACCGTGGGCGGGATGATCGAAGCGCAGCTGCGCGAAGAACTGCGCGATCGCGCCATCGCCCAGCTGGTGCAGGAACGCTCTGCGCAAGCGGCGGGTCTGGCGTCCTCTGACCAGAGCCAGCGCAGCGCCGATGCTGATGCGCAGCGGATCCGGCAGTGAGAGGAAAAGGCGCGTTGTCCCGATGGCTGATCCTCGTGCCGCACGCGCTCGCCTTGTCAGCCTGTGGCACCGGATCGTCGCAGGCCTTCCAGACCGAAGCGAAGACGCAAGCCGGTGGTGCAGAGACGACGCACAGCACTGCCGCTGCCGCGTCGGGCGAGCGTGCCGCGGTGTCTTATGCGCGCGCGCAGACCTATAGCCGCTGCGCCATGCTTGCCGAGGCGGCGCGGTCCGCGACGTCCGTTGGCGATGCGGACCTGGCGGAGCCTGGTGCGCGCGCCGTGGTGTCGCAACGCGCACGCGACCATGCTGCCCAGCTGGCGGCTTGCCGGCACATTGGCGAAGGCGAGTACGCGCAGGTGGACCAACTGCTGCGTCAGGCCGCCGCCGGCGGCAATACCGACGCGCAGCTCGAATTGCTGGGTCGACGCGCACGCCTGTTGTTGGAGCGCCAACCCGCCGTCGCCGCAGACGGCAGGCCGCAACCGCTCTCCCCTTCCGATCGCGCTGACGCCGAGCAAGTGCTGGCCGACCTTGAGGCGATGGCGATGCAGGGCAACCGGGCGGCGATGCCGGTGCTGGATCAGTTCGTGTCCTCGCCGCTGCTGGCGACCGCCGAGCCGCTGTACGGCGACGCCTGGCGACTGGTGTCCCAGCAGCCGTTCGGACATCCGTTGCCGGCTGCAGCGCCGTTGCGCGGTGAGGAGATGTTTGAGGAGATGGATGCCGCCACGGAGCGGCAGGTGGTGATGCTTGCACGGGAGCTGCATGCAAGCTGCTGCGCTCGCTGACGCGTCGGGCAGGCTGCCGTCACCCCAGCGGCAAGGCGACTGACGCACGGCGTGCACGGCAGGCGACGTCGCTGCCGGCGGGCACTAACGGAAGTAGCGCGCCTTCAACGGCAGCGTCGCCGCGCCGATCGCACAGGCGTCGGCCGGTGCTTCGGCCGGCAGCAGCAGCGGCATCGGGCGGCCCTGGCCGCGGCGGGGCTGGTTGTCGATCTGTACCGCGGCGATCAGCCGCTGCGCCAGATCCGCGGGTAGGCGGCCGCCAAACACGATGGCTTCCGGGTCGCACACCGCGGTGATTGCCGAGACGATCAACGACACGCCTGGCGCGCTGCGCGCGATCCAGCGCTCGATCGCCGGCCATGCCGGGTCGTAGGCGGCCAGCAGGCTGCGCACATCGGCAAACACCACGCCGTCTTCGGCCAGCAGTTCGCGCAGCAACTCCAGCGTGGCGCGTTCGAGTTTCTGCGCCGGCAGCATGCCGGCGAATTCACCGGCATTGCCGCGCGCGCCGCGCATGACCTGGCCGTCGATGACCAGGCCGCCGCCGAATCCGTAGCTGAGATAGAGATAGGCGAAGTCGCGATGGCGCTGGCCCACGCCCAGCATCGCCTCGCCAGCGGCGGCCACGCTGCCGTCGTTGTCCATCCATACCGGCTGCGCAAAGGCATCGGCCAGCCACGGACACAGTGCGACTTGGCCCAACGCGCGCAGCGGCTCGGGCGGATTGATGAAGCTGTCCACGCCGGTGAAGAACCCGCTCATCGCCACGCCGATGCCCAGCCGTGGGCCTGCATGGTCCACGCTCGCCAGCACTGCGGCATCGGCGGCCTGCAGCTGGGTCAGCACGCCGTACAAGGTGGTATCGGTCAGCGCGACCTCGGTGATGGCCAGCACCGTCCCGGAAAAATCCATCAGCGCCAGGGTCAGCGCATCGGTGGCGATGGAGATGCCCAGCGTGTGGCCGTGCGCCGGGTTCAGCGACACCGCCACGCCCGGCTTGCCGCGTCCGGCGCGGGCCACGCCGCTGCCCATGTGCACCATGCCGCGCGCCTGCAGGCCTTCGATCAGGCGCACCGCGGTCTGCACGGTCAGCCCGGTGCCACGGCTGAGGTCGGCGCGGGTGAGCACGCCGGCCAGGCGCAGGCGCTCCAGCATGTCGCGCTCGTTGAGGCTCAGGCCCGGGAAGGGCGGCGAGTGCAGCGGCAAGGCAGAAGTGGCAATGGACGACATGGCGAGCGGTGTCACGGGGGGAAAGCTAGCTTAACCGCTGCGGCTGAAATAATTAATTCACAGTAAGTTATTAAATTGGCGAGCTCTGCCATCGTCGGTCATCCCATGTCACGTTTCCGCACCCGTCCGTGTCCCCGTTTTTGCCTGTTGGCGCTTTGTGTGGGCGCCAGCCTGAGTGCTTACGCCGCCGAGACCGTTCCTGCCGCGCCCGCTAGCGACACTGCCAGCGACACCGCCCCGGTGCAGCTGGATGCGGTGCAGGTTTCCGGCCAGCACCTGTCGATCCGCCAGGCGATCGGTGCCAAGCGCGAGGCGGCGGTGGTGTCCGACGGCGTGGCCGCCGACGATATCGGCTCGATCCCGGACTTCGGCCTGGGCGAGGCGCTGCAGCGCGTGCCGGGCGTGTCGATGGTGGTCAACAACGGCCGCGGCGAAGCGCAATTCATGAGCCTGCGCGGCTTCAATCCGGACTACAACAATGTGCTGATCGATGGCGTGGCGCTGCCCTCCACCGAGACCAGCCGGCGCGTGCAATCGCTGGATGTGATTCCCGCCTCGCTGGCGCAGCAGGTGGACATCTACAAGACCTTCAACGCGGACATGGACAGCAATGCCATCGGCGGCATCGCCGCGCTGCGCACGCGCAGTGCCTTCGATCACGACGGCCGCTTCGCCACCGTGCGCGCCAACGTAGCCGATTGGGAAAACCGCCGGCATCTGCAGGGCAGCACGCCGTCCGGCCAGGTGCAGGGCAGCTTCAGCGACACCTTCGGGCCGGACAACCGCTTCGGCGTGGTGCTGTCGGCCGATTACTTTCGCCGCGATTCGTCCTCGTTGAATACCGCCATCGACAGCTACAGCTATTACGCCAACGGTGTGCGGCAGAACCTCACGCCCGGCCTGGACCCGGCCGGGCTGGCGATCGCGCCGGACCGCTTCCGTCCACTCAGTTACGACAACGTGCGCCAGCGCCGCAGCGTGTTCGGCAAGCTCGAATACGACGACGGCGAAGACGTGAAACTGGCCTTCAGCGCCGGCGCGTTCGAGCACCGCAACGACGAGCAACGGCGTTCGCAATGGATCAACCGTGTCGGCAACGCAACCATCAGCGACACCAACACTGGCCGCTACGCGCAAGGCAGCGCGCAGGTGGATGCCAACCGTTTCGATCAGACCCGCACATTGCGTTACGCGCAGCTCGGCGGCAGCTTTCGGCTCAACCCGGAAGGCCATGTGGATGTACTGCTCAACCGCGCCACCGGCAAATACCAGCAGGACACCCGCGAGGATGTGTTCAGTGCGGCCGCATCGTCGCGCCTGGGCTTCGGGTATGCGCTCGGCGACGATACGCGCCCAAGTATCGTCTTGAACGACCCGGGCTATTACGGCAACGCGGCCAACTACACGCAGCAGTATTTTTTGACCCGCGTGGAAAAAAGCAGCACCGACACGACAACGTTCAAAGTGGACTACAGCCAGAACGCCGATGCCGACGCGCGCGGTTGGGGCGTTCGTACCGGCCTGCAGTACCGCGATCTGCAGCAGCGCTACAACCTGGATGAAGTCCGCCGCAACCCATCCGGCCGCGTGACTCTGGCAACGATTGGCACCGACGATGCACGCATCTGCCCGTATGCCGATTTCAGCTGCCTGTTGCTGATCGACCCGGCCAAGGTCGCCGCCTTCGCCGCTGCTTCGCCAGGCGCCTACGTGCTGGCCAACACCAATGCGCGCAACAGCGCGATCAGCGACTTCCGCATCGACGAGCGCAATGGCGCCGCCTATCTCATGGGCACCTGGCATGGCGAGCGCACGCTGGCGACGTTCGGCTTGCGCAACGAATACCTGCAGCGCGAAGTTCTTAGCGCGGTGCCGCAGCCGCTGAGCAGCAGCACAAACTACGTGCAGCAATCGGCCGACAGCGATCGTCGCTTCCTGCTGCCGTCGGCCAACCTCGCCTGGGACATCGCCCCGGCGTTGAAACTGCGCATGGCCGGCAGCCGCACCATTGGCTTGCCCACCTACGCCGACATTGGCCAGAACAGCAGCCCGGTGGTGGATGCCACCGGCTTCACCATCAATCGCAGCATCGCCAATCCGCTGCTGCGTCCACGCCGTGCGGACAATCTGGATGTGTCGCTGGAGTGGTATCCGGACCGCGATTCACAGCTGTCGGTGGCGCTGTTCCACAAGCGCATCGGCGATGAAATCGTGCGCCTGACCAGCACCGACACCCAGCGCGATCCCGGCGGGTTGCTTGGTACTTATCAGGTCACCACCACCCAGGCGATCAATACCGGCGATGCGCAGGTGCAGGGCATCGAATTCACTGCCATCGATACGCGCTTCGACTTCCTGCCCGGTGCGTGGTCGAACCTGGGCGCGATGTTCAACGCAACCCTGCTCGACCCGCGCACCGCCGATGTGCAGATGGCCGACGGCAGCCGCCGCGCGCTGCCCGGCCTGATGGAATCGCCCAAGCGCAGCGCCAACGCCTCGCTGCTATACGACATCGGCCCGTTCAGTGCGCGCGTCAGCGCCAACTACACCGGCCAACAGCTGCTGTCCGCCGCCACCGACAACCGCGTCAACGACCGCTATTACGCTGCGATCACCAGTTACGACGCGCAGCTGGCGTGGAGTTTCAGCAAGCAACTGCGCCTGACCGTGCAGGGCCGCAATCTCAGCAATGCGCGGCTGACGCGGGTGATCGGCGCCGACCAACAACTGATGCGCGAGCAGCTCGACAACGGCCGTGCGTATTACCTGGGAGTGGACTATGCGTTCTGATCGACGCGGAGCAGCGGCGCTGTTGATTGCACTACTGGCAACGCTGGCCGGCAGCGCCAATGCCGACGATGGTGCAATGCCGAAGGCAGACGCGCAGTTTGTGCCGATGGAAACCATCGTCAGCGGCGACTGCTGGGGACAATGGCCGGACGATGTGCTGGCAGCGGTGAGCCGCTGCAAACCGGCCGAGCGCAATCGCATCGCCTTGCAGGTGCCCGACGATGCCGATGGCCCGGCACGTGTCGGCATCGATGGCAGTGCTTGCAGCGGCGCGCGCTGTGCAGGCCTGGTGCAGGTGTTGCAAGTCGCACCCAGCCAGCGCCTGCTGCTGCGCACGCCGCCGGCACGCATCGACGCGGTGCTGGCTGCGTTGGACCAGGCCCACGCCCGCGATCGCATCAGTATCGAACCGCTGGTGCAGCCGGTGCCCGCACCCGGCGTGCCGATCACGCTGGCGCCGGGTGTGCGCTACTGGCGGCAAGCAGTGAGTGAGCCGCAACCGGTGATGCTGCACATCGCCGAGATCGATCTCTCCACCCCCGGCCTGCAACTGGTCGGCACGCGCGGCGAGCGCGGCGGCGGTGGCGAATTTCTCGCCAATCCCACTACCGCGTTCGTACGCGATGGCGAGCTGGCGTTGGCGATCAACGCCGATTACTTCCTGCCGTTCGATGGCGGGCATCTGTTCGACAAGGCATTCGTGCCGGCCACGGGGCAGGGCGTCACTGCCGAAGGTCTGTCGATCAATGAAGGCCATCTCGATTCGGCCGCCACCACCACCGATACACGCGTCAACGCAGCGCTGTGCGTGAGCGCACGCAATGCGGTGCGCATCGTGCGCGGCAATTGCCCCTCCGGCACGCGGATGGGCGTGGGCGCCGGCCCGCTGCTGCTGCTCGACGGCAAGCGCCAGCCACGCGAAGCCAGCCGCGCCGAGTACTACGACGGCCCCGAACCACGCAGCGCACTGGGCCTGGATCGCGCACGCAAGACGCTGTGGATGGTGGTCGCCGACGGCCGCCAGCCCGGCTACAGCGTCGGCATGACCCTGGACGCGCTCACCGCGGTGTTGCAGCAACTTGGCGCCAGCTCCGCCATCAATCTGGACGGCGGCGGCTCCAGCACCCTGGCTGCGCGCGTGGACGGGCGCGTGCGTATGCTCAACCGCCCTATCCACACCGGCATCCCGGGGCGCGAACGCCCGGTTGCCAACCAGCTCGGGGTGCGCATCGCCCCGCAGCCTTAAGCGACAAGCGAGCGGCGCGGTACCATTGGTGGTTTGAACCACGGTCCGCGCCATGAAGATTGCCTCCTGGAACGTCAACTCGCTCAACGTGCGCCTGCCGCATCTGCAACAGTGGTTGGGCACGTTTGCGCCCGACGTGGTCGGCATCCAGGAAACCAAGCTGGAAGACCATAAATTTCCGGATGCGGCGCTGGCGGCGGCCGGTTATCGCAGCGTGTTCTGCGGGCAGAAGACCTACAACGGGGTGGCGATCCTGTCGCGCTCGCCGGCGCTGGATGTGCAGATGGTCATCCCCGGCTTCGACGACGTGCAGCAGCGCGTCATCGCCGCCACCGTCGATGGCGTGCGCATCGTCAATCTGTATGTGGTCAACGGCCAGGACGTGGACACCGACAAGTACGCCTACAAGCTGCGCTGGCTCGCCGCGGTGCATGACTGGCTGGCGCAGGAATTGCAGAAGTACCCGCAGCTGGTGGTGCTGGGGGACTTCAATATCGCCCCGGATGCACGCGACGTGCACGACCCGTCGGTGTGGAACGAGCACCACATCCTCACCTCCACCGCCGAGCGTGCGGCGCTGGAAAAACTGCTCGCGCTGGGCCTGCACGATGCGTTCCGTCTGCATCACGACGATGCCGAGCAATTCAGCTGGTGGGATTACCGCCAGGCCGGCTTCCGTCGCAATCTCGGTTTGCGCATCGATCTGACCCTGGTGTCGGATGCGCTACGCGCACGCGCGGTGGAATCGGGTATCGACCGCGAACCGCGCACCTGGGAGCGCCCCAGCGATCACGCACCGGCGTGGGTGCGGCTGGCAGAGGCCAGCGCATGAGCGAGCGCACGCTGCGGCGCAGCACCCACAAGGTCGGCGAGGTCACGCTCGGGCCGGTGCATCGACTGAGTTGCCATTGCGGCGCGGTGCAGATCGATCTGGATCTACCGCATGGCCTGCTCGATCCACGCCGCTGCGATTGCTCGATGTGCCGCCGCCGCGGCGCCATCGTCGCCTCGGTCACGCTCGATGGTTTGCATGTGCTGCAGGGCGAAGACGTGCTGCGGCTGTATCAGTTCAACACGCACGCGGCTGCGCATTATTTCTGCAGTGTGTGCGGCATCTATACGCACCATCGGCGGCGTTCCAATCCCAACGAATACGGCTACAACGTCGGTTGCCTGGAAGGCGTCAATCCCTATGCGTTGAACATCGCCGTGCCGGTGGAAGATGGGGTTCACCATCCGTCCGATCGCGTGCCGGCAAGCGGTTGATGTCACCGGCGGCTGAAACGACAACGCCCGGGCAAGCCCGGGCGTTGTTTCAATCACACTGCGCTTCAATCAACGCACACGGCCACGCGTAAACAGATTGACGATCGCCAGCAGGATCACCGCACCCAGCAGCGACCAGACGAAGGTCCACAACGTGATGGCTTGATTGATGCCGCCACCGAACAGGAAACCTGCGATCAACGCACCGACGATGCCGACCACAATGTTGAGGATGATGCCCTGCTGTGCGTCGCGACGCATGATGATGCTGGCCAGCCAACCCACGATGCCGCCGACGATCAACCAGATGATGATGCCCATGTTGCCGATCTCCTTGTACGCGTGCACCGGAAGTGGTGCATGGCCGCCATTCAACGCAGCCGGGCGTGAAGTACCTGTCGAGCGCGATACCTCGCGCTGCCGAGTGTTCGGTTTGGTGGACGCAGCGTGACAGCGCACGCGAGCTGGCGGCATGGCCCGGTGCAGCTGTGGCTGCGCCCGCATCGGCACGGCGAACGCGGCGAGCCGCAGGCGCGGCAGTTGCTGGGCCTGGCACTGGGCATCGACCCTGAAAACGTGCCTTTGCAGCGCGATGCACGCGGGCGTCCATCGCTGCAGCCGGCCTTGCCCAACCGGGATACCGGCTGGAGCCATAGCGGCGAGTACCTGCTGGTCGGCCTGGGCGAAGGCGTGCGGCTGGGCGTGGATCTGGAGCGCATTCGCGCACGCCCACGCCTGCTGGACATCGCGCAACGCTTCTTCCATCCCGACGAAATCGCACTGTTGACTGCGCAGGAGCCGGACGCGCAACACGCACTGTTTTTCCGCCTGTGGTGCGCCAAGGAAGCGCTACTCAAGGCCTACGGGCATGGCCTGTCGTTCGGTCTGCATCGGCTTGCGTACGCACTGGCGCCCGACGGTGCATTGCACTTGCAGTGGTGCGACCCCGAACTCGGCCGGGCCGCACACTGGCAACTGCACGAATGGTGGGCCGCCCCGGACTGCCGCGCGGCGCTGGCGTTCTATCCGTTGGCCACCGACTGAAAGCGGCGATTGACCTCGCGGCTGTGTCGCCAGCAGCGGGCATCGGCACAACCTGAGAGATGCTGCAGCGTTTCTGCGACCTTGCATGCCGCACCAGCGCGCCCCGCTGGCAAGCGCGGGCAATGCGTTTGCCTACGTCGCACCATGCCCATGCGGCAAGATCGGTTGGCGAAACTGCGCCACGCCGTCCAGATCGCGCAGCGTCACCGTCATCACGCCGGTGTGTGCGTCGATCTCCACTTCGCCAAAGAATTGAAATCCGGCCAGCGGCGACATGTTCGGTGCAGGTGGTGCTTTTTGAAAGATCACCGTCGGGCCGAAGGTGGCATCCAGCGCATTCGGGCCGAAACTGCCGGCATTGAGCGGGCCGGCGACGAATTCCCAGAACGGCTCGAACTGCTGAAACGCCGCTTTATCGGGATGGTAGTAATGCGCCGCGCAGTAGTGCACATCGGCGGTCAGCCACACCGTGTTGCGGATGCGCGCTGCGCTGATGAAACGCAGCAGCGCGGCGATCTCCTGTTCGCGGCCACGCGGCACGCCCGGGTCGCCATTGGCGATCGCTTCCCAACGTGCACGCCCTGCGGCGTCCTGCCCATCGGGCACCTGCAGGCCGATCGGCATGTCGGCGGCAATCACCTTCCATTGCGCGCGTGAGCCGGCCAGTTCGCGCTGCAGCCACGCCAGTTGTTGCGTGCCGAGAAATGCAGCGTCCGCGCCGGGCTGCGGCTGCAGGTTGTCGCTGTTGGCGCCGCGGTAGCTGCGCATGTCCAGCACGAACACATCCAGCAGCGGGCCATAACCGATCTTGCGATAGATGCGCCCGTCGCCATCGGCACGCACGCCGCGCATCGGTGCGTATTCCAGAAATGCCTGACGCGCACGGCCGGCCAGCACATCGATATCGCGCACCTGATAGCGCTCGTCCATCTGCTTGCCGGGCGACCAGTTGTTGGTGGTTTCGTGATCGTCCCACTGCCAGATTTGCGCGACCTCGGCATTGAAGCGACGGACGTTTTCATCGAGCAGGTTGTAACGGTAATTGCCGCGAAATTCGTCCAGCGTTTCGGCCACCTTGCTCTTGGCCGTGGTGGTGAGATTGCGCCAGCGCTTGCCCTCTTCGACGATCAGTTCGGCCGGGATCGGGCCGTCGGCATAGATGGTGTCGCCGCTATGCAGGAAAAAGTCCGGATTGCGTTCGCGCATCGCGCTGTAGATGCGCATGCCACCGATGTCCGGATTGATGCCGAAACCCTGGCCCACGGTGTCGCCGCTCCACACAAAGCGCACATCTCCCCGCGCGTGCGGCGCACTGCGCAGATGGCCGTGCACCGGCGCGCTCAACACACTGCTGTCGGCGTCTTCGAAGCGCACCCGGTAGAAGATGTCCTGGTCGCGTGGCAATGCGCCCAGGTCCACCCGCGTAGTGAAGTCGTGCGCCGGCAACGCCACCGGCCCATCCACGCGACGCGCCTGCCGCAGGCTTGGGCGCGTATCCCATTCCACCCGCAGCCGCGCCGGCCGATCGCAGCGACTCCACAGCATTGCGCGGCCGTCCAGCACATCGCCGCTCTGCACCCCGTCGGTGATCATCGGCCGCCCGGAGGGCGCGGCCAGACTGCGCGTGGACCAAGCAGCAGTGGCAGGCAACAACAGGCCGGCGCCTAAACCTTGCAACACGCGGCGGCGGGCGGGATCGGAAGCGGTCATGGGATGTCCTTGACGAGTTAGGTCCGGCATCCAGATCTAGCGCATGAGTCTTACCGGCGCGTGTCTGGCGCGACGATAGCTAGGCGAATCTTTCAGGCATAGCAACGCGATTGGAGCATTTCGAATTCACCCCTCAGCGCTGCGTTGCTGGCAATGAAGTGGTGAGCGCTTGAGGTGCCGCTACATGGGCGTCTTTCGCTTTTTCAATGTGCATTGGGTTTTGAATTTTCTTGACGGTGTTCCCGTTGCGGAACAGACTCGTCTGAGGCACCAAGGACAGGTCATCGCGCGAAGCGCCAGCTGGTTCACTGGCTGGGATGGCGGTCATGAGTGGATATTCACTACAGCGCAGAGGTCAGGGATGAGCAGGAAGCCAGGCGTGTCTGATGATAAGTGCGGCCAATTTTGGAGAATTCTTCGGACTTGCGGTGCTGCACGCCTGTTTGCGGGGAATTTCGCAAGAGCCGGGGTGACGATTTTCTCGCTCGCGTGCTGTCCTTCGATACTGCATGCAGAGATTCCAAGTTGGCATGAGGAATATGGCAACCGGCTGAAATATGCGGAACTGGTCGAGCCGCTCAAGGGCGATATCTTTGGCGAATCGGTCAATCTTTATGACGGGTCGGTGTCCTTCTCTGCCACCGAGCTGTCGTTGACGGGAAATAACGGCTTACCGGTGTCCATCGGACGCAGGCTTGACCCGAGCAATCCCAAAAACAATCTTGCGTTTGGCGACTGGGAGCTGGATATCCCTTCGCTTTCAGGCGTTTTTGGAGACGATGCGGCCACGGCAGCTGCCGGCAGTTGGGCGCCTGCGCAGCGCTGTGACAGTGTGAGCGGACCACCGATTGTCACGGTCCGAAATGTTCGCGGAACCCTCGATATTGATTTTGCCGATTTCGAGTATTGGGACGGCAACTGGCTGTCGTTGCCCGGAGGTGGAGGCGGCGAACTGCTTGGTGCATCAGGAGACGCGCGCGAGGTCAGGCCGACGTTTACCGAGGCTGTGCGCTGGAATACCAAGGACGGCTGGTTCTTCTCGTGCCTGGGTGCCTTGAAGAGCGGACAGGCAGGGCAGGGCTTCGTGGGGCATGCGCCCGACGGTAGCAAGTATTACTTCGACTGGATGGTGGTACGCGACCATAACGACCAGGCACATAAGCAAACCCTTGGGGCAGATACGCATGCGGTGCTTCGCCGCAACAAGGTATTTCTGTATCCGAGCCAGGTCGTCGACCGCTTCGGCAACTGGGTTCGCTATGAATGGAGTGGCGCGCAGCTGCAGCGTATCCATGCCAACGATGGACGTAGCATTGTGCTCGGCTACGACAACGCGGGGCGTGTCGCCAGTATGACCAGCGGTACGCGCCAGTGGAGCTACCAGTACGACAGCACTACCTCCCGGCTGATCTCGGTCACTTTGCCGGATGGAACAGCGTGGGGCTATGCGATCGCGCCACCGGCATTGCTATACAAGCAGCAGCAAACTCAGGACGAGCCGGAGTCCAATTATCGGGTACGCATGGATCTGTGCGCCAAAATGGGGATCCTCCTCGACAACGAAGCGATCTATACCGTCAAACACCCTTCTGGAGCAGTCGCAACGTTTAGCCTGCGCCCGATCCGACATGGTCGGATGGGTGTGCGTTTCGATTGTCAGGAAAACGGGGAAAGCGCCACGCTGGAGGATGGATGGAACCAGACGCCGCTGTATCGCGACGCCTACACTCTCAAATCCAAGACCATTAGCGGCCCTGCGCTGCCGACTGCTCAATGGCAGTACGACTATCTCAATTTAGGTGGGCGCTACGATCGTGACGTCACGGTGGATAGCTGGCCGCTGTATCCGGCAGGCAGCGCAGAACACAAATTCACAGTGGAAACCGGACCCGACGGCACGGTCAAGCGTTACGAGTTCGGCAAGGAAGTCCGCTACAACGATGGTCGGTTGCTGGGCGTAGTGACCACGCGCAACGATGTCAATGTCAAGGTGGAGACCACCAGTTACGTTGCAGAGTCGCAGCTTGCAGACGCACCGTTTCCGGCATTGGCTGGTACCAGTTATGTTTATGGCAGTGACGAGATCATGTCGCATGGCAACCGGCCCGTGCAGAGCACCAGCACAACCCAGGATGGTGTGCAGTTTGTCCGTCAGATTACAGCTTTCGATGCTTTTGCCCGCGAGAGATCTGCAGTGGAGTCGAACTCTGCCGGCCAGAGCAGAACTACCTCCAAGGCCTACTACGACGACGCTGGATTGTGGTTGTTGGGACAGGACCAGCAAGAGACCGTCGGCGATATCCAGCGCAGCCGCGCCGAGTTTGATACTGCAAGTGGGTTGCCCGTGCGTTTCTATGCGTTTGGGCGGCTTGCCCAGAGTGTGGGCTACGCCGCTGATGGAACGGTCGCCAGCGTCAGCGATGGGCGTGGCAATACAACCCTGCTTAGTGGTTGGAAGTTCGGTGTACCGCAGCAAATCAAGTTTCCCGGCACTGCTGAAGCGCCCAATGGCGCGACGCGAGCGGTGGTGATCGACGACAACGGATGGATTACCGCACTTACCGATGAGAACGGGTTCACTACCAACTATACCTATGACGGTATGGGGAGATTGGCGTCGATCCAATATCCGCAAGGCGACAGCACGGCATGGAATGCAGTGAGCTTTGCGCTGCAACGCATGGAGGCAGCCAATCTCGGCCTGCCTGCCGGGCATTGGCTGCACAGCCGCACGCAGGGCGGGCACACAACCCAGACCTATCTGGATGCGTTATTTCGCCCCGTAATGGCTGCGGAGGTGGCACAAGGGCAGACCGATAGCGCCGTGGTCACTCGCTATGACGTCACTGGCCAGAAGGCGTTTACCTCGTATCCGTCGCGTGCAGTGAACGACGTCAACCAGGCACTCTCAGGCACTTCCTATACATACGATGCGCTTGGGCGTCCGATCAGCATGACGCAGGCATCGGAACTCTGGCCGCTCGTTACCACGACCGAGTACATCGGCGATCTCAGCGTCCGCGTGACCAATCCGCGAGGTCTTTCCACCACGACCCGGCATCTTGCCTATACCGGGCCGGAGTACGAGATGCCGCTGACGATTTCCCAACCCGAAGACGTGATTACCGAGATCCAGCGCGATGCGCTCGGAACTCCACTCTCGATCAACCGACGTAACGGGGATGGCAGCCAGCAGCTGGCCCGTCGCTATGTCTACGATGGGTATCGCCAGCTGTGCAAGACCATCGAGCCGGAATCCGGCGCCACCGTGCAGGACTACGATGCAGCCGGCAATCTTGCCTGGTCTGCATCGGGCACCGCCCTGACCAGCGCGACCCAGTGCGATACCGAAGCGGCGCAAGCGAGTGGGCGTGTCGTGGTGCGCAACTACGATGCGCGCAATCGCTTGTTTCAACTGCGCTTTCCTGATGGTCGGGGAGATCAGGATTGGTCCTACACCCCAGACGGCCTGCCTGCCTCCATCAGCACGTCCAATACCAGCGACGCGTTGCCGGTGATCAACAGCTACCAGTACAACCGCCGACGCCTGCTGGTTCAGGAGTCTCAGCAGCACGCCGAACTTGGGCTCAGGAGCATGAGCTATGCCTACGATGCGAATGGCGCGCTGTCGGGCCATACCTACCCGAGTGGGCGTGTTGTGGACTATGCGCCGGATGCATTGGGCCGCCCGACCCGTGCCGGCAACTTTGCCAGCGAGGTGACCTACTACGCCAACGGCGGCATGTCGCGGTTCGTCTACGGCAATGGCGTGGTGCATACATTGGGACAGAACGTGCGTGGTCTCCCCGATCGCAGTACCGATCTGGCTGGTGGCACTGCGGTGCTCGACGATGGCTATGACTATGATGCGGTGGGTAATGTGATGGCCATCAGCGATGGCGTAACGGGCGGCAACACCAGCCGCGACATGACCTACGACGGCCTGGATCGGTTGAAAACCGTAACCTCTGCTGCTTTTGGTGACGCCAGCTACAACTACGACGCCTTGGACAACCTGCAGGCGGCCAAAGTGGGAACGCGTGATCGCATGCATGTTTACGATGGCAACAATCGCCTGACCAACGTGGTCGATGCCGTCGGCGGAGCGACGCTGGTCGGATTGAGCTACGACGTGCAGGGCAATTTGAACAATCGCAACGGCGTGACCTACGATTTCGACTACGGTAACCGCCTGCGTCAGGTCGGTGCAGTGGAGGCCTATCAATACGATGCGCAGGGAAGACGTATCCGCGCTCAGGCCTCCGCCAGCGGCGCGATCTACTCGTTCTACGACAATGCCGGTGTCCTGCGGCAGCAGCGCAATGAGCGCACCGGTAAGGACGTGGATTACATCCAGCTCAACGGCAGCCTGGTGGCGCAGGTGTCGGGCAGCGTGACCCCGAATGTTCCGGCATTGAGCGGCCCGGGTTACGTCAATCAGGGCGACTACGCGTTGACCTGGAACGCAGTGGGCGCGGCAACCCGTTACGAACTGGAGGAAGCGGCCAGCGGCGGAAGCTGGACAGGCATCTACAACGCAAGCGCGCTGACGTTCACCGTCACCGGGAAATCGACTGGCAGCTTCCAGTATCGCGTCCGTGCATGCCGCGACAGCTGTGGAGGCTGGAGCAACATCGCCACAGTGGCGATCGAGCTGCCACCGTCGACCGTGCCCGACCTGTCGGTGCCTCAGTTTGGCGACAACGGCAATTACAGCATCGCCTGGTCCGCCGCTTCGGGTGCAACCGGGTATGAGCTGGAAGAGAGCGTTGCCGATGGTGCCTGGAGCCAAAGCTACACCGGTGCAGAGTTGTCCAGGGCTTTTGCAGCACGCGTGGCGGGGATTTACGGCTATCGGGTACGCGCCTGCAATCCCATCGGCTGTACGTCCTATTCCGCCAGCGCCAGTGTCAATGTGGTGTACCCGCCCGACAGTGCGCCCGCAACGAGTGCTCCTGCACGTGCCACCCAGAGCGGTTTTGCCGTCAGCTGGTCGGCTGTAGGCGCGGCCTCTCACTATGTGCTGCAGGAAAGTGCCAATGGTGGAGCGTGGTCCACGCTGCAGGAGGGCCCCCAACAGGCCTTCGAGAGCGGTGCCCGCACTGCCGGCGATTACGGCTACCGGGTGGCAGCCTGCAATCGTGCCGGGTGCGGTAACTGGTCCGGCACTGTCACGGTGCAGGTTGTCGCCCCGCCCACCCTGGAGCCCGCACTGTCGGCCCCCTCGCTGGTGCCGGGTAACGCGTACACGGTGAGTTGGAGCACTCCATCCGGCAGCGAGAGCTTCCAGCTGGAAGAGGACAGCAATGGCGCAGGATGGGTGCAGGTGTATGCGGGCGCTGCCACCAGCTTTGACACCAGCAAAGGCAAGGGCAACTACGGCTACCGCGCCAGGGCCTGCAACATTGCCGGCTGTGGACCGACCTCGGGCATTGTCACGGTGACGGTCTCTCCGCCACCGGCGACGCCGGCCATGCAGACAGCGAACTGGCTGAGTACGCGCACCGCGCCGGTGCAGGTCTGGTGCGAAGCCGGTTGGTCTGCGGTCGCCGATGCAGTGGAGTACCAATTGCAGAGCAGTGGCGGCAATGCGCTTTACACCGGCCCCAACACCTATGTCAGTGCAAACGGCAATGCCTACTGCGCCTACGAGTACACGGTGCGCGCCTGCAATGCCGGTGGTTGTTCGGCATGGTCGAGCCCACCGTTTCCGGTGACCCAGGGCGAGATGGAATGAGGATGCCAGGATGCTGAAGAGAATCACGCGTCGTGCGGCGCTGCTGTTGGCATTGGCCTGGCCGGCTGCAGGTCTTGCCGAAACGGTGGAGTACATCCACACCGATGCCTTGGGCTCACCGGTGGCGATCACCGATGCCGCAGGCAATGTGATCGAGCGGACGGTGTATGAGCCGTATGGCGGCATGGTCAATAAGGCCGCGGTGGATGGGCCGGGATTTACCGGACATGTGGCTGACTCGGCGACCGGGCTGAGTTATATGCAGCAGCGGTATTACGATCCCGAAACTGGAGTCTTCTACGGTGTTGATCCAGTAACTGCGTTAAGCGATCCGCTCGCTCAGTTCAATCGTTATCGATACGCAAACAGCAGCCCGTACAAGTTCTTTGATCCCGATGGGCGGGTGGGTTGTACTGGAACGCGGATTCAGAGTGTTTGCGATCAGGGCGGTATCGCAGGACTACAGACCTCGGCTAGGTCATTTGCATCTGTGCTTGGGCAACGAGCCAAGACGCCATCGAGTCAAGCCAGACTTATCGAAAGCGTTGGCGGTAATGCTGCGACATTGGAGGAGGCACGGGAGACGCACGAGGGTTTCGTTACTGCAGCCATTGGAGTTATCGCTGGTGGTGGCCTTGGGGGCAATACTGCGGCACGGGGAACAACTACACTATACCGAGCGGTGAGCGAGGCTGAAGCTGCTTCGATTGGTGCAACCGGTAGATTTACAGCGGGACCTAACTCTTTAGGAGGTAAGTGGTTCGCAGAGACATTGGAAAACGCAAAGCGATGGGGTGATCTCTTAAATGGCAAGGGAACTAGTAAACTATTGGAAGTGAAGCTTCCCAAATCCGCTGGAGATCAGCTTATGCGTATGGAAAGACTAGATGGTATCGGACCAGCTCGATACGGGGAGCTGAATCAACTTGAGCAAGCAGTCATTAGAGAGCTGCCATGACCCGTATATACCCAGTGCTGGTTCATTGGTCCGATGAAAAGCGTAAAGCGCTACCAACGTCCAGGCAGTACGTCACCGTAGCGCGATTTCCTGGAAATAATTTATCTTGGCTATCTGACGCATGGACTGTTGTGCTGGATATTAATGGAGACGTAGATGCCCAGCCATGTGAAGCTGATGCGCGATTTCTTTCGCCCCATGCGCCTGAAGAGAAATTGCGCCCCGGTGTTCGATTCGAGTTGCTAGAAGGAAATCGGATAACCGCGATTGTTGATGTCCTAGAAGTCACTTAGGGAAGGTCCGATCAAATCAGCCTGATGAGCAAAGCAGCCTGACCTGCCACAATCGACAAATGAACCGAGCAGACGATCTCGATGCAGCTGACCTTTGGCGAGGCGGAGTACAACGGCAAGCGCAAGCGGACACGGCGCGATATGTTTTGTCGGAGATGGATCAGGCGGTGCCGTGGAGGGACCTGCTGGGGTGATCGAGCCGCACTATCCGAAGTGGGGGCAACCGTATTTGCAATGCGTTGTTCAGCGCTTCCCTGGAGGTGTTGTTTTTCCAGGGGCGAGTTCGAAAGGCATGGATCAATCCTGGCCCATAATCTTGTCGATGCAGATATTTATAGTTGATCACGCCTCCACTGCCCCCGCTTTGCCGTCTTCGACCACGAAGCGCTTCAACGTCGAGACCGTGGCCTGGCGGTCGCGGCGGTCGGAGATGCCTTGCAGGCGCGTTTCCATCCGCCCCGGCGTCAGCGTCACCGAGACATAGCCGCGGGTTTCGCCTTCGGCGTAGTGCACATGCGGATTGAGCGCCATGGTGGCTTGCAGCTCGGTGTTGCTCTGGCCGTCGGAGGTGATCGAGGTGCCGACGAATTCGGTGGCCAGCGTGGGCGAATCCGGGTCGGCCGGATCGGCCTTCAAGTCGGTGACCCAGTACGAGTGGATGTCGCCGCCCCAGAACACCGGGTTGCGTAGCCGGGTCTTGGCGATTGCGTCGAGCATGCGGGTGCGCGTGGCCGGGTAGCCGTCCCAGCCGTCGGTCCACTGCCCGAATACGCCGTCTCGACCGTGTTGGTTCATCGGTGCCACCAGCAGATCCTGCGCGATCACGTTCCAGCGCGCGGGCGATTGTGCGAAGGCGCCATGCAGCCAGCGCTCCTGTTCCCAGCCGAGCATGGTGCGGCGTGGGTCGGTGCGTTCGCGGCAACTGTCGTCCACCACATGGCCGCCGCGCCAGCCGTTGGCCTGCGGGCAGGGTTGTTCGCTGCGGTACTGGCGGCCATCGAGCACGTAGAAGCGTGCCAGCTGGCCGTAGTCCAGCGATCGGTAGATGCGCATGTCGGCGCCATGTGGGCGATTGCGCGCGCGCAGCGGGAAGTGCTCGTAAAAGGCGCGATACGCGGCCGCGCGCCGGGCCAGGAAGGTGTCGACCGGAATCGACGGATCCTGCGACCAGCGATTGGCGTAATCGTTCTGCACCTCGTGGTCGTCCCAGGTCGCCACGCAGGCGCTGCCGGCGTGCAGGGCCTGCAGGTCGGGATCGGTGCGGTACAGCGCATAGCGGTTGCGGTAGCCGGCCAGATCCAGGCATTCGCCGCTGCCGTGCGGGCGCACGATCTTGTTCGCTGCCTCGCCGTGGTTGCTGTATTCGTAGATGTAATCGCCGAGGAAGAACACCAGGTCCGGCTGCTCGGCAGCCAGATGGCGGTAGGCGCTGAAATAGCCCAGCTCCCAGTGCGAGCAGGACACAAAGCCCAGCCGCGCCGCATCCGGCAACTGATGCGGCGCCGGCAAGGTGCGTGCGCTGCCGATAGGGCTGCGCGCGCCCAGCGCCTGGAAGCAGTACCAGTACGGGCGATCGGCGGCCAGGCCGGCGACCTCCACATGCACCGCATGGCCCCAGGCCGGGCTGGCGACGGTCTCGCCCTGGCGCACGATGCTGCGCATACCCGGATCGCTGGCCACCTGCCAGCGCACACGCACCGGTGCGGTCAGCCCGCCGCGTCCATCCGGGTCCAGCGGGCGCGGTGCCAGCCGGGTCCAGATGACAAAGCCGTCGGCCAGCGGGTCGCCGGCGGCCACGCCCAGGGTGAACGGTTCCGGGCTGCCGCTTGCGCGCGCGAACGGGCTGAGCAGTCCGGCAGTCGCCAGCCCGGCGCCGCCGATGAGAATGCGCCGGCGGCTGTGATCCACCGGGGGTGTCGTGTTGTCGGAACCGGACAGGGGCGATACGGAAGACGGGTCGATCAAGGACATGGGCACAAAGGCGATCTAGCGGACGCGACCATAGTGCGACGGGCGGATGTCCGTTCAATGGCAGCGGCAGCTGTGTCGCTGGCGACGCAGATAGCGCGATCTTCGAAAGACGCTGCGGCGGTGAGGCGGCAGGTGTCGCACCGGTCGGTGATGCTTGCCAGCCAGCCAGCCAGCCAGCCAGCCAGCCAGCCAACCCAGCAATCCAGCAATCCAGCAATCCAACGATCCAACGATCCAACGATCAGGCAACGTCACTAAAGGTGGGTGTGGTCGGTCTGGAACGCCGCATGTGCTGTCCACCGCACCCACGCACCTGCACGCCACCCAGCTGCGATAATCGCGCCATGAACGATGCCGCACTTCCCCCCGATGTAGCCGCCGCGCTGGCCAACGGCCTGCAGGCCCAATCCCTGGATGCGGCGTTTGCCGCGCCGCTGTTGCGTTACCTGACGCTGCTGGTGCGTTGGAACAAGACCTACAACCTCACCGCCGTGCGCGACCCGCGCGCGATGGTCACCCGCCATCTGCTCGATTCGCTGGCCATGCAGCCGTACATCGCCAGCGGCACCCTGGCCGATCTGGGCACCGGCCCCGGCCTGCCCGGCATCCCGCTGGCGATCACCCGCCCGCAGCTGCAGGTGACGCTGGTGGAAAGCAACGGCAAAAAAGCGCGCTTCATGCGCGAGGCCTTGCGTCACCTGGCGCTGGGCAATGCGCGCGTGGCCGAGTCGCGCGCCGAGGCGCTGGACGAGCCGGCCGCCTACGACCACCTCACCGCACGGGCGCTGGACACGTTGGCGGGTATCATCGACGTCGGAGGTCACCTGCTGCGCCCTGGCGGCAGCCTGCTGGCGATGAAGGGCATCTACCCGCATGAGGAGATCGCCGCACTTCCCGCCGGCTGGAGCGTAGCTGACGTGCATCCGCTGCAGGTGCCCGGCCTGGATGGCGAGCGGCATCTGGTCGTGGTGCGCAAGACGGGCTGAAGCGGCGGCCTGCCTGCCCCGGCCGCGTGCATCGGGAGAGCTAAAAAGCCACGGCGCCTGGTCGCTTCTCCCGCCTGCAGGGAAAGGGACCCGACGTGGCGGGGCGCGCGACCGGCCATAGCCCTCACCTAATCCCCAATCCCCACGCTGGGACTTCCGGCCCATGGCAACGAGCGCCTGCGCTGCCATCATTGCGCGTTCGATCCAGACGCAGGCCGCCCGCACGTGACATCTCCTCTCGCCGCCGCACTCTCGCTCGCCCTGCTGGGCGCAAGCTTCGCCGCCACCTCGGCGCAGGCCGCCGCACCGGCACCGGTGGCACCGCCTGCCACGCTGACTGCCGAGCGCCCCGCCGATGCGCGCTTCCGCGCCATCTACGAAAAAGAGTGGGCATGGCGCCAGGCCGAGACCGGCCAGGCCGACGAAGACAGCGACACCACCGGCGACAATACGCATTTGCCCGATGTCGGCCCGGCGGCGCAGCAGGCGCGCCTGGCGGTGTGGGACGGCGTGCTCAAGCAGCTCGACGGCGTCGACCCGAAACAACTCTCGCCCGCCAACCAGGTCAACTACGCCATCTACCCTCCGCAGGTGGAAAACCTCGCCGCCGAGGTGCGCCTGCGCCTGTACGAGATGCCGTTCAATTCGGACAGCTCGTTCTGGTCCAACCTGGGCTTCATGGCGCAGCGGCCGATGAAAACTGCGGCCGAGTACCGCGCCTATATCGCGCGCCTCAACGATGTGCCGCGCTACTTCGACCAGCAGACCGCCAACATGCGCGCCGGCCTGGCACGCGGTTTCAGCGTGCCGCGCGCGGTGCTGGATGGCCGCGATGTCTCCATCGCCACCGTCGCCGAGGTCAAGGACCCCACCGAGTCGACGTTCTACGCACCGTTCAAGCAGCTGCCGGCGCAGATCCCGGCCGCCGAACAGGCGCAACTGCGCGAACAGGCCAAGGCCGCGCTGAGCACGGCGGTGCTGCCGGCCTACGCCAAGCTGCTGAGCTTCTTCCGCAACGACTACATGCCCAAGGCGCGCACCACGCTGGCGGCCGAAGCGTTGCCCGACGGCAAGGCGTTCTATCGCCAGCAGATCCGCGAATACACCACGCTGGAGCTGACCCCGGAGCAGATCCACCAGATTGGCCTGGACGAGGTGGCGCGCATCCAGGCGCAGATGGACGCGATCATCAGGCAGGTCGGTTTCAAGGGCAGCTTTGCGCAGTTCCTGGCCTTCCTGCGCACCGACCCGCAGTTCTACGCCAAGACCCCGCAGGAGTTGCTCGATCGCGCCGCGTGGATCTCCAAGCGCGTGGACGGGCAGGTCGGCAAGTTTATCGGCACGCTGCCGCGCGGGCGCTTCACCATCAAGCCGGTGCCGGACGATATCGCGCCGTTCTGGACTGCCGGGCGCGGTGGCGCCACTACGTACTGGGTCAACACCTACAACCTGCCATCGCGGCCGCTGTACAACCTGCCGGCGCTGACCCTGCACGAGTCCTCGCCCGGTCATTCGCTGCAGGGCTCGCTGGCACTGGAGCAGGGCGACCAGCCGGCGTTCCGCCGCGAAAACTACATCTCCGCCTATGGCGAAGGCTGGGCGCTGTACACCGAAAAGCTCGGCCAGGAGATGGGCATCTACGAGACCCCGTACGAAGAATTCGGCCGGCTCACCTACGAAATGTGGCGCGCCTGCCGGCTGGTGATCGACACCGGCGTGCACCACGACGGCTGGAGCCGCGTGCAGGCGCTGGCCTATCTGCGCGACCGCACCGCGCTGAGCGAGCACGAGGTCACCACCGAGGTGGACCGCTACATCTCCTGGCCGGGCCAGGCGCTGAGCTACAAGCTGGGCGAGATCACCATCGTCAAGCTGCGTGGCGAGGCCGAACAGGCGCTGGGCGATCGCTTCGACATCAAGGCCTTCCACGACGCGGTGCTGAAGCAGGGCTCGGTGACCTTGCCGGTGTTGGAGCAGCAGGTGCGGGCGTTTATCGCCGACAGCAAGGCGCGCCCGGCTGACGCCAAGCGGGCCCGAAACGCGGCGCTGTGATGCCCTGGGGGAGTGGCTGACAGGACCACTGTAGAGCGGCTGGTCTGTGGTTTGGCTGCAGGGCCCTTGCCCGCCCACCATCGCGGGACACGCTGCAAGTACGTCCATGTAAGCTCTTACGCGGCATCCATGCCGCGTAAGGTCCCGCGAGCGGTGAGGGCACCGCGCACTTGAGTTCTTTGCGTTTACTGCAGGGCCCTTGCCCGCCCACCATCGCGGGACACGCCGCAAGTACGTCCATGTAGGCTCTTACGCGGCATCCATGCCGCGTAAGGTCCCGCGACGGTGGGCGAGCAAGGACCAGTCGCGATGGTCGGTGTTCATGGCTTTCAACAAAGCCACCGACTAACTCTCTGGTGCGGTGTTCTCGCCGATTGCGGGACCGTGTGGCGGCATGGATGCCGCCACCGAGCCTCCAGGGATGGATTCACGGCGTGTCCCGCAAGCGGCGAGGGCACCGCGCCCTCGACTCACTAAGCTTTTGACCTGAGCTTCCGACTAAACCGTGCATGCGATTGTGTAACTACCCCGGCCCCGATACGCTGCGCCCATGTTGCTTCGCCGCGCCCGCCTGTTGCACCCGTTGCTGCGCCTGATGGCGTTGGCGGTGTTGGTCATGGGCGTGTTGGTCGCACCGGTGGCCTGCGCGCTGGGCGATGTGCATGCGCTGGCGCACGACCAGATGCATCTGGAAGACACCGCGCCGCACGGCCATGACGGTGCCGACGAAGGCGATGCCGGCGAGCGCGATGGTGCCGGCCTGATGCACGCCTTGATGCACAGCGGCTACTGCCACGGCCAGAATCCGGCGGTGTTGCCGGCGCTGGCCTGGCTGCCGCTGTCCACGCATACGCAGGCCCAGCCTGTGGCCGTCTTCGCGCACTACCGCTCGCAACTGAGCGAGACCGGATTGCGTCCTCCGATCGCGGCTTGATGCATCGCCGGCAGCTGCCGGCCTGTCCATCGATCCCGATTCCGGAGACACCCTCATGTGGTTGCGACTGACGGCACTTGCCGTCTTCGCGGTCGTGCCGTGCGCCATGGCGCAGGACGTACCGCCCAAACTCGTGCTGACCCTGGACGACGCCATTGCGCGCGTCGCCCGGCAGCACCCCGATCTGCGCCTGGCCGATGGTCAGCGCGCGGTCCTCACCGCCGAAGCCGAGCGCGACGCATTGCGCCCGCCGTTGCGTATCGGCGCCGAACTGGAAAACGTGTTCGGCACCGGCCCGACCCGCGCGCTGGACCAGGCCGAACTCACCGTCACCCTGGCCGGCGTGCTGGAACGCGGCGGCAAGCTCGACGCGCGCCGCACGCTGGCCCAGGCACGCATCGACGCGCTGGCGCCGCAGCGGGCGCTGGCACGACTGGACGTGCTGGCCGAAGTGGCCCGGCGTTATCTGGCCATCGGCATGGCCGCGCAGCGGCATGCGGTTGCGCTGGAAACGCTTGCCCAGCGCCAGCGCACCGTCAGTGCCGCGCGACAACGGCTGCAGGCCGGCGCCTCACCTGAATCGGTCGTGCTGACCGCGCAGGCCTTGCAGGCGCGCGCGGAACTGGAGCGCGACCGCGCACAGCAGGAGCTGCTGGCCGCACGCCGCCAGCTGGCAGTGTTGTGGGGGCAGCGCACGCCGGACTTTGGCGATGTCACCGGCGACCCGCTGCAGTTGCCGGCCATTCCCGAGTTCGAGGTGTTGGCGCAGCTGCTCGATGCCACGCCCGAACTGGCGCGCTTGAACGGCGAGCAGCGCGTGCGCGAGGCGCGGGTGCGGCTGGCACGCAGCCAGGCGCGCCCGGACCTGGACTGGCAGGTGGGCGTGCGCCGGCTCGAGGGCAACGATGCCACCGCGCTGCTCGGCAGCGTCTCGCTGGCCCTGGGCAGCGCCGCGCGCGCGCAACCGGAGATCCGCGCCGCCGAGGCGGAGCTGTCGCTTCTGGACATCGAGCGGCATTCGCAGGCCTTGGTGCTGTACACCACGCTGGCCGATGCGCATGGCCGCTACCGCGCCGCACAGCTGGAAGTGACGCGGATGCGCAGCAATGTGCTGCCCGCGCTTGCGCGTGCCGATGCCGCTGCCGAGCGTGCGTATCGCGCCGGTGCCACCAGTTATCTGGACTGGGCGCAACTGCAGGCGCAGCGCAGCGATGCACGCCAGCAGCAACTGGCCGCGGCACTGGAAGCGCAGACCGCGTTGATCGAGATTCAGCGCCTGACCGGGCAGCCGTTTGTGCTCGACAGTGCTACGCAGGTGGGGCCATGAGCGCTACGTCCGCTGCGTATTTTCGCCCTGAATGCACGCGTCCGCCTGGATCTGCTGCGCCGGTATCGGTATCGGCATTCGCAGCCGCGTTCGCAACCGCATCGGCATCCAGTAGTCGCCAAGCGATGCTCGCGCCTACCGCGCCTACCGCGGATCCAGCACAGACCTTCTTCGTTCGTTCGCACGACGCACTGCGCCGGCGCCAACCAGGACCAATTCCGATGAAACGTTTTTTGATTGCGCTGCTTGTGCTGGCGCTGCTGCTGAGCGGCTGCGGCGGCAACAGCGGCAACAGCGAAGAAGCCCATGACCACGCAACGCCCGGTGCCGAGGGTGAAGCCGATGCCCATGGCGAAGAAGCCGAAAAAGGCGCACACGGCGGGCGCCTGCTCGAACAGGACGGCGACAGCGTGGAGCTGGCCATTGCAGAAGACGGCACGCCACCCACGTACCAAGCCTGGCTCTATCGCGACGGCAAACCGTTGCCGCCCAGCGCCGGCAATGTGGAGGTGCGCTTGACCCGGCTCGGCGGCGTCAACGAAGTGCATCGATTGCGCGCGCGCGACGATGGCAGCCTGTTGGCCGACAGCACGGTCGGCGAGCCGCATTCGTTCGATGTGGAGGTGCGCGCCACCGTGCAGGGCAAGTCGCATCGCTGGGCGTATCCCAGCTACGAAGGCCGCACCACCATCGCGGCGAAGATCGCGCAGGACGCCGGCATTCGTGTTGCGCCCGTTGGCCCCGGCAGCATTGCCGACCAGCACGAAGTGCAAGGCCTGCTGACGCCGGCAGAAGGTGCGCAGGCGCAGGCCACCGCGCGCTTTCCCGGTCCGGTGCGCAGCTTGCGCGTCAATGTCGGCGACCAGGTGCGCGCCGGTCAGGTGCTGGCCACGGTGGAGAGCAATCTGAGTCTGACTACCTACTCGGTCAGCGCACCGATCAGCGGCACCGTGTTGGCCCGCAACGCCAGCCTGGGCAGCAATGCGGGCGAAGGCCAGGTGTTGTTCGAGATCGCCGACCTGTCGAGCTTGTGGGTGGATCTGCACATCTTCGGTGCCGATGCGGGGCACATCACCGCCGGCGCACCGGTGACGGTGACGCGCATCAGCGATGGCGTGGTGGCGCAGACCACGTTGGAGCGCGTGTTGCCGGGTACGGCCACGGCGAGTCAGAGCACGGTGGCGCGCGCGGTGTTGCGCAACAACGATGGTCTGTGGCGGCCGGGCTCAGCGGTGAAGGCGCGGGTGACGGTGGCGCAGCAGCCAGCGGCGATGGTGGTGCCGGTGGGGGCATTGCAGCAGTTCCGCGACTGGGAGGTGGTGTTCGTGCGGGTGGGCGATGTCTACGAGGTGCGGCCGGTGAAACTGGGCGCGCGCGATGCACAGCAGGTGGAGGTGGTGTCGGGTTTGGCGGCGGGTGACGCGGTGGTGGTGGAGCAGAGTTATCTGGTCAAAGCGGATATCGAGAAGTCGGGGGCGTCGCATGATCATTGATCGCTGCGTTTCCGGTTTGCTTTTTCCTCGACCGCACGCACGTGCGTGCGAACAGCGCTTCCATGCTTCAGTGACACGTTTTTTCAGTCATCGACGCGGTCGCAGCGCAGGCACGCACGCACTGATCGGTGTGGCTGCGCACGCAGTTGCGCAGAGTGTGCGCGGAGGTGCGCATCATGCTCACTAACATCATTCGGTTCGCGATCGCGCAGCGGTGGTTAATGCTGGCGTTGACGGGGGTATTGATTGCGATCGGGGCATGGAGTTTTTCGCGCTTACCGATCGATGCGACGCCGGATATCACCAATGTGCAGGTGCAGGTCAATACGGCCGCGCCAGGGTATTCGCCGTTGGAATCGGAGCAGCGGGTGACGTTTCCGCTGGAGACGGTGTTGGCGGGCTTGCCGGGGCTGGAGTCCACGCGCTCGTTGTCGCGCTATGGCTTGTCGCAGGTGACGGCGGTCTTCACCGATGGCACCGATCTGTATTTTGCGCGGCAGCAGGTGTCCGAGCGGTTGCAGCAGGTCAAGTCGCAATTGCCGGCCGATCTGGAGCCGCAGCTGGGGCCGATCGCGACCGGCCTGGGCGAGATTTTCATGTACACGGTGGAAGCCAAGCCGAATGCGCGCAAGCCCGATGGCAGCGCGTGGACGGCCACCGATCTGCGCACCCTGCAGGACTGGGTGGTGCGCCCGCAGTTGCGCAATGTGCCCGGCGTTACCGAGGTCAATACCATCGGCGGCTATGCGCGGCAGATCCATATCACGCCCGATCCGGCGCGGCTGGTGGCGTTGGGGTTTACGCTGGACGATGTGGCCCGCGCAGTGGAAGCCAATAACCGCAATATCGGCGCCGGGTATATCGAACGCAACGGCCAGCAGTTTCTGGTGCGGGTGCCGGGGCAGGTGGACGATATCGCGCAGATCGGCGCCATCGTGCTGGATCGGCGCGAGGGTGTGCCGATCCGGGTGCGCGATGTGGCGCAGGTCGGCGAGGGCCGCGAGTTGCGCACCGGTGCCGCCACCCAAGACGGCACCGAAGTGGTGCTCGGCACGGTGTTCATGCTGGTCGGTGCCAATAGCCGCACCGTGGCGCAAGCGGCCGCGCAGCGCCTGGAACTGGCCAACGCCAGCTTGCCGGCCGGCGTGCAGGCAGTACCGGTCTACGATCGCACCGCGCTGGTGGACCGCACCATCGTCACCGTCGCCAAGAACCTGATCGAAGGCGCCTTGCTGGTGATCGTGGTGCTGTTCCTGCTGCTGGGCAATGTGCGTGCGGCCTTGATCACCGCGGCGGTGATTCCGTTGGCGATGTTGTTCACCCTCACCGGCATGGTGCGCGGTGGCGTGTCCGGCAATCTGATGAGCCTGGGCGCGCTGGATTTCGGCTTGATCGTCGATGGCGCGGTGATCATCGTGGAGAACTGCTTGCGCCGCTTCGGCGAAGCGCAGTTGCGTCTGGGACGTGTGCTCGAGCGCGATGAGCGATTCGAACTCACTGCCGAAGCCACTGCCGAAGTGATCCGTCCCAGCCTGTTCGGCCTGGGCATCATCACCGCGGTGTATCTGCCGGTGTTCGCGCTCACCGGCATCGAGGGCAAGATGTTCCATCCGATGGCGATCACCGTGGTGCTGGCGCTGACCGGTGCGATGCTGCTGTCGCTGACCTTCGTGCCGGCGGCGATCGCCTTGTTGCTCGGTGGCAAGGTGGCCGAGCACGAAAACCGTGCGATGCGTTGGGCGCGTCGCGTGTACGCGCCCCTGCTCGATCGCGCACTGCGGCACGGTCGTTTGGTCGGCATTGGCGCAGTGGTAGCGGTGGTGGTGTGCGCGGTGTTGGCTACGCGCCTGGGCAGCGAGTTCATTCCGAACCTGGACGAAGGCGATATCGCGCTGCATGCCTTGCGCATTCCCGGCACCAGCCTGGAACAGGCCATCACCATGCAATCCACGCTGGAAAAACGCATCAAGCAGTTTCCGGAAGTGGCGCATGTGTTCGGCAAGCTCGGCACCGCCGAAGTGGCGACCGACCCGATGCCGCCATCGGTGGCCGATACCTTCCTGATCATGCATCCGCGCGAGCGATGGCCGGATCCGCGCAAGCCCAAGGCGCAACTGGTGGCCGAGATCGAGGAGGCGGTGAAGCAATTGCCCGGCAACAACTACGAGTTCACCCAGCCGATCCAGATGCGCATGAACGAGCTGATTTCCGGCGTGCGTGCGGATGTGGCGATCAAGGTGTACGGCGACGACCTGGACACGTTGGTCAAGCTGGGGCAGCGCGTCCAGGAGGTCGCCAGCACGGTGCCGGGCGCGGCCGACGTGAGCCTGGAGCAGGCCACCGGCTTGCCGATGCTGGCGGTGGTGCCCGATCGCGCCGCGCTGGCCGGTTATGGCCTCAATCCCGGAGTGGTGCAGGACACGGTGTCGGCCGCAGTGGGTGGGCAGGCGGCCGGGCAGTTGTTCGAAGGCGACCGCCGTTTCGACATCGTGGTGCGGCTGCCGGAAGGCCTGCGTCAGGATCCCACCGCATTGGCCGATCTGCCGATCCCGCTGCGTGGCGATGGCGAGCGCGCCGATGCGGACGAGTCCAGTCGCGCGGCCGGCTGGCGTAGCGGCGAACCGACCACCGTGCCGCTGCGTGAGGTCGCGAAGATCGAGACCGTGCTGGGGCCCAATCAGATCAATCGCGAAGACGGCAAGCGCCGCATCGTGATCACCGCCAATGTGCGCGATCGCGACCTGGGCGGATTCGTCGCCGAGGTGCAGCAGCGCGTGCAGGCCGAGGTGGTGCTGCCCACCGGTTACTGGATCGGCTACGGCGGCACCTTCGAGCAACTGATCTCCGCCGGCCAGCGCCTGGCCTGGGTGGTGCCGGGCACCTTGTTGCTGATCTTCGCGCTGCTGTACTGGTCGTTCGGCTCGCTGCGCGATGCGCTGGTGGTGTTCAGCGGCGTGCCGCTGGCATTGACCGGCGGCGTGGTGGCGTTGGCACTGCGCGATCTGGCGTTGTCGATCTCCGCCGGCGTCGGCTTCATCGCGTTGTCGGGCGTGGCGGTGCTCAACGGCCTGGTGATGATCGCCTTCGTGCGCAGCTTGCGTGCCGAGGGCATGTCGCTGGAGCAGGCGTTGCGCGAAGGTGCGCTGAGCCGTCTGCGCCCGGTGTTGATGACCGCGCTGGTGGCCGCACTCGGCTTTGTGCCGATGGCCTTCAACGTCGGCGCCGGTGCCGAGGTGCAGCGCCCGCTGGCCACGGTGGTGATCGGCGGCATCGTCTCGTCCACGCTGCTGACCTTGCTGGTGTTGCCGGTGCTGTATCGCTGGCTGCATCGCGAGCGGGCGGGGCGATCCGGATCGGTTTTCGCGGCAACGCCGCAGGCAGGCACGCTATGAGCGAGTCCTGTTGCGGGTGCGGCAAGACCCTGGATGTGGCCGCAATGCAGGGTCGTCAGCGGCGCGTGCTGTGGTGGGTGTTGGCGATCAATGCCGGCAGCTTTGCGCTGATGCTGGCCGGCGCGCTGCATAGTGGCGCCGCTTCGCTGCTGTCCGGCAGCCTGGATAACCTGGGCGATGCGCTGACCTATGCATTGAGCCTGGCGGTGGTGGGCGCCAGCCTGGCGGCCAAGGCGCGGGTCGCCTTGCTCAAGGCCGGATTGATTCTGCTGGTGGCGCTGTCGGTGGCCGCCGAGATCGGCTGGAAGCTGGCCCACCCGCAGCTGCCGCTGTTTCAGAGCATGGGGCTGGTGGCCGCGCTGAACTTTGCCGCCAATCTGGTGTGTTTGCGCCTGCTGTGGCCGTACCGTAACGGCGACATCAACCTGGCCTCGGCCTGGGCCTGCTCGCGCAATGATGTCTACGAAGGCCTTGCGGTGCTGGCTGCCAGTGCGGCGGTGTGGGCGTTCGGCAGCGGCTGGCCCGACCTGGTGATCGCGGTGGCGTTGCTGCTGCTGTTCCTGCGCTCGGCCTGGCAGGTGGCGCGCGGCGCATGGGCGGAACTGCATCGGGTCGCTGCGCTGACGTAGGCCGGGGAAGGCCGATCGACCACCGCCGTCGGGCCAGGTGCCGATAGCGGTGGGGTTAGCGGGCGAGCGCTGTAAGTGCTTGCGGCACAAAGGAAAGCCGTGCATAATGCGCGGCTCGCTGTGCCCGGATCGCTCCGGATGGCGGCACCCAGCGCGATGGGGTTGCCGGCTCGTTCCCAGCGTAAGTTCTTGATTCCCAACGTTGCGTGGCAGCCTAGCGCTGTCGGGGCCGCCGCTCCCCAGGCTATGGGTGGCAATTCATTTATCGAGGTGCGTAATGTCCCGCGTATGCCAAGTGTCCGGCAAGCGTGTGCAGACGGGTAACAACGTCTCCCACGCAAACAACAGAACCCGTCGTCGCTTCCTGCCCAACTTGCACGAGCGCCGCTTCTGGGTCGCCAGCGAGAACCGCTGGGTGAAGCTTCGTGTCTCCGCGCATGCATTGCGCACCATCGACAAGAACGGGATTGATGCCGTTCTGAAAGAGCTGCGTGCGCGCGGCGAAAAGGTCTGAGGAGTAAGCAGTCATGGCAAAAGGCAAGCGTGACAAGATTCGTATGATTTCCTCGGCCGCTACCGGCCACTTCTACACCACGGATAAGAACAAGAAAAACACTCCGGGGAAGATGGAAATGATGAAATACGACCCGGTCGTGCGTAAGCACGTGATGTACAAGGAAGGCAAGATCAAGTAATCCACCGATTACGCGATCTGCATCCAAGCAAACACCCGCCGAAAGGCGGGTGTTTGCGTTTGTGGGGTTTGGGCGTTTAGGGGTTTCTCGACCGTCGTTTTAATCGGCACTCCTCCGGGGCCAACACAACCCGGCGGACTGCATCCCTCTCCCTGCGGGAGAGGAGTAGGGGTGAGGGTACGGGGCGAAGCCACTTTGAGTACCAGAGGCTTCGCCCGTACCCTCATCCGCCCCTGCGGGGCACCTTCTCCCGGAGGGAGAAGGGGATTACATCCCGCGTGCGCGCAGTTGCGCATCCAGACGCGGATACACCCGCCTGGCATTGCCTTCGAACACCTTGCGCTTGTCGGCATCGGAGATCGCCAATGCATCGATGTAGCGCTTGGTGTCGTCGAAATACTGGCCGGTCTGCGGGTCGATGCCGCGCACCGCGCCGACCATCTCCGAGCCGAACAGGATGTTGTCGATGTCGATCACCTCGAACAACAGGTCGATGCCAGGTTGGTGATACACGCAGGTATCGAAGAACACATTGCGCATTACGTGCGTGGACAGCGGCGGCTTGCCGAGCATGTCGGCCAGGCCACGGAAGCGGCCCCAGTGATACGGCACCGCGCCACCACCGTGCGGGATGATGAAGCGCAAGTCGGGAAAGTCGCTGAAAAGATCGCCTTCGAGAAACTGCATGAACGCGGTGGTGTCGGCATTGAGATAATGCGCGCCAGTGGCGTGGAAGTTGGCGTTGCAACTGCCGGACACATGCACCATGGCCGGCACGTCGAGCTCGACCATTTTTTCGAAGAACGGATACCAGGCGCGGTCGGTTAACGGCACGCCGGTCCAGTGACCGCCTGAGGGATCTGGATTGAGATTGCAGCCGACAAACCCGAGTTCGGTAACGCAACGTTCCAGCTCGGCGATCGACTGCGCGATGGAGACGCCCGGCGATTGCGGCAACTGGCACACGCCGATAAAGGTATGCGGATACAGCTGCACCACGCGCGCGATCAGGTCGTTGCAATGCCGCGTCCAGATCTGGCTCACCGCCTCGTCGCCAATGTGGTGCGCCATGGTGCTGGCGCGTGGCGAAAAAATCGTCATGTCCGCGCCGCGCTCGCGCAGCAGCCGCAGTTGATGCTGCTCGATGCTTTCGCGCAATGCGTCGTCGGAGATCTGCGGATAGATCGGTGCCGGCAACTGCGGGTCGTCGTAGTGTGCGATCTGCGCCTTGCGGAAGGCGTCATGTGCAGCGGGCGCGGTGGTGTAGTGGCCGTGGCAGTCGATGATCATGAGAATGCTCGTTGAGGTGCGCAGAACGCGCTACGCATCCGACCGATAGATGTGCAGTGCGCATGTGGACGGATGTCTGGATTCGGATGCATGGGTCTGGGAGCGATGCAGTTCCGCGTATGCACTGCCATCGGTCTGCAGTTGTCGGCGAAGCAATGCATCGCACCCGAGCGAACCGGAATGCCGCGCTGATATCGGGCGGGTAGCCCGAAAAGCGAATCGCGTTGCTCGAGTGCACAGAGAACGCGCCACGCGCGATCGTTAATAGCCGGCACGCGGACTGCAGCACGCAGCACACCACGCATCAACGCCCCGGGCTCAAGCCAGCGTAATGCCGGCTGCCACATCGCAGGCGGGCAGCCGCGCTCAAGCAAACAACTCACCATCGAACAGTTTGCGTGCGGTGCGCAGCACGGCGGCACGTACCACCTCACCGTGCGCGTCGAGCGTGATGACACAGCTGCTCGCGCCGCTCGCATGTTCCACATCCAGCTGCTGTGTACTGCCGCCAGGCAACTGCGACAGCGCATGCGCGGGCGCGCCGGGCAGCAGGCAGGCAGTGGCGACGGTGACCGCGCCCAGCACGCCGATCGAGGCATGGCAGCGGTGCGGGATGAATGAGCGCACGCTGATCGCGCCGCCGTTGCGCGGTGCGGCGACCAGCATCATTTTCGGCACGGTGGCATCGGTGACATCGCCCAACCGCATCAACGGGCCGGCCTGCAGGCGAATCGATTCCAGGCGGGCTTTCAGTGTCTGGTCTGCATCGAGCGTGGCGCGGTCTTCGTAGCCGCTGATGCCAAGATCGCTGGCGCGCAGCACCACGCAGGGCATGCCGTTGTCGATCAGGGTGACCTCTACGTCGTCGAGCGTCTGCACCGCATGGCCGGTCGGCAGCAACGCGCCACACGAAGAGCCGGCGATCTCGGCAAACGCCAGTGCAATCGGCGCAGCGGTGCCGGGCACGCCGTCGATGCGGGCATCGCCGGCGTAACGCACCTTGCCGCCGGGCGTCTGCACGGTGGCGGTGGCTAGCGTGTTGGTATTGCGCATGAAGATGCGTACGTCGGTTTCGCCATCGTGCGCGGGCAATAAGCCGCGTTCCAAGGCGAAGGGGGCGACGCCAGCGAGCATGTTGCCGCAGTTCTGCGCGTCGCTAACCTGCGCCTGTTCCACCGACACTTGCAGGAACAGATAGTCCACGTCGGCATCGGCACGCGTGGAGCGCGACACCACCGCGACCTTGGAGGTGAGTGGGTCGGCGCCGCCCATGCCGTCGATCTGGCGCAGATCCGGCGAACCGTAGGCGCGCAGCAGAAACGCATCGCGTGTGGCGCGATCGCCGGGCAAATCGTCGGCCAGAAAAAAACCGCCCTTGGAGGTGCCGCCGCGCATCCACATCGCGCGTACGTGCTCAGACATAGCGCAGGCCTTTGGCCGCCAGGCGTTCGCGCATGGCGTAGATATCCAGGCCCAGTTCGCCGCTGGCAAGACGGTCGCGTTTGATCAGCTCGCGCGCTTCGCGTGCCTGCGCTTCGGCCAGCACCTGCGCAGCAGTGGCGCGCGGCACCGCGCACACGCCATCGTCGTCGGCCACCACCACATCGCCCGGCTGCACCAGCGCACCGGCGCAGACCAGCGGCACGTTGACCGAGCCCAGTGTCTCCTTGATGGTGCCCTGCGCGCAGATGGCACGGCTCCATGCGGGGAACTGCATGGCAGTGAGATCGCGCACGTCGCGCACGCCGGCATCGATGATCAGCCCGCGGCAGCCGCGCGCCTGCGCCGAGGTGGCCAGCAGGTCGCCGAAATAGCCGTCGCAGCAGTCGCTGGTCGGCGCCACCACCAGCACGTCGCCGGGCTGCAGTTGCTCGATGGCTACATGCATCATCCAGTTGTCGCCTGGCGGAATCGACACCGTGACCGCGGTGCCGGCGATGCGGCAGCCGGTGTAGATCGGGCGCAGGCGGTAATGCAGCAGGCCACTGCGCCCCTGCGCCTCGTGCACCGTGGCCACGCCGGCTTGCGCGAGCCCATCCACGATGGCCAGCGGGGTGCGCTCGATCCGGGTGACGACCTGGCTCATCCATCCATCCTCGTTAGGGGTGTGCCGAGTCTGTGCGCCGATCGCCTGATGGCTCAAGATTCATTTGAGGTATGCATATTGGTTTTGCTTATAGTTAGAGCATGCCGCCAAATCTGGAACCGAACCTTCGCCATCTGTACGCCCTGGTCGTGGTGCACCGGCTGGGCAGCGTCAGCGCGGCCGCGCCGCAGGTGAATCTGTCGCAGCCCGCGTTGACGCAGGCGGTGGCGCGGCTGGAACAGCAGCTCGGGGTGCGCCTGTTCGATCGGCATCCGGGCGGCATGGTCGCCACCGAGGCCACGCAGCTGCTGGTGCCGCGCATCGAACGTGCGTTGGAGCAGCTGGGCCGTGGCATCCGGGTGGCGCGTCGTGCGCTGCGGCTGCCGGCACGCCCGGGCCTGGAGCGGCGGGTCTCGTTGGGGCAGTTGCAGGCGTTGATCGCAGTGGATGTGGCGGGCAGTTATTCGCTTGCGGCGGCGCGCGCCGGGGTCTCGCAGCCGGCGATCTACCGCGCGGTGCAGGCGCTGGCCGAGGTGATCGAGGTGCCGCTGACGGTGCGTCGCGGCAAGACCATGCAGCCCACCCCGGTGGCGGTGCGGCTGTTGCGGCAGGTGCGGCTGGCGCTGGCCGAGCTGCGCGCCGGGCTGGACGAGGTGGCTGCGCTGCGCTCGCAGCACGCCGGCCGGCTCACGCTGGGGGTGATGCCGTTGGCGCGGGCGATCCTGCTGCCGCAGGTGCTGGCGCGCTTTGTGCGCGCGCATCCCGGTGCCAGCGTCAACGTGGTCGAAGGGCCGTATGCCGAATTGCTGGCGCATCTGCGCGATGGCGAGCTGGATCTGCTGATCGGTGCGCTGCGCGAGCCCTTGCCGGTGCGCGATGTGCTGCAAGAGCCGTTGTTCGACGACGAGCCGGTGATCGTGGCGCGCAGCGGGCATCCGCTGGCCGGGCAGGCCTATGCGTTCGCACAATTGCTAGAGTACCCCTGGGTGATCGCCACCACCGGCACGCCGGTGCGTGCGCGCTGGGAGCAGATGTTTCGCGATCAGGGCATCGAACCGCCTGCGCTGCGCATCGAATGCGGCGCGGAGCTGACCATCCGTGGGCTGCTGCTGGAAGACGATTGGCTCACGCTGATGTCGCGCGACCAGTTTCTGTTCGAGCGCCGCGCCGGGTTGCTGTGCGAGATCGGCGCCACCGGGCCGCAGCTGCGCCGCCAGATCGGCATGACGCTGCGCAGCGACTGGCATCCCACCCGCGCGCAGTCGGCGTTCGTGCAGACGCTGCGGCAGGTCTGCGCCGAGCGCGTGCAGCCGGCCGATGCGCACGGCGGGCCGTTTCGCTATTGCGCGCCGATCAGCGGCATCGCGCCGTTGCGTTCACACGCGGCGCAGTCAGAATCGGAGTCTTCTTGAGAACGGATCGCTGATGCTGCCCGATTGGTTGCAAGGGACCTGGCTACTGGCGCTGGACTGGGCGATCCGCCTGGCTGCACTGCTGTGGATTCCGGCCCGCACCACGCCCGGCGCGGCGCGCAGCTGGCTGTTGCTGATCGGCTTCGTGCCAGTGGTCGGCCTGCCGCTGTATCTGCTGTTCGGCCACCCGTGGTTGTCGCGCTTGCGGGTGGAGCGCCAGGCCACCGCCTCGCAGGTGATCCGCGAACAGCAACTGCCCTTGCATGCCTTGCGCTGGATGCCGCAGGCGGATTCCAGCAGCGCCGAGGTGGTGCCGCTGATCGAACGCCAGGGCGATTTCATGCCCACGCTGGGCAATGCGGTGGAGTTGCTGGACGACTACGCGCAGTCGTTGCAGGCCTTGACCGACGCGATCGATACGGCGGAAAAACGCGTGCATCTGCTGTATTACCTGATGTTCGACGATGCGGTGGGCGATGCGGTGGTGGCCGCACTGGAGCGCGCCAGTGCGCGCGGCGTGCGTTGCCGCGTGCTGCTGGATGCGGTGGGCGCCAAGCGTGGCTTGCGCCACTACCGCAAGCGGCTGCAGGCCGGCGGTGTGGAGGTGCTGGCGGTGTTGCCCGGTGGGCTGCGCTGGCGTCGCAGCGGGCGCATGGATCTGCGCAATCACCGCAAGATTGCGGTGATCGACAACCAGGTGGGCTTTGTCGGCTCGCAGAATCTGGCCGAGGCCGGCTTTATCGAAGGCGTGCCCAATCGCGAACTGGTGGCGCGCGTGCGCGGGCCGGTGGTCAATCATCTCGAAGCGGTGTTCGCCAGCGACTGGTTCACCGAAACCGGGCAGCGCCTGGACGTGTGGCCGGACGCGCCGGTGTGCGAGGCCAACATCGCCACGCAACTGCTGCCGAGCGGGCCGGCGTACCCGTTCGAGAATGCGCGCGATGCGATCAATGCGGTGATCCACCTGGCGCGCCGCAAGGTGGTGCTGGTGACGCCGTACTTCGTCCCCGACGAAGCCTTGCTCAGTGCGTTGCGCATTGCCGGGGTCTCGGGTGTGGATGTGCAGCTGATCCTGTCGGAGAGCAACAACCAGGTCCTGGCGGCGTGGGCGCAGGAGGCGTATTTCGAAGAGCTGCTGCGCTGCGGGGTGAAGATCGCGCTGTACCGCCCGCACTTTCTGCATGCCAAGCACCTGAGCGTGGACGAGGACATCGCCCTGGTGGGGTCGATCAACCTGGACATCCGCTCGTTCGCGCTCAACGCCGAGATCGGCATGCTGTGCTACGACCATGGCGTGGTGCAGCGGCTGCGTGCGATCGAGCAGGATTACCTGGCCAACGCACGCCAGCTGCAGCTGGAGCAGTGGCGTAGTCGCCCGGCCTGGCGCCGCAGCCGCGAGGGAATTGCGCGGTTGGCGGATGCACTGATGTAGGGCTTGCGTGTGCGTGTCGTATGACGGCGCATTGCCAGCTGGAACGCGCGTCGATGCCTGCGGGTGCGGGCGCATCGCTGGGCGCAAGCACAGGTTGGCAAGGTCTTGCTGCGTTTGAGAGTGCCCGCCTTTCGGCGTAGGCCTCAGGCAAGCCGGCGCTTTCCAACGTGACGACGAGCACCTCGCTCGTCGTCACCCAGGTCGGATTGGACGGACGGTGCTCGTCGTCTTCCCGGATGTCGGACAACGCGCATCGCACGACGGCCTCTGCGCAGCGGTACGTGATCCCGGCCATGACAGCGGCCATGGCGGCTGTCATCGGTGCGACGTGACGCATCGCCTACAATTGCCGGATGAATGAACTGCGTGATCCCGGCGATGCAGTGATCGCCATCGTCGGCGGCGGCGCATCCGGTGTGCTGGTAGCGCTGCAATTGCTGCGTCAGGCGACCGCGCCGGTGCGGATTGTGTTGATCGAGCCGCACGCCCCGCTGGGCGAAGGCGTGGCGTATTCCACCACGCGTGCCGAACACCTGCTCAATGTGCCGGCAGCGCGGATGAGTGCGCTGGTGGAGGCGCCGCAGGATTTTGTCGATTACCTGCGCGCGCAGGCCTGCTGCCCGGAGCTGGAAGACGCGCAGCTGCCGCAGCAGTTCGTCGGGCGCAGGCATTACGCGCCTTATCTGCGCGATCGCTTGCAGGCCGCACGTGCGCAGAGCCCGGCGACGCTGACCGTGCAGGCCGCACGCGTGCAGACCTTGCAGCCCAATGCTTCCGGTGCGCTGCTACAGCTGGACGACGGGCAAACGCTGCAGGCCACCAGCGTGGTGCTGGCGGTGGGCAATGCGCTACGGCCGTTGCCGCTGCGTGGCGCCACCGGCTTGTCGAGTGCGCAGCGGGTGGAAGCCTGGGATACCGAAGCGGTCGCGGCGTTGCCACAGGACGCGGCGGTGTGCATCGTCGGCTCGGGGCTGAGCATGGTCGACACGGTGGTGACGCTGGCCGCGCAGGCGCATCGCGGGGCGGTGCATGCGGTGTCGCGGCATGGGTTGTTGCCGTTGCCGCAGACGCATTGCGTCGCGGCGGATTTCGATCCGCAGCCGTTGTTGGCGTTGTCGCTGCGTGCGCGCATGCACGCGCTGCGTCGGCATGCGCGCAAGGCGATGGCGCAGGGGTTGCCCTGGCAGAGCGTGATGGAGCGTATCCGCCCGTTGAGTCAGGCCTTGTGGCACACGCTGTCGGTTGCAGATCAACGCCGCTTCCTGCGCCATGTGGTGCGCTACTGGGATGTGCATCGTCATCGCATCGCCGCACCGGTGCATGCGCAGTTGCAGGCGATGCGTGCGCGCGGACAACTGCAGCTGCATCGCGCGCGGCTGGATGTCGCATTCCAGGTTGGCGCCTGCGTGCGGGTGAGTGCCGGCGCCAGTGCCGGGCATGCCTTGCAGCTGGATGTGCAGACGCTGGTCAACGCCACCGGTGTGGAAATGCGCGTGCAGGCGATGCGCAACCCGCTGCTGCAACAGCTGCTGGGGCAGGGCATTGCGGTGGCCGGGCCGCATGGCATCGGGGTGGATACCGATGCCGATGGCAGTCTGATCGATGCCGATGGACGCACCAATCCGCAGCTGCGGGTGATCGGCAGTCTGAGGATCGGCGCGTTGTGGGAAAGCCTGGCGGTACCGGAGTTGCGTGAGCAGGCAATGGCGATTGCGCGGGATGTGCTGGTATTGCTTGGGCGGTGAGGGGCTTTGTTCCCTTCTCCCACCGGGAGAAGGTGGCGCGTAGCGCCGGATGAGGGTCCGAGCGAAGCCTCGCATTCCAAACCGCTTCATCGCAATCTCAGCCGCAGCGACGCCACAACCGGTAAAATGGTCCGGTGGATGTCTCTCATTTGCTCGATCATTTAAACCCCGCCCAGCGCGAGGCCGTTTCCGCGCCGCCGGGGCATTACCTCGTGCTGGCCGGTGCCGGCTCCGGCAAGACGCGCGTGCTGATCCATCGCATCGCCTGGCTCAACGAAGTCCAGGGCGTGCCCAACCACGGCATCTTCGCGGTGACCTTCACCAATAAGGCCGCCGGCGAAATGCGCCACCGTACCGACCTGCAGCTGCGTAACGGCAGCCGCGGGATGTGGATCGGCACCTTCCATGGGCTGGCGCATCGGCTGTTGCGGCTGCATTGGCAGGACGCGCGGCTGCCGGAAGGCTTCCAGGTCATGGACAGCGACGACCAGTTGCGGCTGGTCAAGCGTGTGGTGCAGTCGTTGGAGCTGGACGAGGGCAAGTACCCGCCCAAGCAGATGAGTTGGTGGATCAACGAACAGAAGGACGAAGGCCGCCGTCCGCAGCACATCCAGCCCGAGCCCAACGACGACTGGACCGAGGTGCGCCGGCAGGTGTATGCGGCCTACCAGGAACGCTGCGACCGCTCCGGGCTGTTGGATTTCGCCGAGTTGCTGCTGCGCGCGCATGAACTGCTGCGCGACACCCCGGCGTTGCTGGCGCATTACCGCGCGCGCTTCCGCGAGATTCTGGTCGACGAGTTCCAGGACACCAACGCCATCCAGTACGCCTTTGTGCGCGTGCTGGCCGGTGAGACCGGCCACGTGTTCGTGGTCGGCGACGACGACCAGGCCATCTACGGCTGGCGCGGTGCCAAGGTCGAGAACGTGCAGCGCTTTTTGAAGGACTTCCCTGGCGCGCAGACGGTGCGGCTGGAGCAGAACTACCGCTCCAGCGCGAATATTCTGGGCGCGGCCAATGCGGTGATCGCGCACAACCCGGACCGCATCGGCAAGCAGCTGTGGACCGATTCCGGCGATGGCGACCCGATCGATCTGTATGCGGCCTATAACGAAGTCGATGAGGCGCGCTATGTGGTCGAGCGCGCGCGGCAGTGGGTGCGCGACGGCGGCAGTTACGGCGAAGTGGCGGTGCTCTATCGCAGCAACGCGCAATCGCGCGCGCTGGAAGAGGCGCTGATTTCCGAGCAGCTGCCGTACCGCGTGTATGGCGGGATGCGCTTCTTCGAACGCGCCGAAATCAAGGATGCGTTGGCCTACCTGCGGCTGCTCAGCAACCGCAGCGACGATGCCGCCTTCGAGCGCGCGGTCAACACGCCCACGCGCGGCATCGGCGATCGCACGTTGGACGAAGTGCGCCGGCTGGCACGCGCCAATGCGCTGTCGCTGTGGGAAGCGGCGATGCTGTGCACGCAGGAAAACACCCTGGCCGCCCGCGCCCGCAATGCGCTGGCCACGTTCCTGAGCCTGGTCGGCCAACTGCATGCCGAAACCGGCGACATGGAACTGGCCGAGCGCATCGACCACGTGCTGATGCGCTCGGGCCTGCGCGAGCACTGGGCCAAGGAAAGCCGCAGCGGGCTGGATTCGGAATCGCGTACCGAGAACCTGGACGAACTGGTGTCGGTGGCCTCGCGCTTCACCCGCCCGGACGACGAAGACAGCCAGGGCATGACCGAGCTGGTCGCCTTCCTTGCTTACGCCTCACTGGAAGCCGGCGAAGGCCAGGCGCAGGCCGGCGAAGAAGGCGTGCAGTTGATGACGCTGCACTCGGCCAAGGGCCTGGAATTTCCGATCGTGTTTCTGGTCGGTCTGGAAGATGGCTTGTTTCCGAGTGCGCGCTCGCTGGAAGAAAGCGGGCGGCTGGAAGAAGAGCGTCGCCTGGCGTACGTAGGCATCACCCGCGCGCGCCAGAAGCTGGTGCTGTGTTACGCCGAATCGCGGCGCATCCACGGCCAGGACAATTACAACGTGCCCTCGCGCTTCCTGCGCGAGATCCCGCGCGACCTGCTGCACGAAGTGCGCCCGAAAGTGCAGGTCTCGCGCACCGCCTCGCTGGGCGCGGCACGCGGCGGCCCGGTGCACGGCGTGGTCGAAGCCGCACCGATCAAGCTCGGCGCCAATGTCGAACATCCCAAGTTCGGCGGAGGTGTGGTCGTGGATTACGAGGGCGCCGGTGCACACGCGCGCGTGCAGGTGCAGTTCGACGAAGTCGGCGCCAAGTGGCTGGTGATGGCGTATGCGAATCTGACGGTGATGTAGGCGTTTCTTCTACTACGGGGAGACGCACTGTGGTGGCCGCTGTTGATTGGACAACGAGGTTTTCCCTTCTCCCATCGGGAGAAGGTGGCGCGCAGCGCCGGATGAGGGTACGTCGTGGCTGGCAGTGGCGATGCGCGAATTTCCACAGGACGGAGCGAAGCGATGATGGTGGAAGCGACGATAAAAGCTTTTGTGGAAGCCTCGATGTCTGCAGAGGAATTTGAACGGAAGATTCAGTCAGATGCATCCTTCGAACGTCTTCTAAAGAATGAAGTTCAACTTCCTGCCTACATCCAGGAAGCTGATCTCTACACGCATCTGATCAGTCAGGACTACAGCCGGATCGGCTCTGTCTACAATGTTCAAAAACTACTTTGCAGCTTCTTGAAGAAACACGAGGTTGCGCATGTCTGTAGTGAAAAATATGGCGAATTACTCGAGTTGACACTGAAAGCTCAGCCCAAATGGCTTGATCTTCCATCCTGGTACTTTTCCCTTGCTATCGAAGGTCAGGGCGATAGCAAGGGAAAGGAACTGGTGAGGATTTTAAAAGACAAGATCGCGCAGGATTTTCGTTTCTTGAAATCGGCGCCGAAGTGGCTGCAAGGCCCTGATTGGCCTATCGTTGAAGGACGGCCGTTGGTGTTTGTAGGGCAGATCGACATTGGCAGCCTCCGTCACGACACTGCGCAGCTGTACATTTTCTATGATGATCACACTGGAGCATTCGTAAATTTCAGCCAGTCCTGCTAGAGGCTGCCGAGCTGGGCAATACTAGCGGCCAGCGAAAGTTTTCATGTCATGCGTACACGTGCAACGCATCCGACAGCAGACGAGCGCGTTGCATCTACGTATTGCGGTCGTAAATTGGACATGTAACCGTCACTACGAGCGTGCCGTTGTGCGCTGCCCGATGCATTCACAGCATCATCCGTGACACCCTGCGATCGAATCGAACGCAGAGCAACACATGGCAGGATGCGCAGAAATGAGTCGGGCGAGCTCTACAACCCTGCTTGAGCACCAGTGCAACCGCCGCAGCTGGATTGATCCACATCAATGTCTGCGTCGCTGGACCCTGTCAGGCTGCCATCACCGGCGATGCTGCCAGTCACTTCGGAGATCACCATGTACAAACGTATCCTGATCGCCATCGATGCATCCGAGCTGTCGCATCGTGGTTTGTTCCAGGGCCTCGAACTGGCCAAGGCGACTGGCGGCAAGGTCGATATCGTCACCGTGTCAGAGCCATGGGCGATGGGCATGTACGACGCGATGGGCTGGAGCGTGGGCTACGAGGCAAGCCCGGAATATCGCACCGAGCGCGAGGCCGCTGCCGAGAAGATTCTGCGCCCGGCACTGGAACTGGCGGCTGCGGCCAATATCAAGGCCACCTCGCATCACGTGCTGGATCGGTTCGCCGCCGAAGGCATCGTGCAGACCGCCAAGGACTGCAACAGCGATCTGATCATCATGACCTCGCACGGACGCCGCGGCGTGCGCCGCATGCTGCTCGGCAGCCAGACGGTGGAAGTGCTTACCAACAGTTCGATTCCGGTGTTGGTGATTCGCTGACTGGCGGATGTTTTGCTGCACAAGAACACGCGCAGTGCATCTCAGGTGTCAGCCCGCATGTTCCGTTGTAGGAGCGCGCCTGAGCGCGAGAGGCGTTACCGGTAACGCCCCATCGCGCGCAAGCACGCTCCTACGCGGATTACGGATCAGTTTTCCATTGTTTCAGGCTGACCCGCAAAGCGGCTCGCCGGCTGTGCAAGACGCCGTAGCGCTTCGGTATGCATCAGCGGGGCGGGCTGGACCGGCAGCGTGCCAGGGCGCACCGGCGCGTGATCGCGTTGCGCATCCTGGCTCAGCTCGCGCATGAAGCGCCATAGCGGCATGTAGTGGCCGCGGCGCGGCGAATGCGTTGCCGGCGCAGACCGACAGTGGCGGCGCCATTGCATCGGCTGCATGCCGAAACGCTGCTGAAAACAGCGTTGAAACTGCCGTTCCGAGGCGAAGCCCATCTCATACAGCAACCAGGTCAGGCTGCACTCCGGGTAGGCCTGCAAATAGCGGTGCGCGGTGCACAGGCGCTGCTCGCGGATGTAGCGGGCCACGCCGCCACGCGACTGGAACAGCCGGTACAACGAGGCGCGCGATAGCGCGAACGCCTGTTGCAAGGACTCGGTACCGAGCTCGGCCTCGCCGATATGCTGCTCGATGTAGGCCAGCAGATCGATCATCAGCGGCGCGTGCGCCACCACCGATGCCGATGCCTGCGGGACGATGGCGCCGTAATAGCCGGTGTTGCTCATGCGGGTGCTGCCTGCGGCCCACTCCCCGGGGCCTGTTATCTGATCAACCGAGAAAAGCGGCGCCAACCCATCACGGTCTTTTATGAACTCCGTGCTGCGTCACGCATCGATGCGATCGACGGCGATCCAGACCAACCGGCTGGCCCATTCCTCAATGCACCGCGACGCCGCATGGACCCTGCCTGCGCTTTGGGCAGCGACCAATGCAAAACCACTAGCAACGGCATCGCATCGAGATCAGGCTTGGGAACAGTGCTGGCTAGCGCTGCACTGCATGAGGTCGCGCCGATTCGCTGATTCGAAAAGACTGGGTTCTGCAGCGCGATGCTGGCCGCCAAGTGAATACCGAGCTCAGCACGACCGAAGGCACGCAGAAAGGCGATGGCAGATCACATGATCAATGCGGTGAGACGATTTGTCGGGTGATCGACGAAGGTGCTTCTAGGGTGACGCAACGGGAAACAGAAGCGTCGTCGCCACACTCTCACGCACACGTGGAATCGTCCTGACAGCTGTCGGTATCCCGCGCTAGCGGGACAGTCAGATCGCTTGCTCTTGACGCCTTCGTACACACGTTTCAAGACAGTGCGCGCTCTCCAGGAGACTTCAATGTCGTTCAATATCATCAGCTGCGATGGCGGCGGAATTCGAGGACTGATCACCGCGATCCTCATCCAGGACCTGGACCAGCACAGCAACATCCTCAGCCATGCAAATTGCTTTGCCGGCACTTCCACCGGTGGCCTGCTTGCTCTGGCATTGGTGCAAAACGTCTCGATCAACACGATTATCGAGATGTACATGACCAAAGGCGCAAGCATTTTCGAACCCAACGGGTGGCTTCTCGATCAACAGGCCGAGTCGCAACAGCAAGGGGTGGACGCGACGCTGGGCAGCGGGCCGGGTTTCTTCAGCAGCCAGTACAAGAACGATGGATTGATCCAGATCGCAAGCGGATTGTTAGGTGCAACGCTGCTTGCAGACGCGAAGCGGCTCGTCGTCGTCAACGCCGCGCGCCTGTGGGACGCGACCAGTGGGAACTGGATGCCTGCCACGTTCTCCAACGGCGTCAACAATGCGTACAGGCAGATCAGCATGGTCGATGCCGCATTGGCCACGTCTGCCGCGCCAACCTACTTTCCGCCTTATCGGGTTTCCGGAGCATACGGCGACTATGGGTTCTTCGCCGACGGCGGCGTGTTCGCCAACAATCCGGCCATGACCGCCGTGGCCGAGGCCATTGCCAGTGGCCTGGTGAACAGCGTCGGCAATATCCAGCTGCTCTCGCTTGGAACCGGCAGCAGCCCGCAAGGAATTCCATCCACCGCGATCGGCAACCCGCTCGACTGGGGCGCAAAATCCTGGCTGTATCCCTGGGCAAGCGGCTCGGTGCCGGCCATGCCGCTACTGAATCTGACCATGGATGCAACGGCCGAACTTGCAAGCATTCAGGCCGAGCAGGTGCTGGCCGGCAACTTCAAGCGCGCCAATGTCGAACTGAAACGTCCTTACGCACTGGATGACTGGAAGCATGTCGCTGATCTGGCCAGCGAAACCCAGGCTTACCTGCAGACAGATGCGTGGAAACAGACGCGTGATTGGGTCGCCAGCCGCTGGACATAGGGCAAATATCGGATTTTCGCGTAGGTGCAGCGTGGAGCTGCCGGAGCGCTGCTGCGTGGACAGCCCGCACGCTAGGTTCCAATCGTTTCGTCCGCATCCACCTCGCAGCTCGCTCTGCGTTGTTTGCCAGTCCTGGCGTTGACCCGGAATCAGGACACGCCGGCAGCAACATCGTCATCACTTTCAGGTTGTAGCAGTGTTCCAGCCGGAACGCAGTGTCTTGGTTTGCCATCAGGAGATAACGAATGAGCAACGCATCGCCACATCCGCACGATGAATCCGGTATCGAATGGACCGACGCCGTCAGCGACAAAGGAATTCCCTACCAAATCGGGTTTCACGGCAGCAGCCAGGAGACGGAGCAAGCCGATGCTGCAGGCGAAGAAGCGAAGAGAGATTTCGGCATTGCTGTCGCTTGGCCGCTGACCGGAAACAATTGGACCGATACCACCGCAGAGGTCAAATCGATTGCTGCGATTTCTCGCTATAATCTCGGAGCCTACGGCGGGACCTGGGCATATATTCTGTATTTCAGCAACACCGAGCACTACGACTACTATTTCTACGACAAGACAGGCGACAGCTATCAGGTCAACACGTATCGCAATGGCGACCATTACGTGAGGTACAACTCGAGTGATCCGGCGATTGCCTTTATCAAAGGCAGCTGATTGCAGGATGTCGGGCAAAGACCGGCCGCAACGAATCGATTGCGGCCGGTCTTTCAACGCGTCTCGATCCCGACGGGGGGCCCAAGACGTTGTGTCGGATAGTGCGTCTATCTAATTCCTGATCATGACTCGAGCTTGGAAGACGTTGGCAAGCGGCTTGAGTTCAGGCGCCGAATCAATTGGTGTGCATACTTTGGTGACACTCATGACCGAGACTTCCTGCAAATCAGCCAATGTTATTTGACACTATAGGGAGCAGTAAATTGCGACAGCGTGCTTCGGGCATCATGCCCGTGCTCTGTTACCAGCCATCGGCGCCATGGTAGAAATTTTATGCTGCTTTCCAAGCTTGCTTCACTCGGGCGCAAAAACCATCACTCCATCCCCAGCCATCACTCTCAGCGTCACCACACGACGATCGCTGCCTCGATCAAACTGAAACTGCAACGTCCCCGCAGGAATCGATGCATCGGCAACAAAGCGATTGCTGTTGAGCGGCTTCAGCGAGCGATGCCTACTTTTACCTTCCAGCACCAGTCCCTCGCAGTTTTGCGAGATCACAACCTCCTCGCCGAGAAAGCTCATATCCAGCACGCCAGTAAGTAGTGGTTCCTGATTGGGCCGCCGCACATAGCGGCCGGTGTAGTCCTTCAGGAGGGCTGTGAAATCGACCGTGCTGACTTGCACCGACCAATCGCCTGGCCAATGCTGCGCATCGGAAACAGCGTTGCGAATCTCGTTATGGAGCAGGTCGCCGTTTTCACCGTTGGTGAGCACAATCAGGCCGTCGCCGCTCTCGAGATTTCCTTCGAGATAGGCCTTGTAGCTGTCGTTGGATCCGGCGTGATGAAAGATGCGCGATTGCCCTTGCCCGGCGAGGCGTGGCCCGAGCCCATGGATGCCGGGGGCCACCTCGGTCATCATGTCGATGGCCAGTGCTTGCGGCAGAAATCCGCCACTGCTGCGGTAGGAGCTACCCAACGCGATGACCAGGCGGCTCAACTCCTTGGCCGAGGTCCAGAAGCCGGACGCCGCCAGTTCCGGGAAACTTTGCCATCCACGCGGCAGTGCAACAGGAGCGCCCGAGTCGTCGTGTGCGTGCGCCACATCGCGCGTGTCTGCGGCAAGGTGTGCATCGAACCGGCTCCTGCGCATGCCCAATGGGCCAAGAAGATGCTCGGTGGCAATCGCATTCAACGGTTTGCCCACAGCGTCTTCGATCACCGCCTGCGCGATCATGTAACCGCCACCGGAGTAACGCGCGCGGGTGCCGGCAATATCGATCCGCTGCAAAGGCTTGTTGACTGCGGGCGATGTGCCGGTGAGCGTCTGTACCAGCGTGGGCAATGCAGCGCCTGGGTCGAAGTCCTTGAAGCCGTGCACGTTGAAACCTGCGGTATGCGACAGCAGCATGCGCAGGGAAATCTTGCCGGTATCGCCGTCCGGCCCTTGCGGTATCTGCCAACGGCGTAGCCAGGTGCCGACGTCTTTATCCAGATCCACAATGCCAAGCGCGGCAAGTCTCACGCACAGCGCGGCCGTGACTACCTTGCTGACCGAGCCGACCGAGAACAAGGTGTCTTCGCCGATCGGTGAGCGACGTCCCGCCGTTGTCGATCCGAAGCCTTTGATGCTGTGGATCCGCCCCCCGCGCAGGATCGCAACTGCCACGCCTGGTACTCGGTGATGTTGCATGCGTGCTTGCAAGGCCCACTGCTCCTGACCGGTGTGCACGGTTGGGCGCAGCAATGTTTCGAACGATGCAGGCGGGCTTGATGTTTTTGCGTGAGCAGCGATCGGCAGTGACCACAGTGGCAACGTCAGCCCGCCAATCAACAGCTCACGACGATGGATGACAGGCATGACGATCCTTGTACTTTAGGGCGAGGCAGTGGGAGAAGTGAGCCAGCGTTTGCAGGAGGCCCAGCTAACGCTTTGCTCTTGTGATGATGCAATGCAATTGAAATTTTTTTCTGGGCGATAGCCGTGGGCGAGGTTCGCTTGTTACTTCGCTCACCAAGCTATTCGACATCAGCACGGTAAGCGCAATCGGTGCAAGCCTGAGATCAGGTCAAAAGTTTCCATGGATGCGGCCATGCGTGCTTGCTGGCAAGTGATCTAATCATCTCCCAAGACTGCATCGATACGATCTGACTCGCCTGATTCTAACGCTGCTGCGGCTGTGTCAGCGACGCTGCATCAGCGAAAGTACGTTGCGCGTCAATTGCTCTTATCGAAGCTTGGGGAAATCCAATGAAATGCATCTCTGCAGTATGTTGTGTCGTTTTCGGCCTTGTCGTGCAGAGTGCGCCTGCATTCGCCGCCGAACCGATCACCGGAAAATGGTTTACCGATAACCAGCAGGCACTGGTCGACATCCAGCCCTGTGGCGCGTCGCTGTGCGGCACCATCGTCAAGGTGCTGCGGACCAAACCCGGTAGCCGGAAGACCGATGCGTTCAATCCGGATCCGGCCAAGCGCCACAACCCCATGGAAGGCACGGTGATCCTCAGCGAGCTGGTGGATGCAGGAGATCTGTGGAAAGGCAAGATCTACAACCCCGAATCCGGCAAGACCTACAACGCCAAGATCAAGCGTGGCGCCGATGGCTCCTTGAAGGTGGAGGGCTGCGTGGCCTTCCTATGTCAGGGGCCGACCTGGCAGCCCGCACCTTGATGGCTGCCTGACCTGGGTGGTCCGAGCCGCGTTTGCCAGGCCCGGCGCAAGCGAGCTAAACCGTTTTGTTTTGAAATGCCTACCCGTCCGCCAATGCGGGATACTGCGCTCCCACGCAGGCGAGATGGGCCCGATGTCCGAGCTGCCGATCACCGAGTTGTTGCAGGCCTGGCAGCGGGAGGAGCCCGGCGCGGGCGATGCATTGGCGCGGCAGGTGTACATGGTGCTGCGCGAGACGGCGTTGCGGCTACTGCGGCGCAATGCGCGCGGCGGGCTGCAGGCCACCGAGCTGGTGCATGAGGCATGGATGCGGCTGGAGCAGGGGCAGCAGGGGTTTCGCTCGCGTGCGCACTTCTATTCGGTTGCCGCACTGCAGATGCGCCATCTGTTGGTGGATCTGGCGCGGCAGCAGGCCAGCGCCAAGCGGGGTGGGCAGGCGGTGACGTTGACCATCAGTCTGTCCGATGGCGCGCCGCGACCGGAGGCCTTGCTGATGGTGGCCGATGCCTTCGACAAGCTGGCGCGCGTGGACGAGCGCAAGGCCAAGGCGTTCGCGCTGACCGAGCTGGTGGGTTTCAGTGTGGCCGAGGCGGCGGAGCAACTGGAGGTGTCGGTGCCCACGCTGGAGCGCGATCTGCGCTTTGCGCGGGTGTGGCTGGCGGCGCAGCTGTGAGTGTCGTGGCCACTTCCTGGCAACGCCTGGAGTCGCTGTTTCATCAGTCCTGCTTACTGCCGGTGGAGGCGCGCGAGGCATTCGCGCGTGCGCAGGCCGGTGACGATGTGGTGCTGCGCGATGCGTTGCTGGCGATGCTGGCGGTGGAATCGCAGGCCACGCTGCGTGTGCGTGCGCCGTTGAAACAGGCGGTGGCCGCCTTGCGCGCGCCATTGCCGGAGCTGCCGGCCGGTACGCGCTTTGGTGCATGGGCGATCGACCGCCTGATCGGCGCCGGCGGCATGGGCCAGGTGTATCTGGGCCATCGCGCCGACGGCGCTTACGAGCGCGAGGTGGCGATCAAGCTGGTGGCCGCCGACGCGCTGGATGTGCAGGGCCGCGCGTTGTTCGAGTTCGAATGCCGCTTGCTGGCGCAAATGGTGCACCCGGCGATCGCGCAGATTCACGATGTAGGCACCGATGCGCACGGCCGCCCGTATCTGGTGATGGAATACCTGCGCGGCGAGCCGATCACCTGGTGGTGCGATGCGCATCTGCTCTCGCTGCATGCGCGCGTGCTGCTGATGCTGCGGGTGAGCGAGGCGGTGCAGCACGCACATCAGAAAGGCGTGATCCATCGCGACCTCAAACCCAGCAATGTGCTGGTCAGCGACATCGATGGGCGGCCGATGCCGGGCGTGATCGACTTCGGCATCGCCATCGATGCGGCCAACCCCGGCATGACCTCCGCGCATGGCCGCGGTACCCCCGGCTACATGAGCCCGGAACAGGCGCGCGGCGTACAGGACGTGGATGCGCGCAGCGACATCTATGCGCTGGGCGCAATGTTCTATGAGTTGAGCTGCGGGCTGGCACCGGTGGCCGGGCGCGATGGGCTGCCGCAGCCCCCCTCGCAGCGCGTGGCGGCAGTGCCGGCCGATGCGCGTGCGCGGATCTGCGCCGCACGCGCAACCACCCACGCCCGACTGCAGCGGCAATTGCGCGATGGCCTGGATGCGATCGTGTTGCGCGCGTTGGCGCCCGAGCCCGTTGCACGTTATGCGTCGGTATCGGCCTTGCTGGACGAGTTGCAGCGTTGGCTCGACGGCTACCCGCCGCGCGCGTTGCAGGCGGGCCGGTGGTTGCGGTTGCGCAAGTTCGCCCAACGCCATCGCAGTGGCGTGCTGGCCGCCGGTCTTGTGTCGATCGCGCTGATGGGTGGTCTGGGCGCCACGCTGTGGTCGCTGCAGCAAGCCGCGCGCGATGCGCAACGCGCGCAGGTCACCGGCGATTTCATGAGCTCGGTGTTGTCCAGCGTGGACCCTGGCATCGCGCAGGATCTGGACAAGACATTGATGCTGCGCGTGCTGCAGCAGGCCTCGCAGCGCGCCGCGCGCGAGCTGGCCGATCAACCGGATGCACGCACCGAGGTGGAACTGACGCTGGGCCGCACGCTGATCGCCTTGTCGGACTATCCGCAGGCGGTCGCGCATCTGCGCACCGCGCAGGCGCTGGCGCAGCAGAGCACGGGTGCCGGTAGCACGCCTGCGCTGGAAGCGGCCTCCATGCTGGGCCAGGCGCTCAGTGGTGCTGGTCAATCGCGCGAGGCCGAGCGCGTGCTGCGCGCCGGCATGGCGCAGGCCGCGCGCGGCAATGCGAAGCAGCAGAGCCTGGGTAACGACATGCGTGCCCGGCTGGCATGGGCGCTGCGCGATCAAGGCCGCATGCTGGAGGCGCTGGCGGAAAGCCGGCATGCCTACGTCGCCGCATTGGCCAACGTGGCCACCACCGCAGAACGCCGCATCGATGCCGGCAACAGCTACGCCGGCATGCTGGCCGAGAATGGGCAGCTGGCACCGGCCATCGCCTTGCAGCGCAGCCTGCTGCGCGAGCGCATTGGCGTGCGTGGGCCAGAGCATCCGCTGGTGCTGTCAATGCGCAACAGCCTGGCGGTATTTTTGCTGATGCAGCGCGAGTTTGCCGCTGCTGAGGCCGAACTCGCCCCGCTGCTGCGCATTACCCGCAAGCTGTACGGCGACAACGCCGCCGATACCTTGATGGTGGAAGGCAATCTCGCCGACACCTTGCGTCAGCAAGGCAAGCTGGCCGAAGCCGGCCCGCACTACCGCGCTGCGATGGAGCGCGCACGCGCCGCCTTCGGCGACGATGCGCGGGCCACGATCACCTACCGCAGCAACCATGCCTTCTGGTTGCTGGATGCCGGGCAGGTGCAGGCATCATTGGTCGAACAGCGCGCTTGCCTGGCCTCGTCCTTGCGTGTGTTGGGCCGTGCGCATCCACAGACCGCCGAGATCCTGCGCGGCATGTCCGAGGCCGAGCGCAGGCTTGGCCAGATCGCCGCTGCGCGCGACCACGCGCAGCAAGCGCTGCAGATGTTGACCGGCATCTACGGCAATGCCGAAGAACCGCTGCTTGCCGCACGCCAGACCCTGGCGCTGGCCGCAGCGGCCAAGGCAGTGCCGGCCACCTCAAGCGCAGAGACCACCACCGCGGTTGCGCAACGCTGATACGAAGTTGGCACCGGCACCAGCGGCCAAAGAGCCGCTGCGCTTACGCTCTACGAATCCCGAATCCCGAATCCCGAATCCCGAATCACCAGCTATACAACTTCCAATACACCTTGTTGACCTTGTCCTTTTCCGCATCCGTATGGCCGTCGTGATCGCGGTCGTACAGGAAGTAGGGCGCACCGCGCGCGGGCGTCACCCGCACCATTTCCAGCTGGCCGTTGACCCGGTACTCGTCGACCTTGTCGCCGTTGCCCATGGTCTTGCTGGTGACATCCGCGCCGGCCGGCACGTTGCCGCTGGCGCCGCTGGTGGCGCAGCCGCCGAGCAGCAGTAACGGCAGCAGCAAAAGACTTGCTCTCATCATCGTCGTCATCCGTTCTAGGTCGTTGCTCAGTATGCGCTGGGCGGCGTGGGGTGAGCGTGCAGCGGTAGAATTGGCCGATGAGCAAATTAGTCCTGATCGACGGGTCCAGTTACCTGTATCGCGCGTTCCACGCGCTTCCGCCGCTGACCAATGCCCAGGGCGAGCCCACCGGTGCCTTGTTCGGTGTGGTCAACATGCTGCGCGCCACCTTGAAGGAACGCCCGGCCTATGTGGCGTTCGTGGTGGATGCGCCTGGCAAGACCTTCCGTGATGACTTGTATGCCGACTACAAAGCCAATCGCCCGTCGATGCCCGACGACCTGCGCGCACAGGTGCAGCCGATGTGCGACATCGTGCATGCGCTGGGCATCGACATCCTGCGCATCGACGGGGTGGAAGCCGACGATGTGATCGGCACCCTGGCCCTGCAGGCCGCTGCCGATGGCCTGAGCGTGACCATCTCCACCGGCGACAAGGACTTCGCGCAGCTGGTGCGCCCGGGCATCGAACTGGTCAACACCATGAGTGGCAGCCGCATGGATTCGGACGAGGCGGTGGTCGCCAAGTTCGGCGTGCGCCCGAATCAGATCGTCGACCTGCTGGCGCTGATGGGCGACACCGTCGACAACGTGCCCGGCGTGGACAAGTGCGGCCCCAAGACCGCCGCCAAATGGCTTGCCGAATACCACTCGCTCGATGGCGTGATCGCCAACGCCGACAAGATCAAGGGCAAGATCGGCGAGAACCTGCGCGCCGCATTGCCGCGGCTGCCGCTCAACCGCGAACTGGTCACCATCAAGACCGACGTGACCCTGGCCAGCGGCCCGCGCGCGCTGGACCTGCGCGAGCCCAACGCCGAAACGCTGGCGGTGCTGTACGCACGCTACGGCTTCACCCAGGCGCTGCGCGAACTCGGCGGCGCCGCTGCCCAGGCCGGCCTGCTGACCGAGCCGATGCCATTGGGGGCCGCTGCAGCCAGCGCCCGCACCGAACCCGGCCGCGCGCGCGGCACCGGCTTCGTGTCCGGCCCGGTCAGCGCCCCGGTGGAAGTGGACCCGGCGCTGTCGGCGCCCGGCCAGTACGACACCATCCTGACCCAGGACCAGCTCGACAACTGGATCACCCGCCTGCGCGCGGCCGGCCAGTTCGCCTTCGATACCGAAACCGACAGCCTGGATCCGCTGCAGGCCGACCTGATCGGCCTGAGCGTGGCCGCCGAGCCTGGCCAGGCGGCGTATCTGCCGTTCGGCCACAACTTCCCCGGCGCTCCGGCCCAGCTCGACCGCAGCCAGGCGTTGGCCCAACTGGCACCGCTGCTCACCGACCCCGCCGTGCGCAAGCTCGGCCAGCACGGCAAGTACGACCTGCACGTGATGCGCCGCCACGGCATCGCCCTGGCTGGCTACAGCGACGACACCTTGCTGGAGAGCTTCGTGCTCAATTCCGGCAGCGCCCGTCACGACATGGACAGCCTGGCCAAGCGCTACCTGGGCTACGACACCGTCAAGTACGAAGACGTCTGCGGCAAGGGCGCCAAGCAGATCCCGTTCGCCCAGATCAGCCTGGAAGACGCCACCCGCTACGCCGCCGAAGATGCCGACATCACCTTGCGCCTGCACCACGTGCTCGGCCCCAAGCTGGCCGCCGAGCCGGGCCTGGAGCGCGTCTACCGCGAGATCGAGATGCCGCTGGTGGAAGTGCTCGCCCGCATCGAAGCCAACGGCGTGTGCGTGGACGCGGCCGAACTGCGCCGCCAGAGCGCCGACCTGTCCAAGCGCATGCTCGCCGCCCAGCAAAAAGCCACCGAACTGGCCGGGCGCACCTTCAACCTGGATTCGCCCAAGCAGCTGCAGGCGCTGCTGTTCGACGAGCTCAAGCTGCCCGCCGTGGTCAAGACGCCCAAGGGCCAGCCCTCCACCAACGAAGAGGCGCTGGAGGCCATCGCCGACCAGCACGAGCTGCCGCGGGTGATCCTGGAATACCGCGGCCTGACCAAGCTGCGCAGCACCTACACCGACAAGCTGCCGGAGATGATCCACCCGCAGTCCGGGCGCGTGCACACCAGCTACCACCAGGCCGGCGCGGCCACCGGGCGGCTGTCTTCGTCCGATCCCAACCTGCAGAACATCCCGATCCGCACCGAAGACGGCCGCCGCATCCGCCGCGCCTTCGTCGCCCCGGCCGGGCGCAAGCTGATCGCCTGCGACTACTCGCAGATCGAGCTGCGCATCATGGCGCACCTGTCCGGCGACCCCGGCCTGGTCGGCGCGTTCGAGTCCGGCGCCGACGTCCACCGCGCCACCGCCGCCGAAGTCTTCGGCCGCACCATCGACACCGTCAGCAATGACGAGCGCCGCGCCGCCAAGGCGATCAACTTCGGCCTGATGTACGGCATGAGCGCGTTTGGCCTGGCCCGCCAGCTCGGCATCGGCCGTGGCGAGGCGCAGGACTACATCGCGCTGTACTTCAGCCGCTACCCGGGCGTGCGCGACTTCATGGAAACCACCCGCCAGCAGGCGCGCGACAAGGGCTACGTGGAAACGGTGTTCGGCCGCCGGCTATACCTGGACTTCATCAACGCCGGCAGCCAGGGCCAGCGTGCCGGCGCCGAGCGCGCCGCGATCAACGCACCGATGCAGGGCACCGCGGCGGACATCATCAAGCGCGCCATGGTCAGTGTGGACGGCTGGATCGCCGACCACGCCGAGCGCGCGCTGATGATCCTGCAGGTGCACGATGAACTGGTGTTCGAAGCCGATGCCGACTTCGTCGACACGCTGCTGGGCGAGGTCACCGCGCGCATGTCTGCCGCTGCAGAATTGCGCGTGCCGCTCGTGGTCGACTCCGGCGTCGGCGATAATTGGGATGAGGCGCACTGACCCAGCAGATAACGCTGATATGCTGAATGCGCAGACCAGACATTATGCGGATTAGGCCTGCGTCGATGGAATGAATAACCGCTAAATTCTACATATTTTTAACAGTTATCTTCACGATCCATCAATGTAGAAAATGTTGTTATATCCCTCGACGGGCGCAACGCCTGTCGGCAGATCTCTCCCATCCCCTGGAGCAGATCTCGGAGCGGAAACTACTCCCCAAGTTTCCGTTCCCTGGCCCCGCCGACCTCCCCCTGGTCTGCGGGGCTTTTTATTTTCAGGCTTGAATTTTGCTCCGCAACATAACCGGCTCATTGCGTAAGGCGAATGAGTCGGTTGCGCCGGCAATCACAAATTTAAACGGGCTTAATTAAATCAAGTAATCAACACAGCGTTTCATTCAACGCCGTGTTTAATCAGCCTGTTCAGCCTAGCCAATCGCGCGGCACCAGATAGTCCATCAGACGCGCCTCGGCACTGCCCGGTTCCGAGGTGAATCCGTATTCCCAACGCACCCGCGGGGGCAAGCTCATCAGGATGCTCTCGGCGCGCCCGCCGCTCTGCAGGCCGAACAGGGTGCCGCGGTCGTAGACCAGGTTGAATTCCACATAGCGGCCGCGACGGTAGAGCTGAAACTCGCGCTCTCGCTCGCCGTACGGCGTGTCCTTACGGCGCTCGACGATTGGCAGGTAGGCATCCAGAAAGCCGTCGCCAACCGCGCGCTGATAGGCAAAATCGCGTTCGAAGTCCTTGTCCAGGTCGTCGAAGAACAGCCCACCCACGCCACGCGTCTCGTTGCGGTGGCGCAGGAAGAAGTATTCGTCGCACCAGCGCTTGTGCGCGGCATAACGCTCTTCGCCAAATGGGGCGCACAGCGTCTGCGCGGTGCGGTGCCAATGCAGCACGTCTTCGTCGACGGGGTAGAACGGGGTGAGATCGAAGCCGCCACCGAACCAGGCCGCCACCACGTCGCCATCGCGCTCGGCGCGGAAGTAGCGCACGTTGGCGTGGGTGGTGGGAATGTGCGGATTGTGCGGATGGAACACCAGCGAGACACCGCAGGCGCGCCAGGTCGCCCCGGCCAGCTCGGGCCGATGCGCACTGGCCGAAGGCGGCAGGCGCGAGCCGGACACATCCGAAAAGCCGATGCCGGCCTGCTCGAACACTGCGCCATCGCGCAGGATGCGGGTGCGCCCACCACCGCCTTCTTCACGCTGCCAGAGGTCTTCGGCAAAACGCGCGCTGCCATCGATGGCTTCCACGGCAGCGCAGATACGGTCCTGCAAGCCGGTCAAATAATCGCGTACACGGTCGAATTCGTTCATGCCCCGATTCTAAGCGGTGCATCCTGGTTCGTGCATCGGGGCGAACGCGCCCGTTTGTCGCAGGGCGAGGCAATGCTTCGCTTGGGCAGCTAGCGGACGGGCACGGGGGCCGACCAACTAGGCTGCTGACCTGTGTTCTTGCACTCCATCTCAACGTCGTTACGACCCGAAATCTCGGTTGTCCTGGAGTGGTTGAGCAGCGCGGATAGATCAGTTGTATAGATCAGTTGTAGAGCGGCTGATCTGCCGATTTGCAGCAGGGCCCTTGCCCGCCCACCGTCGCGGGACACGCCGCAAGTACGTCCGTGTAGGCTCTTACGCGGCATCCATGCCGCGTAAGGTCCCGCGACGGTGGGCGGGCAAGGACCCGTCAAGATGGTCGGTGTGCATGGTGCAAGCAGTGCATGACTTGCGTCGTTTGAGTAACGGCGCGCCCGATCAGCTTTGCAACGCAGCGCGATCAGTAGGCAGGCTTTCAACAAAACAACCTACAAACGTTCTGGTGCGGTGCCCTTACCGATTGCGGGACCGTGTGGCGGCATGGATGCCGCCACCGAGCCTACATGGACGTACTTGCGGCGTGTCCCGCGAGCGGTGAGGGTATCGCGCCCTCGACGCGACTGGCACGCCCTCGAAGCTGTCCACGCAGATCAAACGCAGCGAACGATCAAACCTCGCGCGATGCAGCAAATTCAGCGCGCACGGCCGGCGTACACAGCCGCCACGCCAGCGCCGCGTGGATGCAGCCGAGTGCCAGGACGCCCGCGCCGGTCAGCAGCAATGCGAACTGGCGCGTCGCCTGCAGGCGCGCCTGCAACTGCGGCCACTCCGGGCTGTGCAGCACGTCGGCGGGCAGCATGGCCTGCACACCCTCGAACAACGGCCCGATCAGCGCCAAGCCGCCGAAACTGAGTAGCCCTGTCACCAGCAACACCGCCACAAACCCGACCCGCGCCCACTCGCGTCGCTGCAGCAACGCCCAGCTGAGCCACGCAAACGCGGCCGATAGCACTGCACCTGCAACCGACAACGACAGCGCATGATCGATCAGCCATTGCCACGACGCCGGCAGTGTCATGCCGTCGGGCAATCCCATCGACGTCGCGTCCGGCATGATCGCGATCATCATGATCTGCAGCAGATTGCCCATCGCGCTGACCAGCCCGAGCAGCAACGATACCCATGCCAGCGGTGTGACAAAGCCGCCATGCGACTGCGATGACGGTGGCAGCGGTGCGTTCATTGCAGCGAGGCGATATGTGCGGCTACCGCAGCCTGGCCATCAGGATCCAGCGACGGCTGCAGTTGCGCGTACCAACCCGGCAGCGCATCGGCCGGCAGGCACTCGCGCAACAACGGCGTGCTGCGCTCCAGGAATGCTTCGAAAAACGGTAGCCCGCGCACGTAGAGGAAATGGCTGTCGGTGATCGACATTCCTGCGTACGCCTCGCGCAACCACTCCAGATGCGGCAACGCGTGCGCACCATGGCCGGCGCGGGTCAGCGCGGTGAGGAAGCTGGTGCGTGCGGTGGCCGGTGAGGTGGAGCGCTCTTGCGCGTTCAAATCGTCGAAGGTCAGCAGCCACTGCTCGCCACGATCGATCTCGTTGCACATTACCGAGGTGGTCGCCAACTGCAGCGCGTTGTGTGCGGTGGGCTCCAGCTCGTACAGCGCCAGCCAGTGCGGGTACGCCTCGCGATAGCGGTCCAGCGCGCTCAATGCCAATGCACACAACCGCTGCGCATCGGCGCCCAGGTGCAGCTGCGCTTGTGCGGCGTTGTAGGCACCCACCTGATCGCCGCGCTGGAACAGGCTCAGCGCTGGCAACAATGCGGGGTCGATCTCGGCTTCGGTTTCCGTGTCGTCGGCTGCGGTGGCCGGCGCCACTGTCGGTTCGGCTCGTGGCGTCTTTGCCGCCGGGGTCTTGCGTCCAAACAATCGGTCCCACAGGCCCATCGCGATTACCTTCTGCGCGCCGGTCGGTGAATGGAAAGCCGCTGCGGTGCCGGCGGCGCTCCGGTCGGGCGGCAGACCGATGCAGAGGGGAGCGCGATGCGCCAGCGATCTGCCGATCCTGCGTCAAGCTTAGAGCCAGTTGCGTACGTGGAGGTGAGTGCCAGGCACGTTGTTGCGGGGCGATGCGTACGCGACACCAAGCGTGCAAGGCGCGCTACCCGCTGCTTGCCGCAAGAGCCGGATGCTGCCGCTGCATGACATGTCATCGGCCGGGCGACGCAGCACGCATCGCCCGGCCGCAATCGCATGCCTTACGGCTTCACCTGCTCATTGAACAGTTTGAGGATGCGCTTGTATTCGTCCAGCCACGAATCGGCACGCGTAAAGCCGTGGCGTTCCAGCGGATACGGTGCCACCTGCCAGTTGTCCTTGTGCAGCTCAACCAGTTTCTGGGTCATGTCGACCGAGTCCTTGAAGAACACGTTGTCGTCGATCATGCCGTGGGCGATCAGTAGATGGTCCTGCAGCCCGTCTGCGTAGTTGATCGGCGAGGAGATCTTGTAGGCCTGCGGATCGAGCTCGGGGGTGTTGAGGATGTTGGAGGTGTAGTCGTGGTTGTACTGCATCCAGTCGCCCACCGGCCGCAGCGCTGCGCCGGCCTTGAAGGTGCCGGGGCTGCGGAACAGCGCCATGTAGGTCATGAAGCCGCCGTACGAGCCGCCGTAGATGCCGGCGCGTGCACGGTCGCCCTGTTTGGTGGCGACCAGCCAGTCCAGGCCGTCCAGATAGTCTTCCAGCTCCGGATGTCCCATGTTGCGGTAGATCGCGGTGCGCCAGTCGCGGCCGTAGCCTTCCGAGGCGCGGTAATCCAGGTCCAGCACGATGTAGCCCTGCTGCACCAGCAGGTTGTGGAACATCTGCTCGCGGAAATACGGTGTGTAGCGTTGAGAGACGTTTTGCAGATAGCCGGCCCCGTGCACGAACATCACGATCGGATACTGCTTGCCGGGCTCGGGATTCTGCGGCCCGTAGTACTTGCCCCAGACCGTACCGGCGCCATGTTTGGACGGCACCTGCACATACTGCGGTGCGATCCACGGCTGCGCTTTGAAAGCGGGTGTACGCGTATCGGTGAGCACCGTGGCCTGACCGCCCGCCGCCGGCACCACCGCCAGCTGCGGCGGCAGATAGGCGCCGGAGTAGCGCACTAGCAACTGCTGCCCATTCGGCGACAGGCTGAAGCCTTCCACACCGTTCAAGGCTGTCACTTCGGTGAGCTGGTCGGTGCGCAGATCCAGCTTGCACACCTCGTAATCGCCCGGCCATTTCTGATTGCACAGGAAATACATGCCGCTGCCATCGGCGCTGGGCACCGGCATCGACACTTCCCACTTGCCACGGGTGCGCTGGCGCGGCTTGCCGTTGCCTTCCACCGTGTACAGCTGCGAATAGCCGGATTCTTCCGAGAGCAGCCACAGCGTGCGGTTGTCTGGCAGCCAGCCGAAATCGTTGAAGTCCCAATTGATCCAGGCGCTATCGCTCAGCCGATGACGCGGCTGCAGTTTGGCCGCATCCAGATCCACGCTGGCGATCCAGCGGTCCTTGTTGTCCACCGCGCGGATTTCCACCGCCACGTTGCGGCCATCGTCGCTCCAATGCACCGCCGGGCCGTTGCCGTCGCCATCGCTTTCCACGCGCACCGCGCGGTTGCCCTTGAGCGGGTCGCGCTTGGCGGCCTTGCGCAATGCGGCCAGTGGGTCGGTGGCGATGCCGGGCAGCGCGTCGAAAGACAGCTGGCGCGCGCTGCCTGCGATCACGTCGACCAGCCACAGCGTGTGTGCGGCTGGCATGTTGCGGCCGACGCGGGGGCGGGTTTCCTGGAATTCTTCGTAGCCGGATTCGGTCACGTACTTGGGCATCTTGCCGGCCTGGCCTTCGTCGGCATTCTTGGCCTGGGTCATCACCAGCAGATGGCGGCCGTCCGGCGACAACGCGCTGTCGACGATCTCCACCTCATCGCCCAGATACACCGGTGCAGTGGCACGCGTGGCGTCGGCGCGTCGCCAGGTGTCTTCCTGCGTGCGCAGCGCCTCGCGCTGCTCGCGGTCGCGGCGCAGCGTGGCCAGCATGGCAAGTTGCTGCTCGCGCAACACATCGGCCTTGGGCGCGGCATCGGGATCGCGTTCGGCCTTGACCACCGCCACCTGCGCGGTGCCGCCATCGGCGCGCCAGTGATACCAGTTGTTGCCCGCACGCCAGATCGCACCGCCATCGCTGGCAAATTGCGGACGCGATTCGACCTCGTTGCTGCGGGTCAGCTGGGTCAGCGCGCCCGAGCGCAGATCACGCAAAAAAATGTCGCCATTGCGCGCGAACAGCATGCGCTGGCGCGTCGCGTCGTAGCTGGGGTTGGCCGCATCCAGGCCGGCGCGGGCGTTATCGGCCACACGCTCACCCGCTGCACCGCCGGTGCCCTGGCGATAGGTGTCGCGCACCGGGCTGCCCTCGCGTTTGAGCAGGTATTGCACCTGTTTGCCATCCCACTGCCACCAGGCCTGATCCACCGATGGCCCGATCCAGTCCGGATCGGCCATCACCTGTTCGATGGTGAGCGGTGCGGCGGACTGCGCATGGGCAGTGGCAGCCAGCAAGAGAAGGCATAGCGGCAACAATCTGGGCATCGGGAACGACTGGACGCAACGAAAGAGCGGCCAAGCCTAGCAGCTCGCTTCGACCGGGGGCTTGGGCCACAGGTCATGCGCGGGGCGGGTGGTGGAGTGTGCCGTCGAAGCGGCGGGGTCTGTGCCAGTGGCGAGCTCGACCGGATGCGCCCTGTCGGTAAATGCGCAGTCCGCGCACGGCAGCACGCGCGACCTGGCCGATCTCCCCGCATCACTTTCAATATCAGTTTCAATGCATTCCACCTCGCGATGCGCAGCTGCCACAACGCCAAGGGTGCTCCACCACGCCAGCGGCGACGCTGCGAACATCCGGCAGTGCGGCGTAGCCACAAACCCTGCGACTTGCCAGCAGCCCAGGTGGCGCCCAAGCTAGCGCGCTTTTGCGACTGTCGGTTCACATGTCCAGCCTGCCCGCCTTTGTTGTTTCCCACCCGATGGCCGTTGGCGTGCCCGGCCGGCCGTTGGCCTGGCGGGCAGGGCAGTCGGTGGATCTGGCGACCTTCATCGCGCACGTGCACGGCCTGGCGCAGCAGCTGCCGGACGGCCGCCACGCGGTGAATCTGTGCGAAGACCGCTACCGTTTCATGGTCGCCTTCTACGCCTGCGCGCTGCGCGGCCAGGTGTCGCTGCTGCCGTCGTCGCGCGCACCGGCGGTGGTCGGTGAAGTGCAGGCACGCCACGCCGATGCGTATTGCCTGGGTGATCTTGCCTTGGAGCTGGCGCCGCCGCGCTATTGGCAATTGCCGGCCGAGTTGCCGCAGGCCGATGGCCCGATGCCGCACCTGGCGGACGATGCTCTGGTGGCGATTGGTTTTACCTCCGGCAGCACCGGCAGCCCGCAACCCAACCCCAAAACCTGGGGCAGTTTTTTGACCAGCACGCGCCAGGATCTGGTCGCATTGGAGAGCCTGTGGGCGCACACCGACGCGGTGCCGCACGTGGTGGCCACGGTGCCGCCGCAGCATATGTACGGCATGGAATTGTCGGTGCTGCTGCCGATGGTGACCACGCTGGCCGTGCATGCCGGGCGGCCGTTCTTCCCCGACGACGTGGCGCATGCACTGGCGGAAATCCCGGAGCCGCGCCTGTTGGTGACCACACCGGTGCACCTGCGTGCGCTGGTCGAATCGGGCGTGCAGTTGCCACCGCTGGCCGGCATCGTCTCGGCCACCGCACCGCTGGCGCAGGACATCGCCGCGGCGGCCGAAGCACGCTTTGGCGGTGAAGTGCGCGAGATGTTCGGTTCCACCGAAACCTGCGTCTTCGCCGTGCGGCGCACCGCACTGGAAGCGGCGTGGACACCGCTGCCCGGCGTACGCCTGGAAACACAGGCCGCCGGCACGCTGGTGCACGCACCGCATCTGGCAACGCCGGTGCTGCTGGCCGACATGATGGACGTGGCCGCAGACGGCCGCTTCCAGGTGCGCGGCCGTCAGGCCGATCTGCTGGAAATCGCCGGCAAACGCGCCTCGCTGGCCGACCTCACCCGCCGCCTGCTCGCCATTCCCGGCGTGATCGACGGCACCATCGTGCAGCTCACCCCGGACCCCGGACAGGCCGTCGGCCGCATCGCCGCACTGGTGGTGGCCCCGACCCTGGACGAAGCGCAGATCCTCGCCGCCCTGCGCATCAGCGTCGACCCGGTGTTCCTCCCACGCCGCCTGCGCAAACTCCCCGCATTGCCACGCAACGAAACCGGCAAGCTGCCGCGTGATGTGGTTTTAGGCTTGCTCAACGGCTGAGCGACGGCCGCACACGCAGCGTTACTGGCGCATCGCTGCATCGCTGCATCTGGCATCAGCACCGATGCCCGTAATGACTCACCCATGCACCCCATCGATCTCCACCGCCAACTCATCGCGGCAGATCACCGCGTGCAGCAGCAGGCGCGGCACCGCGTCGCCGAAGCGGGCGTCCAGTGCTTGCGCGACCTTGGGCAGATCGTCGTGTTCGCGCACGTAGACCTTCAAACGCGTGCCGGTGCCGAACTGCGCGGGCAGGGCGGGGGCGTGCTGGCGTGCGGCGCCGAGCAGGGCGTCGAAGTTGGCGAAGGTTTCTTCCAGCTGCGCAAGCAACTGACCGGTGTGCATTGAGGCATGCCCGACCACCGCGGCGGTGCCTGACAGCAGCAGCGGCATGTCGCTGCCGGCCGGCGGCAGCATGGCGCGCGCAAAACTCGGCGGCTGCGGACCGTATTGGCGCGGGTAGTTGTAGGCGCTGACCTGGCGCGGATTTTCCAGCGGTGTGCCGGCATCGGCGGCGGCCAGCCAGTAGATCTGGATGATGCGCTCGGCATCGCAACGGCCCACCGCGGTAGCGGCGGGCAGCTGTGCGGTATCGAACGCGCCCAGGCCGCGTGCACGCCCGATGCAGAATTGCCGATAGCGTTCGCGGTCGCCGCTGCCCAGGGTGATCGCATCCAGGTAATTCCAGATGCGCAGCAGGCGTGGAGTCTGGCTGCCGGTGACGAAGGCGGTGATTTCCGCATACGCCTTGGCGGCGGCTTCTTCGATGTCCACATCCTGCTCGTCTATCTCGATCACGCCGAACTGCAGGCGCCCGTCGCTGGACCAGGCGATGTTGCCGTCGCGCCCACTGCGCACCGGCGAGTCGCTGCGCCACACTTCCAACACGCTGGCCTGATACGGCTGCAGCGGCACGCGCAGGTAACGCGGGTCGTCCAGACGCGCCGCCGCAGTGCCAAAGCCGAACACGGCCAACACCTGCGGATCGGTGAGCAGGCCAGACGGGTCGGTCTGGTCGACATAGTCGACCTGCAGGCGGGGATGGCGCACGGCGTGCGTGGTCTGGGCCTGGGAAGCGGTCATTGCGTGTCTCGTTGTTGCGTATCGCGTTGCAAGGTGTCGCCGTCGAAGCCGAGCGTGGCCTGACGCCGGCGTTGCCGCCAGGAGTGCCAGGCGCGCGGCATCATCGACAAGGTGGTGATGGCGTAGATGGCGCGGAACGCGCGCAGACGCAGGCGGACCTTGGGGCTCTCGAACACGTCGCCGGCCAGCATCGCCACCACGGCTTCTTCGATCTGCCAGGTGTTCTGCGGTTGCGCGAACAGGGTGCGCATGGTCGGCGAGGTGAAGCGGTAGATGAACCACTTGAACTCATCCACGCCGCGCTTGAGCTCGCGCTGCAAGGCACGCTGCAGTTTTGCCTCGTGCTGCGGCGTGCGCAGGGCCTGGTCCACCATCGCCGCGCCGCGCTCGGCGCTGTGCATGGCCAGAAACACGCCCGAGGAAAACATCGGGTCGACGAAGGTGTAGGCATCGCCGAGCATCAGCCAGCGCGGGCCGGCCATGCGCGTGCATTCGTAGGCGTAGTTGCCGGTGGCGTGCACCGGTGCCACGCGCTCGGCGCCGTGCATGCGCGCGGTGACTTCGGCATTGAGCGCCAGCGTGCGCATCAAAAAGCCTTCGCTGTCGCCCTTGCGGGTCTTCATGTATTCCGGGTAGCAGACCGCGCCCACGCTCATGATGTCGTCCGGCAGCGGGATCAGCCACATCCAGCCGTGCGCATGCCGGTAGATGCTGATGTTGCCGGCATCCTCGCCCGGCCGGCGCGCCACGCCGCGGAAATGGCTGAACAGCGCGGCCGATTGATGCTTGGCATTGGCGCGTTTGAGCTTGAAGCGGTTGCCCAGAAAGGTGTCGCGGCCGCTGGCGTCGAGCAGATAGCGCGGGCGGAACTGCTGCTCGCCGTCCACGCCGCGTGCCTGCAATACCGGCTGTTCGCCATCGAAGCTGACCTGTTCGACCTTGACCTGCTCGCGCGCATCCACGCCAACCGCACGCGCACGCTCGAACAACACTTGGTCGAACTGCGCACGCGGCACCTGGAAGGCGAAATCGGCCTTGGCATCGAGCGCACGCGAGAAGCGAAAGGTGTTGTAGCCGCCGGCATCGTTGGGAAAGTCCGCGCCGCGCTTGAGCACGCCGATGTCGCGGACTTGTTCGAGTACGCCCAGCCGTTCGAGGATCGGTACGTTCATCGGCAGCAGCGATTCGCCGATATGGAAGCGCGGGTGCTGCTCCTTCTCCAGCAGGGTGACCTGCCAGCCCTGCTGCGCGAGCACGATGGCGGCGGCGCAGCCCGCTGGCCCGCCGCCGATGATCAACACATCCGGACACTCGGGTCCGGGGGCCGGCCCGGCTGCCGGCATGGCGGTCGGGGTGGGGCGAACAGCGGTGGAAGTCATCCTGGAACGAACCTGCAGCGGGCGAGCGTCATGCAGTCATGATAGCCTGACCGGCGGCCCGGACAGGTGCACCTGGGTTGCCGAACCACGCTCAACCGATCACCAACCAACCGACTGCGTGACCGCTCAATGGTCGTGGCCGGTACGCGGAAGCGGCAGCTGCGACAACGTACACTGCGGTTTCCAACGGCATTGCCCGCTTCGACCTGATGGTTGTTTGCGAGGCTGTGCTGGTTGTTCGAATTGATTGCCTTGATTGATTTTTCCGAATTTGTTGCCCGACCCTCACCTGTGGAAGCTTCTGGATGTCCCTGCAAACCGCTGCCGAACGTGAACTGGCCGAACTCCTGGTCGAAAGCCTGAACCTGGAAGACGTCCAACCCGCCGACATCGATCCGGAGGCGCCGTTGTTCAATACCGGCCTGGGACTGGATTCGATCGACGCGCTGGAACTGGCGCTCGCGATCAGCAAGCGCTATGGCTTCCAGCTGCGCTCTGACAACGACGAGAACCGTCGCATCTTTGCGTCGCTGCGCGCATTGTCGGCGCATGTCGAAACCAACAAGACCGTCTGATCTGCCCACTGTAGCGCCTGCCGATGCACCCCCGTGGGTGCTGGGGCTGGGCGTGCTGCTGGCGGTGGCGTACTCGCCGTTGGCGCACTGGGCCAACGCCAGTCATCGCCCGGACCTGGCGGTCATCGCCGGGGCCTTGCTGGTGCTGATGGTGTTGATCGAGCCGATGGTCGCGCGCCGGGCCTGGGCCTGGGCGCTGGCGGTGCTGACGCTGGCCGGCCTGAGCGCCTTGTGGCACTCGCCGTACGCGATGCTGCTGCTGGCCGCGCCGCCGGTGGTGTTCACCGGCTGGATCGCCTGGTTCTTCGGCCGCAGCCTGCGCCGCGGGCGCACGCCGTTGATCAGCCGCATTGTCGAAGGGTTGTATCGCCAGGCCGGCATGCCGATCACGCCCGAGCAGTACCGCTATACGCGTCGTCTCACTCTGGCCTGGGCGCTGCTGCTGTGCGCGCTGACGCTGGTGAATCTGGTGTTGGGCCTGTGCGCCGAGCCCAGTGGGGTGCTGGCGCAACTGGGCTACGCCTCGCCGCTGCCGATCAGCGACGCGCGTGCCTCGTTGTTTGCCAATCTGCTGGCGTATGGCGTGGTTGGCGGGTTCTTCGTGGGCGAATATCTATTGCGCGGCCGCTGGTTTCCACAGCGTCCCTATCGTAATCTGCCAGACTTCTTGCGCCAGATGGCGCGGCTCGGGCCGGAGTTCTGGCGCGATCTGCTGCGCTGAGTGCGTGGCCAGGGGCAGCGACGTACGTGCACATTTTCAGGGACAAGACAAAAATGCCGTTGGCAAGGATGCCGTCGCGCCTGGCGTGGGCCGTGTTCAACCTGTTGCAGCTGGCCTTTACGCTGATCTTCACCGCTGGCGGGATCGTGTATTGCCTGGTGTTGCTGGCGATCACCCGCGACCCCGATCGATTGCTGCGCATGGGCGGCTGGATGTGGTCGCCGGTGCTGTTTCGCGGCGCCGGTGCCCAGGTGATCGTGGAAGGCCGCGAGCGCGTGGACTGGTCCAAGAATTACCTGTTCGTCAGCAACCACCAGTCGGTCATCGACATCTGCGCGTTGTTCTATGCCTTGCCGGTGCCGCTGCGGTTTCTGCTCAAGGACGAAATGCTCAAGGTGCCGTTCGTGAACTGGTTCGCGCGTGGTACCGGCATGCTGTTCCTGGATCGCGACAGCCGGCGTGCCGGGGCGATGGTGCGGCGTCAGGCGGCCACGCTGCTGCGCGAGGGCAAACAGTTGTGTCTGTTTCCCGAAGGCACCCGCAGCCGTGGCGGCGCACTGCTGCCATTCAAGGCCGGGCTACTGCAGGCCGCTATCGATGCAGGTGTGCCGGTGGTGCCGGTGGCGCTGGATGGCTGCGGCAAGGTGCTGCCGGTGGAGGGTATGTTCAGGGTGCGCCCCGGCATCATCCGCGTGCGCATCGGCGCCCCGATCCCGGTAACCGGGCCGGATGCGCCGGACCGCCAGCAATTGACCGAGCAGGCACACGCCGCCGTGGCGGCCATGCTTCAACCCAGGATCTGAGTTACCCGCTTATGAATTTCGTCGTGCCACATGATCATCCCTGCCTGCCTGGGCACTTCCCGGGTCGCCCCGTGGTGCCCGGCGTGGTCGTCCTCGATCACGTGCTGCAGGCGGTGGAAGCCGCGCATGGCCCACGCGCCGCGATGCGCTTGCCGCAGGTGAAGTTCGTGCAGCCGTTGCTGCCCGGCCAGACTGCGTCGGTGACACTGGACGGTGCTGGCCCGCGTTGGCGCTTTCGCGTGCAGCGCGCCGACGACCTGCTGGTCAGCGGCGAGCTGGTCGCGGAGGCGGCGCCATGAACAGCCAGTGGAAACAACGCCCGGAAGGCGGCGGACGTTTTGCGTTGTGGCTGATCCGCGGCATCGCCCGGTACGCCGGGCGCTCGGTGGCACGCGCGCTGCTGTATCCGATCACGCTGTACTTCCTGCTGGTGCGTGCGCCCGAGCGCCGTGCCTCGCGTGCCTATCTGGTGCGTGTGCTCGATCGCCCGGCTACGCTGCGCGATGTGGCGCGGCATATCCATACCTTTGCTTCGACCATCCTGGACCGCGTGTACATGCTGTGCGGGCAGATGCAGCGCTTCCAGGTGGATATCACGGGGCTGGATCAGCTGCACACGCAGATGGATCGCGGCCGCGGCGTGCTGATCTTCGGCTCGCACCTGGGTAGCTTCGATGCGCTGCGCGTGTTGGCCACCGAGCGCCCCGACGTGCAGGTCAAGGTGGTGCTGGACAAGGCGCATAACCGCGCCATGACCGACCTGCTGGGCGCGCTGAATCCGCAGCTGGCCGCCAACATCATCGACGCCGGCATGGACGCGACCTCGATCGTCATGGCGATCAAGGACGCCACCGATGCCGGCGCGCTGGTGGCGTTGCTGATCGATCGCCCGCGCGAGGGCGACCCGGCATTGCCGGCGATGTTCCTCGGCCGCAACGCGATGTTCCCGACTTCGCCGTGGCTGATCGCTGCGGCGCTCAAGGTGCCGGTGGTGCTGGCGTTCGGCCTGTATCGCGGCGGCAATCATTACGAGCTGGCGTTCGAGACCTTCAGCGAAGGGCTGGATGTGCCGCGTCGCCAGCGCGCGCCAGTGCTGGCGGTACTCATGCGTGATTACGCGGCCAGGCTGGAACATTACACACGCTACGCGCCGTACAACTGGTTCAACTTCTACGATTTCTGGAACACCCACCATGCCGATGTGCCGCACCCTGCCGTGGATGCTGATACTGCTGTTCAGCGCCGCACCGCTATGCGCCGCACCGCCTGAGACGCTGGACGTCGGCCAGGTGCTGCAGCGCCTGGCACGCCCCGCACCGGTCAGTACCGAGTTCGTCGAACTGCGTGGCTCGGCCCTGCTGAAGACACCGTTGCGCGTGCAGGGCCATTACCGCCGCCCGGACGAACAGACCTTGGTGCGCGAGGTCAGCGCGCCATATCGCGAAACCACCACCTTGCGTGGTGACGAAGGCGTACTGGAGCGCGAAGGCAAATCGCCACGGCGTTTTTCGCTGAGCCGGGTGCCCGAACTGGCCGGCTTGAAATCCGGCTTCGGTGCATTGCTGGCCGGCGACCGCGCGCTGCTGGAGCAGCAGTACCGCGTCAGTGGGCAGGGCCAGCCGCAGGCCTGGCAACTGACGCTGCAGCCCAAGGACGCCGCCGTGGCAAAGCAGGTACGCGAGTTGCGTCTGTACGGGCGCAACGATGAGCTGCGCTGCATCGAGAGCCTGCCGGCCAAGGGCGATGCGCAGCGCACGCTGCTGGCTGGTGCGGCGCGTGATGCTGCAAGCGTGACCGATGCGGCGGCGCTGACCACGCTGTGCCATGGGTCGGGCGCGTGAGCCATCGCGTGTGGGTGTTGCGTGCGCAGTCGGGACACGCGCTTAGCAAGGAAAAAGCGACTGCCTTCGGCAAATTAGAGGCGCCGGTGCTGCACGCCTTCAACAGAAAGAACGCGTCACTGCAGCCCGCCCTCAGCAGAAAGAAAGCGTCACTGAAGCTGGATGCCGCGCGCGCGGCCGGTGGACGTTCCGCTGGCGCAGTGAGGCTTTCGCATGGCGCTTAAATTAAATGCAAACCGCCGCATCGGCCTTGCGCTGCTGTGGCTGGCCTTGCTGGCAGTCGCCGGCTTCTGGTTGAGCGAGACGCTGAAAGTCACCGGTGACTTGCGCAAATTCATGCCCGCCCCGCGCACGCCCGCGCAGAAACTGCTGATCGAAGAACTCGGCGAAGGCCCCGGCTCGCGCCTGTTGTTGATGTCGCTGTCCAACAGCGACCCGGCCACGCTGGCCGCGCAGTCGCAGGCACTGCAGCAGGCCTTGGCCGCACAGCCAGAGCTGTTCGAGCTGGTCGGCAATGGCGGCAATGCGGGGTTGGATGCGATTCCCGAGCGCTTGCTGCCGTATCGCTATCTGCTCAGCGACAGCTTCGATAAAACCCCGCTGGATGGGCAGACCTTGCAAGCGGCATTGCAGGCGCGCGTGCAGGATCTGGGCTCGCCTGCGGCTGCGATGGTGGAGCCGTTGCTGCCGCGCGATCCCACGCTGGAAATCCTGCATCTTGCCGAAACCCTGCAACCTGCCGCCGCGCCGCAGACGCGTAACGAGGTGTGGTTCGACCGCGCCGGCACCTCGGCCTTGCTGATCGTGCAGACGCGCGCAGCCGGCTTCGATCCCACCGGCCAGCAACTGGCGTACGACGCGGTGCAAGCGGCGTTTGCCAAGGTCAGCAAGGGCACCTCAACAACACTCGTTTTGACCGGCCCCGGCGCGTTTGCGGTGGAAATCACCGAGCGCACGCAGGGCGAGGCGCAATGGATCGGCACGCTGGATACGGTGGGGCTGGTGCTGTTGCTGCTGGTCGCCTATCGCAGCTGGAAGATTCCGGTGCTCGGCGTGCTGCCATTGGCGAGCGCGGGTCTGGCCGGCTTGGGCGCGGTGGCGTTGCTGTTCGATGGTGTGCACGGCATCACCGTGGCGTTCGGCTTCACCCTGATCGGCGTGGTGCAGGATTATCCGATTCACCTGTTCAGTCATCAGCGCCCGGGGCTGGATCCGCGCGACAACGCGCGCCATCTGTGGCCGACGCTGGCCACCGGCGTGGTCTCCACCTGCATTGCCTACGTGACCTTCCTGTTCTCCGGCGTGGACGGCTTGCGGCAGCTGGCAGTGTTCACCATCGCCGGCTTGGCCACCGCCGCGATCACCACACGTTGGCTGCTGCCATCATTGATCGACCCGGCGCCGCGCGACTATGCCGATTCGCGTGCCCTGGCTGCGCTATGGCGTGGCATCGCGCGCCTGCCGCGGCCGCGCATCAGTCTTGCGGCGATTGCCGTGATCGGCATTGCTGTGATCGCGTTCGCGCCGGGGCAGTTCTGGCAGAACGATCTGTCGAAATTGACCCCGGTGCCGCCCAAGGCATTGGCGCAGGACACGCAGTTGCGGCAGGAACTGGGTGCCCCCGATGTGCGTTACGTGCTCGCGCTGCCCGCAGCGAACGATGAGGCCGCGCTGCAGGCCAGCGAGCAGTTGCGCCCACGTCTGGATGCATTGATGCGCAACGGTGCATTGACCGGCTACGACATGGCCGCGCGCTATCTGCCCAGCGCCAAGACCCAGCGTGCGCGTCAGGCCGCATTGCCGGATGCCGCGCAAGCGCGCGCATTGACCGATAGTGCGGTGGCCGCCACACCGTTCCGCAGCGATGCGTTTGCGCCGTTCCTGCAGGATCTGGACGCTGCCAAGCAGGCCGCCCCGCTGTTGCCGAAGGACCTGGCCGGCTCGCCGCTGGCAACCTCGGTCGGGGGGCTGCTGCTGGGGCGTGGCGATCGCAGCACCGCCCTGGTGTCGTTGACCGGCTTGCGCGATCCGGCGGTGTTGGCCGCAGCCGTACGAGGTAGCGGCGCGCAGTTGCTGGATCTGAAAGATGCTTCCGAATCTCTGGTCGCCGCGTATCGCGGTCGTGTACTCGGTGCATTGGTGCTGGCTGCAGTGTTGTTGGCAGTGACTGTGGCCATCGCGCTGCGCAGCCCGCGCCGCATCGTGCGGGTGTTGTTGCCGATGGCGCTGACCACGGTGCTGATCCTGGCGATCCTGCGCGGCACCGGCGTCGAACTCAATCTGTTCCATCTGATTGCGCTGATCCTGGCGGCCGGTTTGGGCCTGGATTACGCGCTGTTCTTCGACCACGCCGGCGACGATCACGCCGACCAGCTGCGCACGTTGCATGCGCTGATCGTGTGCAGCCTGATGACCTTGCTGGTATTCGCGCTCTTGGCCGCGTCCAGCATTCCGGTATTGCGTGCGATCGGCAGCACGGTGGCGCTGGGCGTGTTGTTCAATTTCATCCTGGCCTTGCTGGTGTCGCGCGAGCCGGCGCTGGAACGCACAAAGAACGGAGAACCGCATGCAAGGACGTGAGGCGATTGCCGCATTGATTCCGCACCAGGGCAACATGTGCCTGTGGGAAGAAGTGGTGGAGTGGGACGCGCAGCGCATCGTGTTGCGCAGCCTTGCCCATCGTGGTGACACGCATCCGCTGCGTTCTAACGGCCGCCTGCGCGCGCTGCATCTATGCGAGTACGGCGCGCAAGCCATGGCCGTGCACGGCGGCTTGCTCGGTCGCGCATCGGGCAAGCCGGTGCGCCCGGGCATGTTGGTGGCGCTGCGCGCAGTGGAATTGCATGTGGCCTATCTGGACAAGCTGCCGGATGCGATCGTTTGCGAGGCGCAGGTGCTGATGCAGGGAGAGGACAGCCAGCAATACAGCTTCCGCTTGATGCATCAGGACCAGTTGCTCGCCGAAGGGCGTGCCACGGTGATGCTGGGTGCGGCGCAGGCCCCGTAGGAGCGCGCTTGCGCGCGATGAGGCGTTGTCGATAACGCTTCATCGCGCGCAAGCGCGCTCCTACGGAAGGTGGGCGATCAAAATGCGGGCGATCTATTCCTGCGCTTGCTGCCAGTCGTTAGGATGACGCTCTTTCCGCCGTCGTTTCTGCGGCTTCCATTGAGGCTTCCATGAGCACATCCGTTCCTCAGCGCCGCGCGCTCGTCACCGGCGGCAGCGGCGATCTTGGCGGTGCGATCTGCCGTCAGCTGGCTGCACAAGGTCGGCACGTGATCGTGCACGCCAATCGCAATATCGCCCGCGCCGATGAAGTGGTTGCAGCGATCGTGGCCGACGGCGGCAGTGCAGAGGCGGTGACGTTCGATGTAGCCGATGCGCAGGCCAGTGCTGCGGCGCTGGCAAGCCTGCTGGAGGTCGGCCCGATCCAGATCGTGGTCAATAACGCCGGCATCCACGACGATGCGCCGATGGCCGGCATGAGCGCCGAGCAATGGCACCGGGTCATCGATGTCTCGTTGCACGGGTTCTTCAACGTCACCCAGCCCTTGCTGCTGCCGATGGCGCGCACGCGCTGGGGCCGTATCGTCAGTGTGTCATCGGTTGCGGCGGTGCTGGGCAATCGCGGGCAGACCAACTACGCCGCTGCCAAGGCCGCGCTGCACGGCGCCAGCAAATCGCTGTCGCGCGAAATGGCCAGCCGCGGCATTGCAGTCAACGTGGTCGCGCCGGGTGTGATCGAAAGCGAGATGGTCGGCGAGAGTTTCGCGCCGGAGGTGATCAAGCAACTGGTGCCGGCAGGGCGCGTCGGCAAGCCCGACGAAGTCGCAGCATTGGTCGCATTCCTGTGTTCGGAAGCGGCCGGTTACATCAACGGCCAGGTCATCGGCATCAATGGCGGGATGGGCTGAGAGCGGCTACAAAACGACTGCGCTCGCCGCCCAGCGGGCGCGGCCTGCCTTGTAGTTCCCGTCAGCACTCGACCAAGTTGGCAGGTGCGATGCCCTTACCGCCTGCGGGACCGTGTGGCGGCATGGATGCCGCCACCGAGCCTCCAGGGATGGATTCACGGCGTGTCCCGCAGGCGGTGAGGGCATCGCGCCCTCGACCCGCTCGGCTTGGAACATCCAGATTGCGCTGAAGTTCAATATCTCGTTCGCCTTGAGAGGTAATTGAACGGTGCGGATACGTCAGGTGTAAAGCGGCTGATCTGCGGCCTGGTTGCAGGGCCCTTGCCCGCCCACCCTCGCGGGACACGCCGCAAGTACGTCCATGTAGGCTCTTACGCGGCATCCATGCCGCGTAAGGTCCCGCGACGGTGGGCGGGCAAGGACCAGTCGAGTTGATCGGTGTGCGGAGTTTTCAACAAGCATCCCGCAAACTGGCTGGCCCCGTGTCCTGTGCTCAATAAAGCAATCAGCAAACTGTCTGGTGCGGTGAGGGCATCGCGCCCTCGACTTCTTCGAGTTTGCTGCAGGGCCCTTGCCCACCCACCGTCGCGGGACACGCCGCAAGTACGTCCATGTAGGCTCTTACGCGGCATCCATGCCGCGTAAGGTCCCGCGACGGTGGGCGGGCAAGGACCCGTCGAGATGGTCGGTGTGCAAGGTTGCGAGCAGTGCATGCCGTGCAGCCATCCACTGAGGTGCGGTCTGATCGGCTCCTTCGCGTGCACCACGCGAAGGTCAAGAACGCGCGTATCAAGCAAAACGGCCGTTGCCGGCGCGTTCGAGCAGGCTCACGCTGCGTCGGCGTACCAGGCGGCGGTGAGGATCGGCTCGCCGATGGCGTTGGTGGTCAATGCATCCAGGCCGTGATCCGGCAGTGTGGGATGGCGTTGACGCGCCTGCAGCAGAATCTCGCGCGCCAGTACCGCCATGCGCCCGATGTTGCTGTGGATGCGTGCGGCGAAGGCGTCGTCGTCCAGCGTGTCGTGCAAGGCGCCATTGAGTTCGTTGAACCAACCGATCAGATACTGATCCAGCAGTCGTCCATCGCCGGTGGCCACACCTTGTTCGCTGTTGTGCTGACCCCAGTCGTGCAGCACGCGTTGCATCGCCAGATTGATGTCGCGCGCGTACAGGAAGTCGGTCTTCATGCGTGCGAGCAAGCTCAGATGCGCGATGCGTCCGCTGCAGAACAACGGCGCCAGCAGCGACCAGTAATAGGTGTAATCCCAGATCACCTTGACCGGCATCACCTGCGCATCGCCGAACAACGCGTACTGATCCTGATACAGGGTCAAGGTGTTTTCGTAGAACGAGAAATACAGTTGCTGATACAGCTCCGCGTACGGGCTGAGCGCCTTGCCGGCGCGATCGCGGCCGATCAGTTCGCAGATGTAGGTATTGGAGATCGCAATGAAGTCGCTACCGGGCGAATAGAACGGGTCCAGGAACAAGCCTGCTTCGCCGGTCAGTGCCCAGCGCTGCGGCGAGAACACCTGCTTGCAGCCATACGAGAAGTTGCGCAGGAACAGGAAGTCCTGCAGCCGGTAGTCGGCCTTGTCGAGCGTGGCGGCGACCTGCGGCTGATGCGTGCGCAGCCAGGTCATCGCCTTCTCGTGGGTGTTCATGGTCTCCAGCGGGTGCATGGCCGCATCACAGACGATGCCCAGCGAATGCGCACCGGAGGAGAGCGGAATCAGCCAGAACCAGTAGCCCGGCCCGCACATGTGATTGGTCGAGCGCCAGCGGTCCGGCGGCGTGCAGCGCTGCAGCCAGCTGCTGTCCTGCGACCAGCCATTGGGATCAATCAGGCCTTCCACGCGCCACCACACCGCATTGGCGTCGTGCGCGTTGTCCTGCGCCAGGCCGAGCTTGCGCTTGAGCAGGCCGGCGCGGCCGCTGGCATCCACCACCCAGCGTGCGTTCAGTGTGCCGGGCTCGCCGGCGCGCTCGTAGCGCACGGCGTGGTCGCTGTCGTCATCTGCCAGATCCACGCCCTTGACGCTGCAACTGTCGACAAAGGTGATGCCCTGCGCGCGTGCGCGCTCGCCGAGGAAATTTTCGAAGCGGCCGCGATCGATCTGCCACGACGGCGTTGGCAGGATCTGGCTGACGCCCAGCTCGGTGCAGCGGTCGATGTCCTGGCGCTTGTCGGAAAAGAAAAAGCGGAAGCCGAACTTGCGGATCTGCTCGGTCTCCAGATGCTCGCGCAGGCCCAGCACGTCGGCGAAATAATGCGCGCCGATTTCCACCGTGGATTCGCCGACCTTGAACGCGGCTTCGCGCACGGGGTGGGCGCGCCGTTCCAGCACGGTGATCGCCAGCGCGGGATCGCGTTGGCGCAACTGCAGCGCCAGACTCAGGCCGGCCAGGCCACCACCGGTGATCACGACATCTGCGCGCTGTGCATTCATGGGGAGTGCTTGCTCTTGGTGACCGATGGAACAGTAGCAAACTCGCCGTCAGCGTCGTCGATCAGCACCGGGTTGGCGCGCACGCGGCGGTATTCGCGCCAGATATGTCCGTAGTTCCAGGCCTGGGCGACCACATGCGAGGTGATTTCCCAAAGGTCGCGCACCAGACGGAAGTGGCTCTTGCGAAACGTGCCTGGCGAGGTGCCGGCGTAGCGGGTTTCGATCGGCACCGCGACCACGCGCGCACCGGCCTGGCGTGCGGCGGAAATCAGCAATTGCGCTTCGAACACGAAGCCTTCGCCGGGCACGTTGGGCAGGGTGAACACCGAGGCTGGGTAAAGACGTTGGCCGCTCTGGCTATCGACCAGCTGGAAGCCGCAGGCCCAGGCGATGCCCCAGTCGCCGAAGTCGTTGCCGATGCGGCGGATGGTGGGCTGGGTGGCGCGCTTGCGCATGCGTGCGCCGACGATCACGCAACCGGGATGGCGGTTGGCCGCGGCCAACAGACGTGGGAAATCTGCCGCCTTGTGCTGCCCATCGCCGTCCATGGTCATCACCGCGCGCATGCCCAGGCGCTGGGCTTGCGCAAAACCGCTACGCAACGCGGCGCCCTTGCCCATGCGCTGCGGATGCCGGATCAAGGTGATCGGCAGGTCGGCGATGCAATCGGCGGTGCCATCGTCGGAGCCGTCATCGATCACGATCACGTTGGAGCAATAGGTGAGCGCATCGTTGACCACTTCGCGGATGCGCAGCGATTCGTTCAAGGCCGGCACCAGGATCGCGGTGTCTTCGCGGCTCAATGGCTGCCGGCTCATCGCTGGATCTCCACGCGCAGCACACGGCCCGGGCCGGCGTACAGCGCCACGCTGTCGCCGTCAGCGGCCAGCAGGTCGAACAGCGGCAGCATCGGCGCCATCGCGTTGTTGGCGACATGCCGCGACAGCGGACCCTCGCCCGCGGAAGGCGTGCCGTCGTCCAGCCGCGCCCGCAGCTGCAGCTTGCCGGCCTGGCCGGGCGCGCCCAGCACCAATGCACCGCCAAGCAGACCCTGGCTGGGTGCGACCCGGCCCAGCGGCCCGACCGAGCGGGCGTCGTAGCCGGCCAGCAGCACCGCGTCCATGCCGGCGGCGCGCTGTACCAGCGCTTCCAGCAGGCCCTGCGCGAAGCTGGCCCGGCTGGCGCTGATCGCCGTGGTCGGAGTCATCGCCCCGGCGCCGATGGTCCAGTAGCCGGCCGCGGCGTTGTGCACCGAGTTGTGGAACTTGGTCGGCGAGATCGCCGATGGGTCGCTGGCCAGGGTGGTGCACATGTAATCGGAGATGGCCAGATCGCCGTACGTGGAGGTGAAGATCGACGGCAGGCTGGCTGGATCGCGGCCGGCGGCGGTGCAGGCGGCCAGTGCGGCTTCCAGCGAGACCGCCACCGTGTCCGGTGCGCGGCGGCGCTCGTTGGCGGCCAGCAACTGCGGCGCCGGGCGTGCCGTGGTCTCCTGCAGCGCGCCGCCGTGCACAAGGGCAATGGCGGCCTCCCAGGTGGGCAGCCCCTGGGTCCAGAAACCGATGCCTTCGATGGTGGCAGCCAGCATCAGCGGGCCCGCCCGAACAGCAGGGAGCAGTTGTTGCCGCCAAAACCGAAGGAGTTGTTCATGGCGTAATCGATCTTGGAATGGGCGTTGTCGAAACGGATCTGCGGGCCGCAGGCGGGGTCGGGCACGGCGCTGTTGAGCGTGCCCGGCAGTACGCCATCGCGCAGCGCCAGCAGCGCGATCACCGATTCGACGATGCCGGCCGCGCCCAGGGTGTGGCCGGTCCAGGCCTTGGTCGAGCTGGCGTGCAGGGTGGCGGGGAAGATCGCCGCCACCGCGGCCGCTTCCACGCTGTCGTTGGCCGGCGTGGCGGTACCGTGCAGATTCAGATAGCCCACCGCTGCCGGTTCCAGGCTGGCGCGTTCGAGCGCGCCGCGCATCGCCAGCTGCGCGCCCAGGCCCTGCGGATGCGGGGCGGACATATGATGCGCGTCGCTGGATTCGCCATAGCCGTACAGCCACAACGCCGCGTCCGGTGCGGCGGCGGGGCGTTCGAGCATGGCAAAGCCGCCGGCCTCGCCCAGGCTCAGGCCGACCCGGCGCGCATCGAACGGTTGGCACAGCTCCGGCGCCACCACCTGCAGCGAGTTGAAGCCGAACAGCACGCTGCCGCACAAGGTGTCCACACCGCCGACCAAGGCTGCGTCGACCACTCCGGCGTCGATCAGGCGCGCGGCCTGGGCGAACACCTTGGCGCTGGACGAGCACGCCGTGGCCACGGTCATGCAGGGGCCGCGCAGGCCGGTGGCGTGCTGCACGAAGTCGCCCAGCGAATGCGGGGTGTGCACGATCGGGCGATCCAGATCGTCGGGAAAGCGCGCACCGTCGGCATCTTCGACCAGACGCGTATAGGCCTCTTCGCTGGCACCGATGCTGGAGGTGGAGGTGCCGATGATCACCGCCACGCGTTCGGCGCCGTAGCGCTGCGCGGCCGCCTGCACGGCAGCGGCCATGCCGTCCTGCTGCAGGGCCAGCCAGGCCAGGCGATTGTTGCGGCAGTCCCAGCCTTGCAGGGATTCGGGCAGTACCACGGCTTCCACGCCGTCGACGCGGCCGATCCAGCACGGCAGCGGTTGCGGGCCGAAATCGTTGCGGCGCATACCGCTGCGGCGGGCTGTCAGGGCGGCGGCCTGGGCGTGGAGCCCGGCGCCGAGCGCGGTGGTGGAAGTGAAAGCGGTGACGGCGACCGGGGCCATCTGGGACGAATGCTGCGCGTGGCTCACGGTGGTCTGGCTGGCAAAAAGTGTGCTCAGTATATCGATGGTGTGTCCGCGGCCCGTCGATGGCGCAACTGAACGTGCCGGTCATGTCGCTGACGCTGCTGGGATTTTTCGCAACGGCCGCGCTTTCGCCATGGGCGCAATTGGGACACAATCCTGCGACACACTTCTAAAACGAGCGCGACCACGCGCGCATGCACGCCTACGTCTATAAAAGCCAACGCAAGCAGGACACCTTCGTCTATCTCGCCATGCGTGACGACTTCTCCGGTCTTCCCGCCGCCGTGCACGCGCAACTGGCGCCGTTCGCGTTCGTGCTGGAGGTGGCGTTGACGCCGCAGCGCCGCCTGGCGCAAGCCGACGTGACCACGGTGCGCGAAGCGCTCAGCAAGCACGGCTTCTACCTGCAACTGCCCAAGACGGTGGTGCTGGCGGGCGAGTGCGACTATGACTGAGGCCACGCGTGCCGCGCGATGGCGCGCCGCAGCGCTGGCCGGCGCGGCCGGTGTGGTGTTGTCGTTGCTGGGCGGCGTTGGCGGCAGCGTTGCGGCGGTGACGCTGTGGCTGGCGCAGCCGGCCTTCGCGCTGGCGGTGTCGTGGGCACGTGGCACGCGCGCATTGCCGAGCCAGCCGCGTGCGATCGCGCAGGCGCTGCCGCCGTTGCTGGCGATCTGGGGCGTCGGTCTATTGGCTCTGGCGGCCTTGATCACCTGGCCGCTGACTGCGTTGCGCGACAGCGGCAGCCTGGCCGCTGCGTTGGCGCTGAGCGTTGCGGTCAGCGCCGCGCTGCTCGGGCTATGGCGCACCTGGCCGCTGTGGGGCGAGGTCGAGCGCGATGGCGGCGCCCTGGCGCCGCGGTGGCACGCGCTGGCCACGCAGGAATTGCATGCCTGGCGTGGCCTGCTGGCCGCCGCATTGGTGCTGGCGATGTGCACGCTGGCCGTGGCGGTGGCCTGGCCGGGCTGGTTGTCGAACAGCTTGCGCTGGAGTCTGGCGATCGCCGCCAGCGTGCTGTTGCCGGCGGCCCATCTGCTGCTGCAACGCACCGCCGCGCCGGCACGCAGCGACACCCCGGTGGCCCGGCAGGCCGCCGATTTCTTCTCCGAAGCCGCGGCCGAACCGCGCCCGTTGGAGCCGGTGGCCCAGCATCAGCTGGTGCCCGAACTATTTGAAGCCGCGCGCAGTGGACGCGTGGACCGCGCGCTGCAATTGCTGGAAGCCGGCGCCGACCCGCAGGCGATGCCGCTGCCGGAATGGCGCGATCAACGTAGCCTGCCTGCGCTGGCTGCGGTATTGCCGGATCTGCGCCTGCTGCGCGAGCTGATCGTGCGCCGCGTCGATGTCAACCAACCGCATCGCGGCATGACCCCGCTGCTGGCCGCCACGCGCGACAGCTGGCATGGCCGCCCCGACGCGGTGATGACGTTGCTGGCCAACGGCGCCGACCCGCGTTCCACCGACAACGACGGCAACACGCCGCTGCATCACGCCGTGCGCAGTTCCGACCCGGGCGTGGCCGCGCTGTTGCGCGATGCCGCCGCCGAGCTCGACGCGCTCAACAACGAAGGTCATTCGCCGCTGGCGATGGCCTGCCAGGTCGGCAACTGGCGGCTGGCCAAGTTTCTGCTGGAACGCGGCGCGCTTTCCGAACCGGAAGGCGGCGCGCCGGTGCTGCTGGCCGCCGCCGGCACCGAGGAAGACGACCCGGCCGGCGTGCAGTTGCTGCTCAAGCACAAGGCGCGCGTGGATGCGCGCGACCGCCAGCGCCGCAGCGCCTTGCACGAAGCCGCGTTGGCCGGCCACGGCGACATCGTCGAGGCGCTGTTGTCGGCCGGTGCCAATCTGGAAGCGCGCGATCTGCTCGGCCGCACGCCGTGGCTGGACGCAGCGCGGCAGGCACGCAGCGGCGTGCTGGAACGGCTGGTCGCACGCAAGGCCGATGTGCTGGCCATCGATGGCGACGGCCGCAATGCGGTGATGCTGGCCTGCGCCGCCGACCGCGTGTCGCCAGCCTTGATCCGGCGCCTGCTCGATCTGCAGGTGCCGGCCGACAGCGCCGATGCGCACGGCCGCCGCGCAGTGGATGTCGCCGCCGAAGCCGGGCGCTGGGCGATCGTGCAATTGCTCGATCCTGCGTATCCGCTGCCGGCCGCAGTCAGCGATGGACACGGCGATACCCCCGGCGTTGCGGTGCTGCCCGATCGCCCGCCCTTGGTGCTGTTGCGCGAAGGCCTGCAGTTCGGTCAACGCGACGGCCTGGACGCATTGGCCAGGCTGTGCGGCCCGGAAGAACTCGGCGGCCTGTTGCACGATGCGCATCTGGCCTTGAACGCCGAGGCCGTGGACTGGCTGCTCCGCCACGGCGCCGACGCCGACGTACGTGGTGCCTGCGGCGATGTACCGATGTTTGCGCTGCTCTCGCGCGGCGTGGAGGCAGTGCCGGCATTGCAGGCGCTGCTGCGGCATGGCGTCTCGCCGGCCGGCGCCGGCGGCCTGACCCGCCTGCTCAGCGCCTGCGTGCAGCACGATGCGGCATCGCGCGGGCTGGAGCAGTTCGCGCTGGAATTGCTCGAACGCGGCGCCGACCCGTTCGCCCCGTCGGCGGCCGGCGATCCGCCGTTGTCGCTGGCGGTGCGGCTGGGCTGGCTGCGCCTGCAGCAGTGGTTGCTGGAACACGGCGTGGACCGCGAGGCACGCGACAGCCACGGCATGACTGCGCTGCATCTGGCCACCGCGCTGGGCCGCGAAGCCTCGCTGAAATTGCTGGTCAAACAAGGCGCCTCGCCGGAAGCGCGCGCGGCCGACGGGCAGACCCCACTGGGCGTGGCGCTGTCGATCGGCCGCCGCGATCTGGCCGATTGGCTGGACTGGCGCATCTGGTCGCTGCCGCACCGCACGTTACGCGAAGCCGACGTGCCGGCTGCGGCCATGACCGGCGACACCGATGCGGTGCGGCGCCTGATCGATCTCGGCCTGCCGGTCGATGCGATCGACGCGCAAGGCTGCACTGCGCTGTTGCGCGCCGCCGGTGGCGGCCATCTCGGCGTGGTGGCGCATCTGCTCGGGCGCGGCGCCGATCCGCAACGCGCGGCCAATAGCGGCGCCACGCCGTTGTCGGCGGCGGTAAGCATGCGTCAGACCGAGATCGTGGCCGCGTTGCTGCAGGCCGGCGCGCAGATCGAGCATCGCCTGCCCGGCGGCGTCACCGTGCTGATGCTGGCCTGTGCGCTGGGCCTGCCGGATATCGTGGCGCGCCTGCTCACCGCGGCGGCCGATGTGCACGCCAACGACGACCAAGGCCTGGCGCCGCTGCATTGCGCCGCGCTGTATGGCTTCACCGCGCGCGACAAGAGCCGCCTGCTGGCCTTGCTGGATACCCTGCTGCTGGCCGGCGCGGATCCCGAGTATCTGGCCGGTGGCCGGGTCAGCCCTTTGCTGCTGTTGCTGGGCGCGCGCGCCGAACCGGGTACCGCCTGCGACGAACAAGTGGTACTGGCCGGCGTCGAACGCCTGCTCGACGAAGACGTCTCGCTGGATGTGGCCGATCAACGCGGCTTCGGCCCGCTGCATCTGGCTGCGTTGCACGGTTTGCCATTGCTGGTGCAGCGCCTGTTGCGTGCCGGCGCCGATGGCGACCGCCGCGACGCGCTCAACCGCACCCCGCGCGAGATCGCGATCATGCGCGGCTTCATCGATGTGGCCGGGCAGTTCGAGCCCGCCTTGCCGGGTGTGTCCTCGATGGCGCGCTTCCTGCGCGAAGGCCGCTGAGCCAGCGCGGCGGCGCACCGTTGCAGGTGCTGTTCGTGTGCAGCCGCAACCGCCTGCGCAGCCCCACCGCCGAACGCGTGTTCGCCGACTGGCCGGGTGTGCAAACGCAATCGGCCGGGCTGGCCGCAGATGCGGACGTGCAGGTCACACCGGAGCTGTTGCATGAAGCGCAGCTGGTGCTGGTGATGGAACGCCGGCACCTGCAGCTGTTGCGCAAACGTTTCGCCGCGCAGTTGCGCCATTGCCGGGTGATCTGCCTGCACATTCCCGACGACTACGCCTATATGGATCCGGCACTGATCCGCCGGCTGGAACACACGGTGCCACCGTTGCTGCGTCTGCCGGCGCAGTCGTAACCCGATCCCGACACTGCACGTGCAAGACTGGGCGTTCCCTCGCACGAAGGAAGCGCCTCTACGATGAGCGTGCGTATCGAAGACCACGCCATGCTGGGCAATTGCCACAGCGCGGCCCTGGTCGACCACTGCGGCACCATCGACTGGCTGTGTCTGCCACGTTTCGATTCCGATGCGTTTTTTGCATCCCTGCTGGGCGATGAGCAACACGGGCAATGGGCGTTATCGCCGGTCGCCGCATTTCGCAGCGAACGCGCCTACGAAGACGACAGTCTGGTGCTGTGCACGCGCATGCGTACCGACACCGGCACGGTGGAACTGGTCGACTTCATGGTCGCCAGCGATGAGAGCGACAGTCACCAGCATCTGGTGCGGATCGTGCGTTGCGTGCAGGGCGACGTGCCGATGCACATGCGGCTGACGTTTCGCTTCAACTATGGCCGTACGGTGCCGTGGGTTACCGGTATCGAGGGTGGCATTCGCGCCATCGCCGGTCCCGACCAACTCGCGTTGCGCTCGCCGCAGCAGCTGCACGGCGAGGACCTGGGCACCGAGGCCGACTTCACGCTGCGTGCGGGCGAAAGCACCTGGTTTCTGCTCAGTCATGGGTTATCGCATCAGCCCACGCCGGCGGCGATCGATCCGGAACAGGCGCTGCAACGGACCACCGCGTTCTGGCATGGCTGGGCACGTCGCTGTACCGATGTCGGTCCGTGGACCGAGCAGGTGCGGCGTTCGCTGGTGGTATTGAAGGGGCTGAGTTACCTGCCCACCGGCGGCATTGTCGCCGCGCCCACCGCCTCGCTGCCCGAGCATCTGGGCGGCACCCGTAACTGGGATTATCGCTACTGCTGGCTGCGCGATTCGGTGTTCACGCTGATTGCGTTGTTGCAGGCCGGGTATCGCGATGAAGCCGCAGCGTTTCGCGATTGGGTGCAACGCACCATCGCCGGTTCGCCGGACCAACTGCAGGCGTTGTACGGCATCGCCGGCGAACGCCGGCTGCAGGAATGGGAAGCGGATTGGTTGCCCGGCTACGAAAACTCCGGCCCGGTACGCATCGGCAACGGTGCAGTGGATCAGTTCCAGCTCGATGTGTATGGCGAGTTGATCGGCGCCTTTCATTACGCGCGCGAGAAGGGCGTGGCGCCGCCATCCGACGACGATGGCTCGTCGGCATCGCTGCTGGAAAAGATCCTGGATACGCTCGAAGACCTGTGGCGCCTGCCCGATGAAGGCATCTGGGAGATTCGCGACGAGCGCCGTCATTTCGTGCATTCCAAAGTGATGGCCTGGCTGGCGTTCGATTGCGGCGCGCGCGATGGCATCACCAATGCCGATGCAGAAAAACGCGCACATTGGGGCCGGCTTGCCGAGGAAATCCGCGCCGAAGTGCTGGAAAACGGCGTGCATCCGGATGGCCACTTCGTGCAGAGCTATGGCTCCGACCGCCTGGACGCCTCGCTGCTGCTGATTCCGATCGTGGGATTTTTGCCGCCGGAGGATCCGCGCATCGCCGCCACCGCCGATGCCATCGCACGCGATCTGACCATCGATGGATTGGTCGAACGCTATCGCGCCGACGACAGCGCCGATGGCCTTCCGGCCGGCGAGGGCACCTTTCTTGCCTGCAGCTTCTGGCTGGTGGAAAACTACGCCTTGCTCGGGCGCACCGAGCAGGCGCGCGTATTGCTCGAGCGCCTGCTCGGATTGTGCAACGACGTGGGCCTGCTCGCCGAAGAGTACGACCCGCGCAGCAAGCGCATGCTTGGCAACTTCCCGCAAGGGTATTCCCACGTGGCCCTGGTCAATGCGGCATTGCGCCTGCACGGACGCATGGGCGAAAAGGAAACACGTCCATGAATGAGCAAGAGACCACCCCGCCGTGCATCATCGTGGTGCTGGGCGCACGCGGCGATCTAACCAAGCGCCTGGTGATGCCGGCGCTGTACAACCTGCGCCGGGCCGGTGCGTTGGGCGAGCAGTTCGCCATCGTCGGCATGGACCACGGCGATATCAGCGAGCGTTCGTGGCGCACGATGATGGGTCAGTCGATGACCGAGCTGCTCAGCAGTCGCGATGCCGAATTCCAGACCGACGAGTTCGACACCGACACCTGGGAGTGGCTGCGCGAGCGCATGCATTATCTGCGCGGCGATTTTACTGATTTAGGTGCCTATCAAACGCTGGATGGCGTGCTGGAGAAACTGCACAAGCGCTACGGCACCCAGGGCAATGTGCTGTTCTATCTGGCCACCGCCGCACGTTTCTTCGAACCGGTACTGCTCAACCTGGGCGAAGCCGGGCTGGTCAAACAGCGCGAGGGGCAGGGCTGGCGGCGGGTGATCGTGGAAAAACCGTTCGGCCACGATCTGCCCAGCGCCGTCGCGCTCAACGCCACCGTCGCCCGCGTCTTGCACGAGGATCAGGTGTTCCGCATCGACCATTTCCTCGGCAAGGAAACCGTGCAGAACATTCTGGCGTTCCGTTTTGCCAATGGCTTGTTCGAGCCGGTGTGGAATCGCGACCGCATCGATCATGTGCAGATCACCGCCGCCGAAACCATCGGTGTGGAAGGCCGTGGACGTTTCTACGATCCCACCGGCTGTTTGCGCGACATGGTCCCGAACCATCTGTTCCAGTTGCTGGCGATGATTGCGATGGAACCGCCGGCCGCCTTCACCACCGAAGCGATGCATCGTCGCCGCGCGGAAGTGATCGAAGCAGTACGCCCGATCAAACCCGAAGACGTGGTACGCGGCCAATATGCCTCCGGCGCGGTGAGCCGCAGCGCGGTGCCGGGCTATCGCGAAGAAGACACCGTGCCGGAGGATTCGGAAACCGAAACCTATGTGGCGATGAAACTGCAGGTCGACACCTGGCGCTGGGCCGGCGTGCCGTTCTACCTGCGCACCGGCAAGCGGCTGCGCGAGCGCACCACCGAGATCGCGATCCGCTTCAAGCCTGCGCCGCTGGCACCGTTCCGCAGCACCGAAGTGGGCGGTTATGGCCCCGACTGGCTGGTGCTGCACATTCAACCTGATGAGGGCATCTCGCTGCAGTTCGACGTCAAGCGCCCGGGCGCGCAGGTCGCGCTGGCACCGGTGCGCATGGACTTCCGCTACCGCGACTGGTTTCCCAAGGAATACACGGTGGGCTACGAGCGCCTGCTGCAGGACTGCATGAAGGGCGAGGCCGGCCTGTTCCAGGATGCGGCCATGGTGGAAGCCGCCTGGCGTATCGTGCAGCCGATCCTGGATGCCTGGAAACAACCGCCAAGCGACTTCCCCAATTACGCCGCAGGCAGCGCTGGCCCGTCGGCCGCCGATGCCTTGCTGGCGATGAATGGCGGGCACGCCTGGCGCGCGCTCACTCCGGGGCGCAAGCCACCGCCGCGCCGCGCACCGGAAGCACGCAGCAGCGCTGCAACGCCGGTCAAGAAAGCCACCAAAAAGATCGCGAAGAAAGCGAGCAAGGCGACACCCAAACGTGCCGCCGCACCTGCTGCAAAATCCGCTCAAGGCGCAGCCGGTTCGCCCGGCAAGGTGGCAAAGACATCCGTCACCAAGCGCGCGACGAAGAAGGTCGCAAAAGCCGCAGCGAAGACCGTGAGCAAAGCTGCGGCTGGCAAAAGCACAGCGAAGAAGTCGGCCAGCAAGACCGCAGGTCGCACACCGCGCAGCTGAGTGATGCGATCGACATGCAGCCGCTGCGATCGTGCGGCGGCTGTGTGTGCAGAAATCCCGTAGGAGCGCGCTCGCGCGCGATGAGGCGTTACCGATAACGCCTCATCGCGCGCGAGCGCGCTCCTACGCAAAGCTCAGCGATCGGGCGTTACCGGTGCGGGTTCGGCATCCACATCCGCCTTGACGTCGGCTTCGAACAGATTCATCAGATCTGCGCGTGCATCGCGCGAGGTCTGGATCACCTTGGCTTCGTCGTCATAGACCAGGTGCTGGCGATGCAGCAACTCTTCGTCGTGCTGGCGGAACCGTTTGACGTGATCCTTGGCAACCGCTTCGCCCAGGCCGAGCGAGGTGAGCACGCGTTCGCTCAGCTCCAGGCTGGAGGCGAATACCTCGCGGAACGGTTCGGCGCCCAGATCCATCAGTTTCCAGGCGTGCTGGCGATTGCGTGCACGTGCCAGCACCGTGGCCTGCGGGTACAGGCGGCGGATCAGCCGCACCGCCTTGATGTTGGTTTCCGGGTCGTCCACCGCGATCACGAACACCTTGATGCGGTCGGCACCGGCGGCGCGCAGCAGTTCCGGGCGGGTGGGGTCGCCGTAGTACAACTGGCTGCCGAAGCGGCGCAAATCTTCCACGGTGTCCGGATTGTGTTCCAGCGCCACGAACGGCACATGCCGCGCGGTGAGCAGACGCGCGACCACCTGACCGAAGCGGCCCATGCCGGCGACCAGCACCTTGGGCGTTTGCGCATCGATGGTGTCGAACGGGCGTTCGGACTTGGGCGCATGCAGCCGCAGCGGCCCGTTGAGGATGCGCTGCATGCCCAGCAGCAACACCGGCGTCAGCGCCATCGACACGCCGACAATGGCCACCAGGCGGTCGTGGTTGGCGCGCTCCAGCAAGCCGACGCGATCGGCTTCGTTGAACACCACAAAGGCGAATTCGCCGCCCAGCCACAACACGCTGCCCAGCATCAGGCTACTGCGCAGCGGCAGCTTGGCCACGCTTCCGATACCGACCAGCAGCGAGAACTTCACCACCAGCAGGATCGCCACGCCGCTGGCGATCAGCCATGGCTCGGCGACCACCCGGTTCAGATCGATGCCCATGCCGACCGAGATGAAGAACAGCCCCAGCAGCAGGCCTTCGAATGGCTCGATCTGCGATTCGAGCTCGTGGCGGAATTCCGAATCGGCCAGCAGCACACCAGCCAAAAACGCGCCCAGGCTGGCGCTCAATCCGGCTTCCTGCATGATCCAGGCGGTGCCCAGCACCACCAGCAAGGCGCTGGCGGTGAACACTTCCGGCATGCGCGTGCGCGCCACCATATTGAACAGATAGCGCAGCACGAAGCGCCCGCACAGGATCACCAGCGCCAATGCCGCGACCGCCTTGGCCACATCCGGCCATGCCAGCGTGGCGTTCTTGCTGCCACCGAGCAGCGGAATGGCGGCCAGCAATGGAATGGCGATCAGATCCTGAAACAGCAAAATGGCGAACGCCAGGCGCCCGTAGTCGCTGCCCAGCGCCTTGCGTTCAGCCAGCAGCTGCAGGCCCACCGCAGTGGACGACAACGCCAGCGCCACGCCGACGATCAACGCGCTCTTCCAGCCCAGATTGCCGAGCATCAGCAAGCCGCCCAGGATCAGCGTGGTCACCACCACCTGGGTGGCGCCGGCGCCGAACACCGAATGGCGCATCACCTTCAAACGTGACGGCGACAGTTCCAGGCCGATCACGAACAGCAGCATCACCACACCGATTTCGGCTGCGCCGCTGATGCGTTCGGCGTCCTGCACCACGCCCACGCCGTCGGGCCCGAGCACCACACCGGCGACCAGATAGGCCAATACCGCGCCCAGCCCGAAGCGCTTGAACACCGGCACCGCCACGATGGCGGCCAGCATCAGCACCAGAGCCAGTTCCAGACCGCCGCTATGCATGCGCACTCTCCGTTGAGGTGCGCATTATGCCGCGCACTGCCGCTGACCAGCTGGCACCGACGTGCCAGAGTCGCCGGCAATGCGCAGCGGCCACGGGTTTGCGATAGCCGGTTTGCTGCTTCCGATCAGCGCGTCGGTGGCAGCGTGTCTGGAGCCAAGCGTGGCCCTCGGCAGCGCTGGCCGGCAAGCGTGTTCAAGGCCGCGGCCAGCGCACCGGTGTCGCAACCACAGCACGCATGTGCGCCGTCGGCCCACGCTCGCTGCCATCTCGATGAGACGCATCCTCCTGCGCATGCTGCGCATGCTGCGCATCGGCAAGATCGGCGGACTGCACGCTCGCTTAAACGTGCTTTGTGCGAGCCATTGACCAAGCCGGCTCAGGCGCGCAGACTGCGCCCCGCCGCCGCCCGGATCACCGGTTCGGTAGGCACTTCTCGGAGCCTTTCTCATGTCCAGCGACAGTCACCCTAGACCCGGGTCGATGACCCAGCTGGCGCGCGCCTGAGGCTTTGGGTTCGCCGGCTGTCATCGACGACGGTCGTCACCAGGCGAACCCCATGTACAACGAAACCCTGCGCCTTGCCCAAGGCGTCAACGCCTTGATCGCACCCCTGGCCGAGCGCAACACGGCCGATGCGGTGGAATATCTCAACACCCTCGACCGCGACGATGCGGCCCAGGTGCTGGCCGCGCTGCCGCAACCGCGTGCGGTGAAACTGCTCGAACAACCCGAGCTGCACGATGCCAGTGCATTGGTGGCGCAACTGCCGGCCGAACAGGCTGCCTCCTTGCTCGGGCAAATGGCCGACGACCGCGCCACCGACATCTTCCACGGCCTGGACGCCGAGCAGCGCGCGCCGCTGCTGTGGCTGCTCAGTGCCGAGGCGCGGCTGTCGATCCAGGCCTTGATGCGCTACCCGCCCAACACCGCCGGCGCGCTGATGACCACCGAGTTCGTGGCGGTGCCGGCCGATTGGACGGTAGGCCGCACCCTGCAGCACATCCGCGAGGTGGAGCGCAGCCGCGAGACGGTCTATGCGATCTATCTGTTGGACCCGCACAGCCGCGTGCTGACCCAGGTGGTCACCATGCGCCGGCTGATCACCGGCGCAGACGACGCACCGATCCTGGACGTGGCGCAGGTCAACCCGCCGGTCACGGTGGACCCGGCGCTGGACCAGGAGGAAGTCGCACGGCTGATCCGTCGCCACGACTTGCTCGCGATCCCGGTGGTGGATGCGCACGGCCACATGCTCGGCATCGTCACCGTGGACGATGTGCTGGATGCACTGATCGCCGAATCCACCGAGGACGTGCACAAGTTCGGCGGCATGGAGGCGCTGGACAAGCCCTACATGCAGATTGGCTTTGGCCAGATGATCAAGAAGCGCGCCGGTTGGCTGAGCGTGCTGTTCCTGGGCGAAATGCTCACCGCCAGCGCGATGCAGCACTTCGAGGACGAGCTGTCCAAGGCGGTGGTGCTGACCCTGTTCATTCCGCTGATCATGAGCTCGGGCGGCAACTCCGGCTCGCAGGCCACCTCGCTGCTGATCCGCTCGCTTGCGTTGCGCGAAATCCGCCTGGGCGACTGGTGGAAAGTGGCCCTACGCGAGCTGCCCACCGGGCTGACCCTGGGCACGATCCTGGGCCTGCTGGCGATCGTGCGCATCACCATCTGGCAGACCGCCGGCCTGTACGACTATGGCCCGCACTGGCAGATGGTGGCGCTGACCATCGGCGCGGCCCTGATCGGCATCGTCACCTTCGGTTCGCTGTCCGGCTCGATGCTGCCATTCGTGCTGCAACGGCTCGGCTTCGACCCGGCAAGTGCCTCGGCACCGTTCGTGGCCACGCTGGTGGATGTCACCGGCTTGGTGATCTATTTCAGCATCGCTGCGGCGATTCTCAGCGGCACGTTGTTGTAGCGCGGAGAGGTGATGGCCAGGCCGTATTGCCTGGTCCACTCCGCATCGCTGCACGGCGTGCCGTGCAGCGATGCGGGGCGGCGAGCGCCGGTCAGAAGTTCACGTACAACGTGGCGCGCACATTGCGGCCAGGTTCGCTGTAGCGGCCGATGCCGTCGTCGGTGGCATAGCCGTACAGATAGAAATCGCCACGGGTGACGTTGCGGATGCGCGCCCACTGCGAATAGCGCTCGTCGAACAGGTTGTACACGCCCAGATTGACCCGCACATGCGCGTTGAAGCGGTAGCTGCCGAACAGATCGACCACGCTGTAGGCGTCGCTGAGGAACGGCTCGGCCGGGACGCCGAAGATATCGTTCTCCACATTGACGTCCTTGGCCTTCTTGGCCAGCGCATGGGTGATGTTGGCGGTGACGCGCAGGCGCTCGTCCAACCCCTGCCAGCTGAGGCCGAGCACGCCGCGATCGGGATTGATGCTGTCCAGCGGGCGGCCGTCTTCCAGCTCGCCCTGGTTGTGGGTCCATGCCGCGCGCAGCAGCCAGGCGTCGCCGAGCTTGAATTGCGCATCCAGTTCCACGCCCTTGACCTCGACCTGGCCGACATTGAGCAGCGTGGTGTAGGCGTAGCCGTTGCGCACGGTGCACACGCCGCGGGTACAGGTCTGGTAGAGCGTGCCGGCGTTGGCGGTGACGGTCTCGCTCTGGATGAAATCGTCGTAGCGGTCGCGGAACACCGACAGGCCCACGCGCGCCCACTCGCTCTCCCAGCGCCAGCCCAGTTCCAGATTGAGGCTGCGCTCGGCTTCGAGCGCGGGATTGGCGGCCACGGTAGGCACATTGACGGTGTTGCCGGTCGCAACTTCAGTCAGCGCGGTGATGCTGGTGGGGGCGTACATCTCGGCGGTGCTCGGCGCCCGGAAGCCGCGCCCGGCCTGGAACCACAGCGTCTGCTGCGGGGTGACGGCGTAGCTGATGCCGGCCTGCCAGGTCGGTGCGGCGAAGCTCACTTCGCGCACCGTGCCGGTGGTGTCGATAAAGGTAGGCGACAGCGTCGGTGCGTAGCGGTAATGGTCGTAGCGCGCACCCAGGGTGAGCTGCAGGCGGTCGTCGAGCAGGCCGATGCGGTCGCGCAGGTACACGCTCCAGGTGTCGGCATCGGTCTTGGGCACCTGCGCCGGGTCGACGGTGGCGGTGTCCAGCGTGCCGGTGTTGTTCCAGCGGTAGTCGATCGCACTGAAATCGATGCTGCGGCGTTGCCAGGCGGCGCCATACAGCAGTGATTGCGACCAGCCGTTGCCATGCACCAGCTTGTCGAAGTCGACCGCGAGGCGGTCCAGGGTCTGCTCGGTGTCGCGGTCTTCGGCACGCCGGCAGGGCAGCGCCACCGTGCAGCGGGTGGTGGCGGCCGTGGCCGGGGTGCTCGAGCTGCCGCTCTGGGTAAGAATGCGAGTGGTGCCGCGGCTCTCGGTCTGCTGGCGGTCCAGCTGCGCTTCGAGGGTGTCGAACAGCGCGTTGTTCGCGTTCCAGATGTAGCGCAGGCCGTAGCGGTCACGGTCGTTGCTGTCCTCGCCGATGCGTTCGGCGTAGCTGGGCGCGCTGACGCGGCTCAGGTTGTCGACCCGGTTCTGCGAGCGGTTGCGTTCGTAGACCACGCCGACGCGGTGTTGCGCGTTGGGCACCACGTCGAGCTTGGCCAGCACGTTGTCGCTTTCACTGTCGATCGGGTCGGGCGTGCGCCGCGCGCTGCCGGTGTCGATCTCGGCGCTGGAATACCAGCCCTCCGATTCGTGGCCCTCGCGGCGGGTGTAGGTCAGCATCGATTCGACGATGCCTGTGCGGTTGGCCACGGTGATATTGCCGAGCAGTTGGTCGTTGTGGCCGGTGTAGCCGGTCTTCAGGCCGACATAGCTGTCGTTGCCCTGCGCCTTGAGGTAGTCGTAGGGATCCTTGGTGGTGAACACCACCGCGCCGCCGAGCGCGCCGCTGCCTGCACTGATGGAGTCGGCGCCCTTGACGATGTCCACGCTCTTGAGCGAGTCCACATCCACGCCGCCGCGGCCCGCGCGGAAGAACTCGTAGTCGCGCGCGGTCTCCACACCTTCGGCCATCGACAGGCCGTCGATGGTCATCGCCACGCGGTCGCCTTCCAGGCCGCGGATGTTGAAGCCGTTTTCGCCGAAGCGGCCCATGTCGGCGATGCTCACGCCGGGGATGTAACGCACCAGGTCTTCCATGCTTTCCGCCTGTTCGTGCTGCAACTGCGCGGTGTCGAGGGTGGTGACGTTCTGGTTGGTGGAGGCGCGCTTGTCGCGTGCGGCCTTCACTTCCACCGGGTCGAAGGTGGTGGCGTCGGCGGGTGCCTGTTCGGCATGCAGCGGGAAGGCCAGGCCGGCGGCGATCGCCAGGGCCAGCAGGGTCGGTGTCGAGGTCATCGTGGAGTCCACAGTCAGGAAAGAGGAATGGGCGCCGGAGGGCGCAGACCTGGCTGTGGGCGGCAGGGGACGGCCGCGTGGCTGGGTGGGGCCCGCCAGTGGCGGGCCGGGCGCTGCGGGCAGCGAAGCCCGCGGCGGGAAAGTCAGTCGGCGCGAGCCGGTGTGGCGGCCGGCGCTGGCGCAATTGCAGTTGCAGTTGCAGGAGCAGGCAACGCGGCATCGCTGGCATCGACCACGCCGTCGTGATTGCGGTCGACGCGGGCGAAGGTGCGCAGGCCCGAGGCCTGGTACTCGGCGAAGCTCATGCGCTGGTCCTTGTCGGTGTCGAGCACCTTGAAGCGCACATGCACCTGGCGGTCGTCAGCCAGTTCGAGCGCGGTGAGGCGGCGGTTGAGGCGGTCTTCGAATTCGACTCTGTACTCGTCCAACGACAGCGTACCGTTGCGGTCGCCGTCGGCGCCGGCAAACTGCGCCTTGCGCAGGTCTGCGTATTCCGCCTCGCCTACCTTTCCGTCGCCGTTCTCGTCGTACAGCGCGAGAAAGCCCTCGGCCGAGCCGCTGTCGGGCATGCCGGGGCGGCCGCCATCGCGGTCGAAGGCGGCCGTTGTGTCGCCCGACGCAGCCTTGGCAGCGGCCTTCAACGCCGCCTGTCCGCGCGCCCAGTCCTGCGCACCGGCCGCATCGAATTCGGCACGCGACACCTGCCCGTTGCCATCGGCATCCAGTGCCGCAAAGCGGGTCTTGCCCTGTGCGGCCTGTGCGCTGCGTTCCTGCTCCAGCGCACGCTGGCGGCGCTCGCGGAACTCGCCCACGTATTCGTCCTCGTCGACCGTGCCGTCGTGGTTGCGGTCGGTGGCATCGAAGCGGCTGCGGCGAAAGTTCGCAAAATCGGCGGTGGTAATGCGGCCGTCGCGAGCGTCGTCATGCTGGGTGATGAAGGCCTGCACGTTGTTGCCGTGGCCGCCGAGCAGCGGGCGCGGCTCGGATTGGGCGAGAGCGGTAGCAGGAAGCAGCAGCGCGCACAGGCACGCGCCGGCCAGGGAGCCAGTGTTCATGGATTGCCTCTTGATGGGGAAAACGATGCCGGGCCGTGGCGTTGGCTGGGCCTGCAGGTGGATCGCGATGCCGGGCGGAGGGATCGCGCCGGTGGAGTCATGCCGCCAGGGCGACGTAACCGCCGCAGCGGTTGCGCGGCGCTATTGTTCGAGTACCTGAAACGTCAGCGTGGTGCTGTTGCTGTACTCGCGCACCGGGGCGTCGGCCGGCGCCGGGGTGCGGTGGCGGGTCAGCGCCAACCAGGTGCCGGCGCGGTCCAGCTTCAAGGTTGCACGGCCGGCCGCGTCGGTGGTCACGCTGATCGACGTCGGCTTGCGATCGGAGGTCCACACCGCCTCGCTGATGTCCACGGTCTGCTTGGCCAGCGGCACGCCGTCGTATTGCACCGTGAAGACGAAGTTCTCGCCGACATACAGGTCGTTGGGATGCGTCACCGGCACCAGTTCCAGGCCCTGGTTGCGTGGCGCCAGCGCGCTGCGATCGGGTTTGCCGACGCTCAGATAGGTTTCCGCCAGGGTGCGCGACTGGAAGCTGGCGATCAGCGTGGCGCCCTTGGGCATGGCCACTTTCGGGTCGCGCACGGTCTCGCGCTTGCCGTCCAGTTCCCAGGTGCGGAATTGAGCACCCACACGCAGGCCGGTGCTGACCCGGTAGGTGCCGGGCTGTTTGCCCAGGGTGTGTTCGACGACGGTGCGGGTGTCGAGCGCCTGCACGCGGAGCGGTGCGACGTCGCGCCCATCGGGTCCGGTGATGCTGAAGCGGCTCTGGTCGAAGGCCGCTTCCGGGACGAAGAAGGTCTCGGCAAAGGCCGCGTCCAGGGTCACCGTCTGACCGGGCTGGGGGGCGAAGGTGTTGGGTGCCAGATAAGGCGTGTGCGCAGAGGCAGAGGCGGCAAGCAGCAGCGCCGACAAGGTCAGCAGTTTCATGGGGGGCCCTGTTCCGAATGAGTCGCTGGCGGCATGGGCGCGGGGCGGCGCTGAAAGCTGGCTGACCACGCAATATTAACGAAAATGCGAATCGTTCACAACAAGTGTGTGGACGCGGTCGCTATCCTGCAGCCCTCGGGTCGATGACGTCGGCTTGGGCCGACGTGTACCGTGTCCGCTTCCCCCGTCGTCGTCGTTGCCCCATGAGCACCTATCACCTGCAGCAGGTCTTTCGTCCCACCACCGTGGCGGTGGTGGGCGGCAGTCCGCGCGATCGCTCGGCCGGACGCGCGGTGGTGCGCAACCTGCGCGCGGCCGGGTTTCCCGGGCAGATCGGCTGGGTGAGCCCGCGTTACAGCGAGATCGACGGCGTGCGTACGGTGGCGCGGCTGACCGATCTGGCCTGGGTGCCGGACCTGGTGGTGATCACCGCGCCGGCGCGCATCGTGCCGCGCATCGTCTCGATTGCCGCACGGCGCGGGGTGGCCGCGGCGATCATCCTGACTGCAGGTCTCGGCAGCGGCCCCGGCTCGCCGGCCGCGCGCATGGAAGCCTCGGCGCGGGCCAAGGGCATGCGCATTCTCGGCCCGCACTGCCTGGGTGTGATCGCCCCGCATGCACGGCTCAATGCCAGCATCGCCGCGCATTGCCCGCAGGCCGGCGACCTGGCGCTGATTTCCGAATCCAGCGCGATTGCCGCCGCGCTGGTGGAATGGGGCGTGGCGCGCTCGGTCGGGTTCTCGGCGGTGGTGTCGCTGGGCGATACGCTGGATGTGGACTTCGGCGATCTGCTCGACTACTTCGCCACCGACTACCGCACCCGCGCGATCCTGCTGTATGTCGAACGCATCGGCGATGCGCGCAAGTTCATGTCGGCCGCACGCGCCGCCGCGCGCGCCAAGCCGGTGGTGGTGGTCAAGTCCGGCCGCCAGTTCCGCATCAATCCCAATGCCGATACCCACGCACAGGCGCTGGCCGGCTCGGATGCGGTGTATGGCGCCGCGTTCGCGCGTGCCGGCCTGTTGCGGGTGGGCGCGCTGGACGAGTTGTTCGCCGCCGCCGAAACGCTGGGCCGGCTCGGCAGTTTTCCCGGCCGGCGCCTGGCCATCCTCAGCAATGGCGGCGGGGTGGGGCAACTGGCGGTGGACCAGTTGGTGCTGCGCGGCGGCACCCTGGCCGAGCTGTCGGCCAAGACCCTGGAGCGGCTCGATCAATCGCTCCCCGAAGGCTGGTCGCGCAGCAATCCGGTGGACATCATCGTCGACGCCGATGGGCCGCGTTACGCCGCCGCGATCGAAGCGCTGCTGGACGACCCCGAGAACGACGCGCTGCTGGTGGTCAACGTGCCGACCGCGTTCACCTCCTCGGCCGATGCGGCCAAGGCGTTGACCCGCGCGCTGGACCAACGCGACCGCTATCAGCGCGAAAAACCGGTGTTTGCGGTGTGGCTGGGCCAGGACGATGCGGCGATCGCCGCGCTCAATGCCGCGCGCGTGCCCACCTACGCCACCGAATCGGATGCGGTGCGCGGCTTCACCCACCTGGTGCGCTATCGCGAGGCGCAGGCGGCGTTGATGGAAACCCCACCCAGCCTGCCGGAAGACTTCGTGGTGGATGCCGGCATCGCCCGCGCGGTGGTCGATGAAGCCTTGGCCGCCGGCCGCCGTTGGCTGGATCCGGTCGCCACCAACCGGCTGCTGGCCGCCTACGGCATCCCGATCGTGCCGCTGCAGGTGGCCGCCACCGCCAACGAAGCCGCATTGCTGGCCGACCCGCTGCTAGCTGTCGGCCGCACGGTGACCTTGAAGGTGTTGTCCAACGACATCGCGCACAAGTCCGATGTCGACGGCGTGCGCCTGAATCTGTCCAGCGTGGCGGCGGTACGCGAAGCGGCGGCCGGTATCCTGGCGCGCGCGCGCGCCGCGCAGCCCGATGCGGTCATCGATGGGGTGATCGTGCAGCCCACCGTGCTGCGGCCCAAGGCGCGCGAACTGATCGCCGGCATTGCCGACGACCCGGTGTTCGGCCCGGCGATCGTGTTCGGGCGCGGCGGCACCGCGGTGGAAGTGATCAACGACCGCGAGCTGGCGCTGCCGCCGCTGGACCTGCGTCTGGCGCACGAGTTGATCGGGCGCACGCGGGTCTCGCGCATCCTCAAGGCCTACCGCGATGTGCCGGCCGCCGACGAGCGCGCGGTGGCGCTGGTGTTGGTCAAGCTGGCGCAGCTGGCCGCCGACATCCCTGAAATCACCGAGCTGGATATCAATCCGCTGCTGGCCGACCGCGATGGCGTGATCGCGCTGGACGCGCGCGTGGCGGTGGCGCCGGCGCGCAAGCTGCATAAAGGCCGCGGCCATCCGCGCTTTGCGATCTTTCCGTATCCGAAGGAATGGGAGCGCCAGATCGCGCTCGGCGATGGAACCCACGCGTTGGTGCGCCCGGTCCGCCCGGAAGACGACGCGCTGTTTCGCGCCTTCTTCGCGCGGGTCACCGACGAAGACCTGCGGTTGCGGTTCTTCCAGTCGGTCAAGCATTTCAGCCACGAATTCATCGCGCGGCTGACCCAGCTCGATTACGCGCGCTCGATCGCACTGGTGGCCATCGATCCCAAGAGCGGCGACATGCTCGGCGCGGTGCGCCTGCATGCCGACGCCGATTACGAAGGCGGCGAGTACGGCATCCTGATCCGCTCCGACCTCAAGGGCCACGGCATCGGCTGGCAGCTGATGCGCATCATGATCGAGTACGCGCGCTGGCTGGGCCTCAAACAGATCGAAGGCCAGGTGCTGCGCGAGAACCGCACCATGCTGGCGATGTGCCAGAGCCTGGGCTTCGGGGTCCGCCCGGATCCCGACGATGCGACCCTGATGGCGGTGACACTCCCTATAATGGGCGAGCCGCGCCCGGCCTGACCCTAGCGTCACGCCGCGGTTCCCCCTCCTCACCGCATGCCGGATCTGCCGGGCCTTGCCCTGGCCCGTTGCTCCGGCTGTCGTCTCGGCCCGCCTGGGAGTGTCAATGTTTCGCGATTTCAGAATGTCGTTCTTGGTTACAGCCGTCTGCCTGGGCGTTGCTGCCTGGTGGGGCCACACCACCTCGATGGGCCTGTGGCAGGCGCTTTGGCTATGCCTGGTGCTGAGCGTGCTGGAAGTGTCGTTGTCGTTCGACAACGCAGTGGTCAACGCCGGTGTGCTCAAGCACATGAACGCGTTCTGGCAGAAGCTGTTCCTGACCGTGGGCATCCTGATCGCGGTGTTCGGCATGCGCCTGGTGTTTCCGATCGTGATCGTGTCGGTGGCCACCGGCATGGGCCTGGTGCCGGTGATGCAGATGGCGCTGAAGGAGCCGGACCGCTACAGCCAGGTGTTGACCGACAACTACCCGTCCATCGCTGCCTTCGGTGGCATGTTCCTGTTGCTGGTGTTCCTCAACTTCCTGTTCGACCAGGAGCGCAAGCTGCACTGGCTCGGGCCGGTGGAGCGGTTGGTCGGCAAGCTGGGCAAAGCCGATGCGATGTCGGTGATCGTGGCGGTGACGGTCCTGCTGTGCACCAAGCTGTTCCTGCCCGATGCGGTCTTCCAGAGCGTGCTGTTCGCCGGCCTGGGCGGCATCCTGCTGTATCTGCTGGTGGGCAGCGTGGATGCCTTGTTCGAGTCCGAAGAGAGCGAAGACGGCATGGGCCCGGCCAAGCGCTCGGGCATCGCCGCGTTTTTGTATCTGGAAGTGCTGGACGCTTCGTTCTCGTTCGATGGGGTGATCGGTGCGTTCGCGATCACCCGCGATGTGGTCATCATCATGCTGGGCCTGGCGATCGGCGCGATGTTCGTGCGCTCGATGACGGTCTACCTGGTGCACAAGGGCACGTTGGACGAATTCGTGTTCCTGGAGCACGGCGCGCATTACGCCATCGGCGTGCTGGCGATCATCATGCTGGTCGGCACCGTGTACCACGTGCCGGAAGTGCTGACCGGCCTGATCGGGGTGGCCTTCATTGCCGCCTCGGTGTGGTCGTCGATCCGCTACCGCAAGCGCCACCACGTCGGCCCGACCGAGATCTGATGCCGCTCACGGGCCGCGCTCAGGGCGTAATGCTGTTCACTTAAGATCGGCTCGCAAGCGTTTTCGTGGTCATTGGGTAGGTGCCGCTGGATCTGTGGCTTGGCTGCAGGGCCCTTGCCCGCCCACCATCGCGGGACACGCCGCAAGTACGTCCGTGTAGGCTCTTACGCGGCATCCATGCCGCGTAAGGTCCCGCGACGGTGGGCGGACAAGGACCAGTCGAGTTGGTCGGTGTGCGCGGTTTTCGATAAAGCAACCGACTAACTTTCTGGTGCAGTGTCCTCGCCGCGCCCTCGACGCTGTGAGTTTGCTGCAGGGCCCTTGCCCGCCCACCCTCGCGGGACACGCCGCAAGTACGTCCATGTAGGCTCTTACGCGGCATCCATGCCGCGTAAGGTCCCGCGACGGAGGGCGGGCAAGGACCAGTCGAGTTGATCGGTGTGCATAGCTTTCAATAAAACAGTCAGCAAACTGTCTGGTGCGGTGTCCTCGCCGATTGCCGGACCGTGTGGCGGCATGGATGCCGCCACCGAGCATCCAGGGATGGATTCACGGCGTGTCCCGCGAGCGGTGAGGGCACCGCGCCCTCGACCTAGATTCGGCAATGGCGAGCTCCTCGCGTTGCCGGGGGGCCGCGTGACATCGCTCCGCGTCGGTCAATCGCCCGGGCGATGCCTGGTTGTAGGGCTCCGCGCTGATGAAGGGCATTGGCGCGTGTTGCGGATATGCCGCCGTCAGACCAGGCGCGCCAAGCGTGCGGTGCCGCCTGAGGCAGTCACGGCCAACTGTGACCGGCTTCAGCATCGATGCGTGTCGGAGCCAACCCAACCGGACCCAACTGGTCGATAGAAATGCCGGTTTAGGCCTTGACTGCGCAGTCCACTTGGACAGGTTCGCAGCCTCCCGCCGACCGTTCGTCAGACAGTGCTTTGTGCCACAAGGGTTTGCGGGTTTTTCCCACATTTGGTGTTGACCCCTCCCTAGCACCCCACTATCTTGGGGGAGTCGGTGGTTGGTCGCCCCAAGGCGTCCGGACCAGTGAGAGCATGATTTGCAGCAGGTTGCCAATCAAAAGCCTCTCCGCGGCGGCAGCAATGAACGATCACAGCCATCCGGGCGTCGCCTGGAGCAGGCGGCGTGGTCTCGTTGCGCCGCTGTTGTTTCGCCACCGACCACTGCGCGACAGCACACCGCGCGGTGGCGGCCGTGGAATCTCCGGTAAGGAGATGGCTGGTGGTGTCGATGCCGCCGCAGACCTTGGGTCTTGCGTGCTGGTCGTCGCCCACCGTCATCGCTGTCCAGGGAGTCCGGAGAATCGGCCGCAGCCCGTCCCCAGCCGGGTTCGTGTGCCTACGCATGGAGGACGCATGACCACCAACGACACCCTTGCCGCGATCGCCGCCGGTACCTTAGCCACCACCCCCAGCGTTCCGGCCAGTGTCGGTGCACCTGGTTGCGGCGCGCCTGAATTGACCGACCCGTCGGATGTTGTGCCGCCCCCCCGCCAAGCCATTGCAATGCACGCACAGACCATCGAAGAACAAACCGTCTCCACCTGGATCACCAAGGAAGCCGGCAACCGCAAGATTCCGTTCGAGCCGGAGCGCCTGGAGCGCGCCATCGACCAGATCCATGCCGAATTCCCGCAGCTGGACGTGGCCGACTACAAGCGTTCGGTGTTCGGCTTTGTCGACCGCAAGGACAGCGTCAACGCCGACGACCTGGTCGACCATCTAATCCGCGAGGCCGAGGCCCGCGTCGATCTGACCACCCCGGAGTGGGAGCACTTCGCTGCGCGTCTGTACCTGCGCCGCCTGTACAAGCGCGCCAGCCGCAACCGGTTCTACGACGCCAGCCAGAAGTACGGCTCGTTCGTCGGCCTGCAGGAGAGCCTGGCCGACCGCAATGTCTATTCCAACGACATCCTGCGCCGCTACTCCAAGGACGAGCTGATCGAAGCCGGCAAGATGATCGAGCCGGAGCGCGACAAGCTGTTTGCCTACAATGGCCTGTACCTGCTGGCCACCCGTTACCTGGCCACCGACAACTCGCGCGGCGTGTTCGAGCTGCCGCAGGAGCGTTGGCTGACGATTGCGCTGTATCTGATGCAGGACGAGATCGGCACCGGCAAGGGCAGCCGCGAGCGCCGCATGCAGCTGGTGGGCGAGGCCTACTGGGCGCTGTCCAACCTGTACATGACCGTGGCCACGCCCACGCTGGCCAATGCCGGCAAGGTCGGCGGCCAGCTGTCGAGCTGCTTCATCGACACCGTCGACGACAGCCTGCAGGGCATCTATGACTCCAACACCGATGTGGCGCGCGTGTCCAAGCACGGCGGCGGCGTCGGCGCGTACCTGGGCTATGTGCGTTCGTCCGGTTCGGCGATCCGCGGCGTGTCCAATTCGTCCGGCGGCGTGGTGCCGTGGATCAAGCAGCTCAACAACACTGCGGTGTCGGTGGATCAGCTGGGCCAGCGCAAGGGCGCCATCGCGGTCTATCTGGATATCTTCCACCGCGACATCGAGTCGTTCCTGGATCTGCGCCTGAACAACGGCGACCAGCGCCTGCGCGCGCACGACGTGTTCACCTCGGTGTGCATCCCGGACCTGTTCATGGAAGCGGTCGAGCGTCGCGGCGACTGGTACCTGTTCGATCCGCACGAAGTGAAGCGCATCAAGGGCTGGTACCTGCAGGACTTCTACGACGAGAAGAAGGGCGACGCCAACAGCAGCTTCCGTCGCAAGTATGAAGAAGTCGTCGCCGACGAGCGCATCACGCGCAAGACCGTCAAGGCGATCGAAATCTTCAAGCGCATCATGGTCAGCCAGCTGGAAACCGGCAACCCGTTCATGTTCTATCGCGATGAAGTCAATCGCAAGAACCCGAACAAGCACGAGGGCATGGTCTATTCGTCCAACCTGTGCACCGAGATCCTGCAGAACATGAGTCCGACGCGGATGATGCAGGAGATCATCAGCGGCAATCAGATCGTCACCACCAAGAAGGCGGGCGACTTCGTCGTGTGCAACCTGTCCTCGATCAACCTGGGCCGCGCGATCATCGCGCAGGACGACCAGGCCGATCTGCTGGGCGCCGACGTGCTGGAGCGCTTGATCCCGATCCAGGTGCGCATGCTCGACAACGTGATCGATCTGAATCAGCTGCCGGTGCCGCAGGCCACCATCACCAACCAGAAGTACCGCGCCATCGGTCTGGGCACCTTCGGCTGGCACCATCTGCTGGCGCAGAAGTCCATCCATTGGAACGCCAAGGAAGCCGAGGATTACAGCGACGAGCTGTACGAGCGCATCAACTATCTGACTGTCCAGGCGAGCATGGAGCTGGCCAAGGAAAAGGGCACCTACAGCGTGTTCCGCGGCAGCGACTGGCACACCGGCGAGTACTTCCGTGCGCGCGACTACAACAGCCCGCAGTGGCTGGAGTTGTCCGCACAGGTGGCCGTCAATGGCGTGCGTAACGCCTGGATGCTGGCGGTTGCGCCGAACATGAGCACCGCGCAGATCGCCGGTTCCACCGCCTCGATCGACCCGATCTACAGCGCGTTCTACTACGAAGAGAAGAAGGACTTCCGTCGTCCGGTCGCCGCGCCGGGCCTGTCGCTGGAAACCTGGCCGTACTACGAAAAGGGCGCCTACAAGGTCGACCAGTTCGCCAGCGTGCGCCAGAACGCGCGTCGTCAGCGCCACATCGACCAGTCGATCAGCTTCAACTTCTACGTGCCCAGCACCATCCGTGCGAGCACGTTGCTGGATCTGCACATGACCGCCTGGCGCGAAGGCCTGAAGACCACGTACTACGTGCGCTCCAACGATATCGACATCAGCGAATGCGAGTGGTGTTCGAGCTAAAGCGCATTCGCGCTTCAGCTCCCCACGGTTCGCTTGCGAACCGTGGGCCCCGGCTCATCAGCTCCCACACCCCGCGCCTTTGGCGCGCCCCCTGACTCAGGGGGCTTTCCTCCAGAACGATTGCTGCCGTCGTCCCTGTTGCACATGTGGGCGACGCCTGAAACACGAGTAGAGACCCATGTCCGCAACACCGCTTGAGCGCATCAAGATCCTGGAGCCGCGTCACCCCAATCGCTCCACCGCCATCATCAATGGCCAGACCTCCGGCATCCTCAACTGGAACGACATCCCGTACCCGTCCTTCTATCGGGCCTACAAGGAGCTGTCGACCAACTTCTGGATCCCCGACGAGGTGGACATGAAGGGCGACGCGCGCCAGTACAACGAGCTGTCGGCGCGCGAAAAGAACGCCTACGATTCGATCATCGGCTTGCTGGCCACGCTGGATTCGCCGCAGACGCGCTTCATCTACAACGTTGCCGAATACATCACCGACCCGGCCGCGCATGCCAATGCCGCGATCATCGGCCAGCAGGAAGTGATCCATAACGAGAGCTACAGCTACGTGCTGGCCTCGATCACCGGCCTGGCCGATCAGAACCGCGTGTTCGAGCTTGCCCGCACGCACCCGACCATCATCAAGCGCAACGCGCCGATCATGGGTGCCTACGACGACTTCCTGCGCGACAAGACGGCCGAAACGCTGATCCGCGCGCTGATCCAGTCCTCGATCCTGGAAGGCATCAACTTCTATTCCGGCTTTGCGTATTTCTACAATCTGGTGCGCCAGAACCGCATGACCGGCACCGGCAAGATCATCAGCTTCATCAACCGCGACGAGCTGGCCCATTCCAAGTTCATCAGCGAACTGATCCGCGCCATCATCGGCGAGAACCAGGCGCTGCAGGGCGACCAGCTCACCGACTACGTGCACAAGGCCTTCGAGCACGCGATCGACCTGGAAACGGTGTGGACGGCCGAAGTGCTGGACGGCATCGACGGCATCGACGTGGACGAGATGATCCGCTACGTGAAGTACCGCGCCAACAAGATGGCCGGCATGCTCGGCATCGAGAAGCTGTACGAAGGCGCCAACGACAACGTGATGCCGTGGATCAAGGCCTACGCCGACAACTTCACCGAGACCAAGACCGACTTCTTCGAAATGCGGAATGCCTCGTACAAGAAGACCAATTCGGATAACGGCTTCGACGATCTGTGAGGAGCCGGGATTCGGGATTTGAGATTTGTTGAAAAAGCAGGGATTCGAGATTTGGGATTCGTCACGGCAGCATCGAAGCGCCTATACGGATCCTGGATTAAAGACTGGGACTTAGACATCTGCAACAAGCACTTGATGCGCTCTTGCGAATCCCCAATCCCGACTCTCAGCGCTTCAACGAATCCCCAATCCCGACTCCCCAATCCCCGCCCCATGAACATCCTGCTTGCACTCGCATCGCTCAGCGGCAACACGCGTGATGTTGCACGCAGTGTGGCCTTGCGCTGCGAAGCCGCTGGTCATGCGGTGACCTGGGTGGAAACCGATGTGCAGACGCTGGCGCAAGTGCCGCACGCGCCGGGACAGTACGAACTGGTTCTGCTCGGTAGCTGGACCGACAACGGTGGCCGTACACCGGCAGAGATGAAACGCTTCATCGTCGAGCTGGTCGAAACGCTGGGCAAGCCACCGCAGGTGGCGGTGTTCGGCACCGGCGAAACGCAGTGGGGCGAAGACTATTTCTGCGGCGCGGTGCACCGTATGGCACAGTTCTTCGCCAGCCCGTTTCCACGTTTGACCATCGAACAGATGCCCCACGGCGTGCGCGATGCGCAGGCCATCGCTACCTGGACCGATGCGGTCCTGGCCCAATGCAAGAATCAATTCCATGATGCAGACCATTACCGTCACCTCGCCTGAGCACTACACCGCCGCCTTGGCTGCGCATCCACGCGCGCTGGTGGATTTCTACAAGGACAACTGCCCGGGCTGCCGCATGCTCGATATGTCGCTGGACAAGTTCGCCGTCAGCGCTGCGGCCGACGGTGTGGCCTTGTTGAAAGTGAAGCTGGAAGTGGTGGGCGAAGAATTTTTCCGCGACCTCGGCCTGCGCCAGACGCCGACGCTGGCGCTGTATCGCGATGGCAGCGAAGTGGCGCGCCTGCCGGGCTTCCAGTCGCCGGCGCAGGTGGAAACCGCGGTCAAGAGCAGCCTCTGAGTCGTCGATGTAACCTATCTTCGATGCGCGTCATCGAAGATCTCGGTACACGCCGCCGTATCGACAAGCGAACGATGACGTGAACTCAGCGCTCTCGTAGGAGCGGCCCCGGCCGCGACCGCATTCCCGATAAAAAACATATCGCGCGCAACGCAGTGCGCGGGCATGCGCCACGCAGACTGCCAGCCATCGACCAATGCAGTTGAGCCAGCAGCATTTCCTCCAACGCGTATCTGCGCCAGCGTAGGCACGACGGACAGCGACACAGCAGCGGCGCTGCGTTCCGGCGGACGCCGCTGCGGCCTGAAGGCATCTCCGGCGCGCGTTCGGCTGTTGCAATCGCTTTGGCACGCAATGGCCGCACATCCCCCTCTTTGGAAACCCGCATGTCAGACAGCCCGCAGACGCCTCCCCCGACCGAAGTGCGCATGGTCGAGATCGTATTCCCCAACCACACCAACCACATGGGCACGTTGTTCGGCGGCCAGGCATTGGCGTGGATGGACAAGGCCGCGTTTCTGGCAGCCTCGCGCTATGCGCGGCGTGCGGTGGTGACCGCGCGTTCGGATCAGGTGGATTTCAAATTGCCGATCCGGCAGGGCCAGATGGTGGAAACCATCGCGCGCGTGGTGTCGGTGGGGCGCAGCTCGATCAAGGTGGAAGTGGAGCTGATCGCCGAGGATCTGCTCAGCGGCGCGCGCGAGCTGTGCACGCGCGGCCACTTCGTGATGATTGCGCTCGGCGCCGATGGCAAGCCGACCACGGTGACGCCGTTGCCCGCACCGCAGGCCTGAACCGCTTGCGGTAGGCGGCAGTGGTGCGCGCGGTAGACTCGGTCTCTTTACTCACAGGAAGTCATGCGATGCGAAGGATCCGCGCACCGCGCTGGATGGCGGTGCTGATGATGACCGCGCTGCTCGGCGCGTGCCGCGCGCCGCTGCCGGCCCAGAGTGACAAGGCCGTTGCGCCGATGGATCCGGATCGCGTGCTGATCGGTCGCATCCAGGGCAGCGCCGACATCAGTCCGCTGCTTGGGAAAAAAGTGGCCATTGAAGGCATCGTGACCCGCAGCCTGGCGGGCGATAGCGACGAGATGGGCCAGGAGCTTGCCGAAACCCTGGGCAATGGCCATCGCGGCAAGGTGGTGGGCTGGTTTGTACAGGACGAAGGCGATGGCGTGGATGCGACCTCCGACGCCGTGTTCGTGCTCGATCAGGGCTATGACACCGGAATCGGTGTACCCGGTGAGAGCGAGTACACGATGCGGATGGGCACGCGCGTACGCACGGGCGACCGGATCAAGGTGCGTGGTGTGGTCGCCGAGGTCGGGCAGGACATCGCGGCCGACCAGCCGCGCAGCAGTGGGCATCAGGTCGGTCGCGGCGACCCGGCGGGCAGCATCACCACGATCGAGGCCGGCTGGATCACCCTGCTGTCGCGCCGTGAGCGCCGGCCGGCGATCGCGTTGGTCGACACGGATCCGGAGCGCAGCGCGGAAGAATCCGCCGAGGCGATGCGTCTACGTGCTCCAGGGTCAGCGGCTGCCATTGCACGACCCTGAGTAAGAGCGGCTATCAAAACTACTGCGCGACAACCAGGCGGGCTAGGCCGGTGCTCGGAATCGGCATGTACCACCCGTACACTCCGGTTCCTCCGCGCCGTCCGCATCCATCTGACGACCACTCGCTACGCTTTGTTAGCCACTGAAAAATAATGACGGCTCTGTCGACCGCTATAGCGCAACGCCATGCGGCCGCGCGCGAAGTGCTTACTCCTCGACTTCGCGGTCCTCGCGCTTGGTTTCTTCCATCGCCTCGGGCTCCAGCTCTTCGGCGCTGCGGTTGAGTTTGACGAATACGCCCCAGGCGATCAGCAGCAGCGCCGCGCACAGGCCAACCGCCGCCGCATACGGCAGCTTGGCCGGGTCGTCGTGCATCAGCTCGAAGATGGACACCAGGGTTTCGATCGCCAGCGCAATCACGATCACCACGAAAAAGCGCGACAGATAGCGCCGCACCCGTGTGGGGCCGCTGACTTTGACATCGCGCAGGATTTCTTCTTCGAAGATGGTCTGGCCCAGTTCCAGCGTGACCAGCGCCACGGTGAGCAGGCCGATCGCCTCCAGCACCACGTTGAAGCGATCGCGCACCACCATGTCGCCGCCGGGGGTAAACCCGTGCCACAGCTCCAGCCCGGCCATCGCCACCAGACCCGCCGCGCACAGCACGAAAAACGCCAGGATCACGAAGTGACCGGCACGGAACAGGTGGCTGAGCAGTTTCATGGCGAGCACGACGGGCGAGGGGATGCAGAGCATCGTGTGCAACGCGTCGTTGCAGCGCGAAGGCAGTGGCAATGCCGATTTCTATCGCGCGCGGCGCGCGGCATCGCATGACATGCAGCGATACGCCGTGCCACCTCGACGTATCGACATCAACCCTTCCCCCAACGGGTGAAGGTGCCCGCAGGGCGGATGGGGGTACGGTTTACACGCAGCCCAACAACCGCCCGCACACCCCAACAGCATCAGCTATGCCGCAACACCTGATACGCCTGCAGATGCACATTCGCCGCCATCAGCAGCGGCGCGTTGCGTCCGGTTTCGCGCACGCGCTTCAGCATGTCGCCAACGATCTGCGCCGCTTCCACGTCCTGGCCGGCTTCCAGATCGCGCAGCATCGAGGCCTTGAGCGGCGAATCCACCTGCAACAAGGTCTGCAGCGCCTTGGCGCGCGCAGCTTCCGGAATCGGCTGCCCGGCCGCATCGGCGGCCCACAGGCATTCGTTGTACAAGCCGTTGATCAACGCGCGGCCATCGTCGGTGGCCACGATCGCACCGACCGGCGCACGCATCAGGCAGGTGGCCGCCGCCAGTGCGGTGAGGAAGCTGTACTTGATCCACTGCTCCTGCGCGATCTGCTCGCTGGCCACATGGGTGATGCCTGCCTGCGCGCATACCGCAGCAAACGCCTGCACCCGCGCTGAGCTGGCACTGCCACTGCGCTCACCGAAGGTCATCGCCGCCGGCTTGCCCAGGTGCAGAATCTCGCCGTGCTCGCCCTTGGTCGCACTGATGAAGCACAGCCCGCCCAACACCCGCGCTGCACCGAAGCGCTCGTCCAGCGCTGCGTAGTGCCGCAGACCGTTGAGGATCGGCAGCACCGTGGTGTGCTCGCCCACCGCCGGCGCAATCGCCTCGATCGCGCTGTCCAAGTCGTAGGCCTTGCAGCTGAGGATCACCAGATCGAACGGCCGCTGCGCCACCAGCGCCGGCAGGTCCTGCGCGGTGACATGCACCACCGGCAGATCCGCATCACCGAGCGGGCTGCGGATGCGCAGGCCATCGGCCTGCAACTGCGCCGCACGCGCATCGCGCACCAGGAAGGTGACATCGACCCCGGCCTGCGCCAGACGTCCACCAAAATAACCGCCGGTGCCGCCGGCGCCGAGGATGAGGATATGCATCGCCATCGTCATCAGCTCCGCAAGCCCACACCACGGCGCAGCAACCACAGCGCCAGTGCGCTGAGCACCGCGACAAAGCCCAGCATCAGCGCGTAGGCCACCCAGATCGGCACGTCCGAGCTGCCGAGCAGGCCGTAACGGAAGGCGTTGACCATGTAGAAGATCGGGTTGGCGTGGGTGGCCGCTTCGGCCCACGGTGGCAGCAACTTCACCGAATAGAACACGCCGCCCAGATAGGTCAGCGGGGTCAGGATGAAGGTGGGCACGATCGCCACGTCGTCGAACTTCTTGGCGTACACCGCGTTGACGAAGCCGGCCAGCGAAAAGATGATCGCGCCCAGCACCACCGTGCTCAGCGTCACCAGCGGATGCGGGATGCGTACGGGGGTGAAGAACATCGCGATGATCAGCACCAGCGCGCCGACCATCACCCCGCGCAGCACCGCGCCGGAGACGTAGCCCCACAGGATCACCCAGTTGGGCATCGGGCTGACCAGCAGTTCTTCCACATGGCGGCCGAACTTGGCGCCGAAGAAGCTCGATGAGATGTTGCCGTAGCTGTTCTGGATCACGCTCATCATCACCAGGCCCGGCACGATGAACTGCATGTAGCTGTAGCCGCCCATGTCGCCCACGCGCGAGCCGATCAGCCCGCCGAAGATCAGGAAGTACAGCGTCATGGTGATGGCCGGCGGCACCAGGGTCTGGCCCCAGATGCGCAGGATGCGCTGCACTTCGCGGCGCACGATGGTGCCCAGCGCAATCCAGTTGCGGCGTGCGTTGGTGGGTTCGGTCACGGTGCGGATCTCGTTCATGGCTGGCCTCCGCTGCGCGGCTGCGTTGGCGGTGTGCCGTTGGGAATGGGCGTCGCGGGTGCGGCGGCGTCTGGCGCCGGCGCATCACCGGTCAAGCGCACGAACAGCTCTTCCAGCCGATTGCTCTTGGTGCGCATCGAGCGCACCCGGATACCGGCACTGCCGAGCGTGGCGAACACGCGGTTGAGGTCCATCGCGCGCGGCATGTCCAGGTCCAGCGTGTGGCCGTCGATGGCGGTGAGCGTGGTGCCTTCGATCACCGGCAATTCGGCTGGCAGATCACCGTCGATATCGAACAAAAAGCCTTCCACGTCGAGCTTGGCCAGCAATTCGCGCATCGGGCCCTGAGTGACGATCTGGCCGTGGTTGATGATGGCCAGGTTGCGGCACAGGTGCTCGGCTTCTTCCAGGTAGTGCGTGGTCAGGATAATGGTGGTGCCGGCTGCGTTGATCTCCTTGAGCACGCGCCACATGTCGCGGCGGATCTCGATGTCCACGCCGGCGGTGGGCTCGTCCAGGATCAGCAGCCGCGGCTGGGTCATCATGGCGCGGGCGATCATCAGCCGGCGCTTCATGCCGCCGGACAGCGTGCGGCTCATCACCTGGGCCTTTTCCCATAGGTGCGAGCGGCGCAGCTCCGCTTCGGCCAGCCGTTCGGCCTCGGCACGCGGCATGCCATAGAAACCGGCGTAGTTGACCAGGATGTCGAAGGGTTTTTCGAACAGGTTGAAGTTGACCTCCTGCGGGACCAGACCGATCAGCCGCATCGCATCGCTGCGGTGCTGGACCAGGTCGGTGCCGAACACTTCCACCTGGCCGGCAGACAGATTCACCAGCGAGCTGATGATGCCGATCAGGGTGGATTTGCCGGCGCCATTGGGGCCGAGCAGGGCGAAGAAATCGCCCGGCGCCACGTCCAGCGAGACGCCTTTGAGCGCCTGGGTGCCGTTGTCGTAGGTCTTGCGCAGATCGCACACACGCAGCGCGGGTGCGGTGATCGGAGATGGGGAATTCAAGATGTTCCTTCGCGTCAGCGTGACGGCGCAGCGAGTTGCAGGCCGTTATTATAGAAGCCCGCGGGGGCAAGCCCCGATCACAGACTGTCCTAAATACGTTCGTGCCCGTTCAATTCCCCCTCAAGCTTGTCGACCGGCGCATGATTGCGCCCACCGTGGCCCACTGCCAGTTCCTGCGTGACGACGGGCAGCCGCTGGATTTCCAGCCCGGGCAGTTCATCCAGATCCATTTCAGCGGCGCCGATGGCACGCCGACCAAGCGCAGCTATTCGCTGGCGACCATCCACGACCACGCGTTCGGACCGGGCGAGGCGGTGGATATCGCGGTGAGCTTCGTGCCCGGCGGCTCGGCCACTGCGCTGTTCGAAGGCCTGCAGATCGGCGACCAGTTGCAGGCAAGCGGGCCGTACGGCCGCTTCTGCCTGCCACCGGGCGACCACAACCGGCGCTATGTGCTGATCGCCACTGGTACCGGCGTCACCCCGTACCGCTCGATGCTGCCGTTGCTGGCCGAGGCGATCGCCAGCCGTGGCGTGCAGGTGGTGCTGCTGCAGGGCGCGCGCACGCCTTCCGAATTGCTATACGGCGATGACTTCCGTGCGTTTGCCGATGCGCACCCGCAGTTCCGCTACGTGCCGTGTTTCTCGCGCGAGCTGCCCGACCAGCCGCATGCCGATGTGCGGCATGGCTACGTGCAGCAGCAGCTGGCGGAGTTCGCGCCCGATGCGCAAGGCGACATCGCCTACCTGTGCGGCAACCCGGACATGGTGGACAGCTGCATCGAAGCCTTGAAGGCAGCCGGCCTGCCGAACGCGCAGATCCGCCGCGAGAAATACGTCAGCCCGGCGCCTTCGAAGACCTGAGCAACCAGGTCCGCAGCGCAGCGATAGCGCCGGCAGCTGCATGCACGCTGTGCCGCATGCAACGTGCATGCGGTTGCGCATAGGCGGTGCTACGCCCGCGCTGCGTGCAGTGCCGGGCGCTGCAACTCGACGGTGATATGCACCAGTTCTTCGTGAATCTGCAGCGCCTCGCGAACCAGCTTCGCATCGATATCTGCCGCGGTGATCAGACTGACCACGCAAGCATAGCGATCGCTGCCGACGCGCCAGACATGCAGGTCGCCGATCTCGATCGCATGCGGCAGCTCGGCGATGACCTGCTTCACTTCTTCCACCACCGGGGCATCCATCTCTGCATCCAGCAGCACGCGGCCGGTACTGCGCAGCAGTCCCCACGCCCAGACAGTGACCAGCACCGCGCCGACGATGCCCATGATCGGATCCATCCAGGTCACGCCCCAATGCATGCCGGCGACCAGCGCGACAATCGCCAAGACCGAAGTCGCCGCGTCGGCGACCACGTGCAGATACGCCGCTCTCAGATTGAGATCGGCGTGACCGTCGTGGTGACCATGACCATGACCATGACCGTCATGCGCGTGCTCATGGCCGTGCCCATGCCCATGGTGATGGCCGTGGTCATGCCCATGGCTATGCGAATCGCGTAACCACCAGGCGCAGATCAGGTTGACCAGCAAGCCGATGACTGCAATGACCGTGGCCTCCTGATACTGGATGGGTTTGGGCGAAAACAGCCGTTCCACTGATTGAAATGCCATCAGGCCGGCAACGCCCAACAGCAGCATCGCACTGGTGTAGCCACCCAGCACTTCGACCTTCCAGGTGCCGAAGGTGAAACGCACATCGTTGGCGTTGCGCCGCGCGAAGCGGTAGGCGAACAACGCAAGCCCCAGGGCGAGCGCGTGCGAGCTCATATGCCAGCCATCGGCGAGCAAGGCCATGGAGTTGAGTGTCCAGCCGCCGACGATTTCCACCACCATCATGACCACGGTCAGGATGACGGCCTTGCGGGTGCTGTGTTCGGCCAGCGGGTTGGTGCTGGCAAAGGTGTGCGACTGCGCGCAGTGCGGCGCGGCGTGCGTGATCGACATCGGAAGGGGCTCTGGCTACGATACCCCCCTATGGTATCTCGGATACCCCCAGGGGGTATATGGCAATGGCACATCTGAATCAGGACAAATCCAAACTGCTCGCGCGCGTGCGCAGGATCCGCGGGCAGGTGGAGGGGCTGGAAAAAGCCCTGGCGCAGGACGTGGACTGCACTGCGTTGTTGACGCAGGTGGCGGCGTTCCGCGGCGCGGCGCAGGGGCTGATGGTCGAGTTGCTCAGCGAGCACCTCAAGCATCACGTGGCGGCACCGGATGCGCTGGGTGACCGCGAGCTGGCGGTGGAAGACATCACCGCCATCCTCAAGACCTATCTGAAGTAAGAACGCTCAGCAGTGGTTGCCGGTCCTCAGCGCGGAGACGGTTCCAACGTCATCAGCACCACATCGTTGCTGCGCATCGGCACGCGGATCTCCACCACGCCATCGGCGCCGACGCGCACGCGGCGGTCCTGTTCGGGCGTATCGCGCGTGGCCTGCTGCAGCTGGGTCAGCTGACGCGGCGCCAGGTCCTTGGGCATGCCCATGTCGATGTACAGCGACAACGGGTCGTTGCGCCGGTAGCCGGTCTTGCGCACCTGCAGCTGATACGTGCCGGCCGGCACCTGCGTCAGCCGGAACAGCACTGGCGCGCTCTCGGTGCTGGGCACCTGTCTGGTATAGAACGGCGTATTGCTCACCGCCTGCACCGGCTGCTGCCAATCCCATGCCAACGCGGCGATGCGTTGGCCATCCACCGCCGCAAATGCGTGTGCGTCGCGCAGCGGAATGTCGCGGCCTTTGAGTGCGTTCAAGTACTTGTAGGCAAACCAGGCCGGCTTGCGGATGCCTTCGCGATTCATCAGCCCGAAGCCACCGTGGAAGGGCGTGGGCGGCGGGCCGGGCTCTTCGAACAGATCGGTATAGGTCCAGTAACTCATGCCCTGCACCAGGCCTTGCACCTGTTTGAGCTTGGTCAGGATGTAGGGCGCGCTGATGTAACTTTCGTGGACGAAATCGCGCGGCGTGTAGCTGCTGCTCCACTCGGTGAAATACAGCGGCAGATCCGGGAACGGCGAGGCCTGGATCTGCGCGCGCACCCGTCGCACATCGCCAACGATGGCATCCGGCGATGCGGACAACTTGGTGTCCTGCTTGCCGTCTTCATCGAGAAACCCGCCATCCACGCCGTAGGTGTGCGTGCTGACAAAATCGATCGGCAGTTTGTTGTGTGCCACATAGGCCAACAGTTCCGGCACCCATGCCGCACCGGCCGTGGACGGACCACCGACCCGCAGTTGCGGGTCGATCGCCTTGATCGTGCGTGCGGTGTTCGCGTACAGAGCGAAGTAGGCCTGCTGGTCGGCGTTCTCCCAGAAATCCTTGAGGTTGGGCTCGTTCCACACCTCGAAATACCATTGCCGCACTTCGTCGGCACCGTAGCGCGCGCGGATGTGGCGCACGTAGGCATCGATCAGCTGCGTCCACTTGGCCGGATCCGGATGCGAGGTGTTGCCCTTCCAGTAGAAGAGCGTCTGCTCGGAGGTTTTCATCGCGCTCGGGGTAAAGCCCAATTCCACGAACGGACGAATGCGCTTGGCCAGCAGCGCGTCGTAGAGCTGATCCAGCTTGGTCCAGTCGTAGACGAGTTTTCCGTCGACTTCTTTCACCGTGCCGAGCACGTCATGGAAGACATCGTGGAAGCGGATGTAGCGAAAGCCCAACTCCTGCACGGCAGGAACCAGGTGTGCCTGGGTGTCGCTGCGGATCAAGGTGCCGGGGAAGTCCGAGCCAATCGACAGAGCGTAGAAACGGTCGACCGGCCCGCTGGCGGCAGCCAGATCCACCTGGATCGTGCGCGGCGCAGGTGCGATTTCTTGCGCCACTGCCGAGGTCGCCATGCAGCCACTCAATGCGACTGCCAACAAGATCTTCAGACGCATCATCGCTCCCACCAATAGTTGATCAGGGAGCGTAACCCAGCTCCGGTGCAGCGCTGCAGAAGGGATGTGGATGCATCTCCTCTCGCCGTGGTTGAATCGGCAAACACACGGCAGCCCGCGCGTCGCCGGACGTGTAAAGGGTGCTTGACAGTTGGCCACGTCAAGAGCATCGTGCCTGTCAAGTTGACTTGACAGGTGAAAGGGATGCATCAGCAGCATTGGCAATCGGATTGCACACAGGGCTGGCCGGCGCAGCGGTTGATGCGCGGCAGTGCCGAGATGGGGAGCGTTGGCCTGCCATCGAGCGCAACAGCGCAGAAGAGGCGCAGCTCATGACCAGCTACAACCGCAACGCGCTGGTCGCGCTCTGCCTGGGGTTGGGCTTGCTCGCAGTGGGTGCGCTTGGCCATTGGCGGCTGTTGCCACTGAGCGCTTACCTTGCCGGGTTGTGTGCAGGTGCGGGCGTGTCGTGCCTGTTGCTGGCGCTGCTGTTTTGGCTGTCGCGCGGCAGCATGCGCGACAGCACGCGTCCCGCATTGGCGCGGCGTTATCAGCGCGAATTCGGCGTGCCGATGATGTTGTACGTGGTGGTGATGCTGGTCTGGAAATACCTGCTGGCCCACGTGGACCCGAACTGGGCGCGCGTGCTGATCGCGTTGTTGCCCGCAGTGTTGGTGGCGTTGGTGATCCGCGCGGTGGCGCGCTACGTGCGCGACTCGGACGAGATGCAGCGACGGATCGAACTGGAGTCGATCGCCATTGCCGCCGGCCTGGTCAGCGGCGCGTATATGACCGGTGGGTTTCTGCAGGCCGCCGAGCTGATCGACATCCCCGCAACGGTGGCGATGCTGTGGGTGTTTCCGCTGTTGTGCGGAATTTACGGCATCACCAAAAGCATCAACGCACGTCGCTTTCAATGAACAGCCGCGTACGCGAATTGCGCGAGGCCAGCGGTTGGTCGCAAGGCGAATTGGGAGAGCGGCTGGGCGTGTCGCGGCAGACCATCAATGCGCTGGAGACCGGCAAGTACGATCCCAGTTTGCCGTTGGCGTTTCGCATCGCGCGTTTGTTCGGGAAATCGATTGAGCACGTGTTTCTGTTTGAAGACGGGCAGTAGTCGCAACGGTCACACCCGACCGGCTGCGGCGTCAGGGAATAGGGGATACCAGGAGAGATGGTGAACATGGTGAAGCAACCCACAGTGGTAGCGGCATTGCTGATCGCGATGCTGGCTGCCGGATGTCAGCGTGCAGACAAACCTGCTGAAAACGCGCTTGCGAAAGATGCGCCTGCTGCAACCAAGGCTGGCGCAACTGCACCCGGCAGCGCGCAGCCACGTGCGGCAACCACGCAGACCGGCACGGCCGCAGCCAATCGCTACGGCACGCTGCAATTCGTACCGTGCACGCTGAGTTCCGGCAGCGCGGCCGGCAATATCGAAGCGCAGTGCGCAAGCCTGCGCGTGCCGGAGAATCCGGCCGCACCGACAGGGCGCAGGATCGACTTGAAGATCGCCTGGCTGGAAAGCGATGCCGGCGCTGGCAACAAGCCCGATCCGGTGTTCTTCATCGCCGGTGGGCCGGGGCAATCGGCGACCGAGGCTGCCGCCATCGCAGCGGCTGCGTTACGCGAGGTACGCAAAAATCGCGACATTTTTCTGGTCGATCAACGCGGCACCGGGGGATCTCACCCCATGCGGTGCGAGACAGCCGATGGCAAGCCGTTGCAGGCCGGCATGGCGTCCAGTCCGGAAGAATTGACCGCCTATGCGCAGCAATGTGCCGAAGGCTTGCAACGCCATACCGACCCGCGTTACTACACCACTGCCGAAGCCATCGGCGATCTGGATGCCGTCAGAGCCGCCCTGGGTGCACCACGCATCGACCTGATCGGTGTGTCTTATGGAACGCGCGTGGCGCAGCACTATGCCAAACGCTATCCCGCCCAAACGCGCGCCATTGTGCTCGATGGCGTTGCGCCTAGCGATCTGGTGATCAGCGGTGAGTTCGCACGCACGTTTGAAGACGCTTTGATCCTGCAGTCCGAACAATGCCGTGCCATCGCGGCCTGTCGCGCGCGCTTTCCCACCGATGTGCGCACGCAGCTGCGTACCGTCATGGACCGCTTGAAGACCGAATCGCCGGAAGTGGAGTACCGCGATCTGCGCACCAACGCCATCAAGCGCGATCGGGTGACCGCCGACGCAGTGATCGGTCTGGCCTTTACCTTCTCCTACGCACCGCAGAGCGCTGCCCTGCTGCCGTTGGTGCTGGACGAAGCCGCTGCAGGTCGCTACGCGCCGCTGATGGCGTTGTCGCACATGGACATGCAGATCAACCAGCCCATGCAATGGTCGGTGGTGTGCGCCGAAGATGCCGACCGCTATCGTCCGGTGCCCGCGCACCAGGCATTGCTGCTGGGCGAGGATGTGCCGCGCAGCGTCTTTGCCGCATGCCCGGTGTGGCCCACCGGCAAGCGCGCCGCCGATTTCACCGAGCCGCTGCGTTCGCAGGTGCCGGCCTTGCTGTTGTCCGGTCAGCTGGATCCGGTCACGCCGCCACGCTATGCCGACACCGTGCTCAAGGGACTGCCCAATGGGCGGCATCTGGTTGCACCCGGGCAGGGACACAGCGTCATGGCGCTGGGGTGCATCCCCAAGCTGATGGCGCAGTTCATCGAAACCGCCAATGCCGGTGAGCTGGATGCGCGCTGCGTTGCCGATCTCAACAACGTGCCCGCGTTTACCTCGTTCAACGGATGGGAACCATGAGCCGCACCGACCACGCCACGGAGGCGCTCGCATGATCGTTGTCGACAACCTGCACAAATCGTTCAAGACTAAGACCGGGCTGGTGAAAGCCGTCGATGGGGTCAGTTTCAGCGCCGCCGATGGCCAGATCACCGGCCTGCTCGGGCCCAACGGCGCCGGCAAGACCACCACCTTGCGCATGCTCTACACGCTGATGTCGCCTGACCAGGGCAGCGTGACCGTGGATGGTGTGGACGCCGCCCGCGATCCGGTCACGGTGCGCCGCGCACTTGGCGTGTTGCCGGATGCGCGTGGCGTGTACAAGCGGCTGACCGCACGCGAAAACATCGCTTACTTCGGTGAGTTGCATGGCATGTCGCGCACGCTGATTGCCGAGCGCACACGCCTGCTGTCGGCCGCGTTGGACATGGACGATATTCTCGATCGTCAGACCGAAGGCTTCAGCCAGGGCCAGCGCACCAAGACCGCGATTGCGCGCGCGCTGGTGCACGACCCGCGCAACGTGATTCTCGACGAGCCCACCAACGGACTGGACGTGATGACCACGCGCGCGATGCGCGGCTTTCTGCAGCAGTTGCGTGCAGAGGGGCGCTGCGTAATTTTTTCCAGCCACATCATGCAGGAGGTGGCGGCGCTGTGCGATCGCATCGTCATCGTTGCCAAGGGCACGGTGGTGGCCTGCGGCAGCGCCGACGAACTGCGCGCCGCCACCGGTGAAGACAATCTGGAAGACGCCTTCGTCAAGGCGATTGGCTCGGATGAGGGACTGCACGCATGAGCACCACATCGTTGTTGTCCACCCTGTGGACGGTACTGCGCAAGGAGTTACGCGATATCGGCCGCGATCGCCGTACGCTGGCATTGGCCTTGCTGCTGTCGCCATTGCTGTACCCGATCCTGATTCTGGGCATGGGCGCACTGAGCGAAAGCCGCGTGCGCACGCAGATCGACAAGCCGCTGGAGATCCCCACGCTCGGTCGCGAGAACGCGCCGAATCTGGTGCGTTTTCTGGCTGCGCAAGGGCTCAACGCGGTCGCCGCGCCTGCCGATCTGACCGCCGCAATCCGCACTCAGGAGGTGGATGTGGCGCTGCGCATCAGCGACAGCTACGCCGAGGACTGGCGTGCCGGCCGCCCGGCCTTGGTGGAGGTCATCAAGGACAGCACGCGGCGCGAGGCCGACGTGCCGAGCATGCGGTTGCAGGCCGCGCTCAGCGCTTATAGCCAGCAGGTCGGTGCATTGCGCCTGCTGGCACGCGGCATCGATGCGCAGGTGGGCAGGCCGCTGGAAATCGCCGCGCAGGACCTGGCCACCGCCGACGCCAAGCGTGGGCAGATGATGGCGATGCTGCTGCCGGTGCTGCTGGTGATTACCTCGTTTCTGGGCGGCGCCTCGCTGATCCTGGATGCCACCGCCGGCGAGCGCGAACGCCAGTCGCTGGAGCCGTTGCTGGCCACGCCGGCGCCACGTAGCGCGATTGTGAGCGGCAAGATCGCCGCCGCCTGCGTGATCGGCATGGTGTCGTTGTTGCTCACGTTGCTGGCGTTCAAGCTGAGTGCGCAGTTGTCCACCTCCAACCTGGGGCGCCAGCTCAATGTTGGTTTTTTGCCGATGTTGCAGATGCTCTTCATCCTGGTCCCGATGTTGTTCGTGGGCACCTCGCTGCTGACCTACCTGGCCGCTGCTGCCAAGAGCATGAAGGAAGCGCAGGCGCATATGACCTGGCTGTTGCTGCTGCCGATGCTGCCGGGCTATGCGCTGATGGCGTATCCGTTGAAGACGCAGCTGTGGCACTTCGCGGTGCCGTTTCTGGCGCAGAACCAGATGCTGCTGAAGGTGATACGCCACGAGCAGATCAACGCGCAGACTTGGGCGGTGTATCTGTTGGCTGGCTTCGGCGTAGCGGCGGTGTTGTGGTATGCGGCGGTGCGGCGGTATCACCAGGAGCGGTTGGCGATTTCCGGGTGATGCTCCTTCTCCCCTCGGGAGAAGGTGCCCGAAGGGCGGATGAGGGCACGGATCACCAGAAAACAAAAAGCCCGCATCGCTGCGGGCTTTTTGTTTGGTGCCCGACATTCGCCGGGAGTGCAGTGCATCGATCATCGGCAGCCATGGGCCATGGGCCATGGGCCATGAGCCAACAACCAATCAACCAATCAACCAATCAACCAATCAACGACCAAGCAATCAAGCAACCAACGGACTCACTCAGCCGCATGCAGAACTACTCGATCGCTCAACGCCCCACTCAACCACCCGGGTTAAACGACAGCGTGCGCCGCGTGGTCACCGGTGCGGCCACCGGTTCGAAGCGCCAGCGCTTGACCGCGTTGAGGGCTTCGCGGTCGAACACGCGCGGCGGATTGGCGCGCAGCACGCGCGAGGCGGTGATCGAGCCGTCGGTGCCAACCGTGAGTTCCACCAGCACTTCGCCGGAGGTGCCTGCGCGCAGCGCTTCAGGTGGATAGCGCGGTGCCGGGGTGCTGATCGGGCGCAGCGACTGCGCGCTCGGTGCAGCGGCCGCAGCCGCAGCCGGTGCCGGGCGCGGGGCGGCCGGGGTCGGTGCCGGCGTCTCGGCCTGACGGCGCGTCGCGGCCTGGCGCTCGGCTTCGGCGGTCTGCTGACGCGCGGCTTCCTGTTGCGCGGCGATCTGCTGCGCAGCGGCCGCCTCGCGGGTCTGCTGCTCGGCCAGACGCTTCTGCTCGGCCGCCTGCTTGGCCTTGTCTTCGACCAGCTTCTTGGCCTGTTCTGCATCCTGCTCGGAGCGGTTGGCGGCGGTCTTCATGCCCGCTTCCAGGCCGGTCTTCAGGCGCGGCAGTGCCGGTGCCTTGGGGTCGACCTTTTCGATCAGCGCGATCAGGCGCTGCGCTTCGGGGAATTCTTCGCGGCTGATGCCCTGTTCGGCGGCAATCAGCGTGTACGGCATCAGATCGGTCAGCGCGCTGTTGACGGTGGCGTCCTGCGGCTGCTTCTCGCGCAGTGCCAGGTAGTACTCCACCGCGTTGTCGCCGGCCGGGGCGTACATGCGGTTGTCCTGCAGCGCCTTGGTGGCCGATGCGCGCAGCTGGTCGGCGGCCATCGACTGCACCTGCGGCGATACCGCAGTGGCTGGCGTGGGCGCGGCGGCCGGTGCCGCGGGCGTGGCGCCGGTGGCCGGCGCGGTGGTGGCGGCCTTGTCTTCCTGCTTGGAGCAAGCGGCCAGGCCAACCAGCAAAATGACTGGCGCGATCCGGCGTGCCATACGGCCCTGTGTCAGATCCAACATGCGTCCCCCTTACCCCGAGTGCGATAGATAACGTTGCTGCGGCGAGCGCCGGCCACTGTTCCCGCAATGGACGGCAAAGCGGCAATCTAGCATTGCTGGGGCGGTCTAAGCCAAGGGGTGCGCCGAGGTCGGGCGCAATGTCATGCCGCCGGGGTGGCGAGTACCGGAGTGGCAGGCAGCCGCGTAGCCGGCTCGGGCAATGGCGGAGCGGGGCAGTAGCGCCGCAGAAAGTCCGCATGCGCGGGCAGCCGTACCAATGCCGCATCGACCCGCGTGCGGATGTTCTCGAGAAAATGACCGAGTTCGGCATCGCCCATCAGGTCGGCCACCGGGTGGTGCTGCTTGGGCGTGATGCCCTGGCCCAGCATCACCTGCACCCACGAGTTCTCGGCAAACAGTTCGTTGGCCTGATGGAACACCCGCCCGCTCTGGCGGAACAACTCCACCCGATGCCGCAGCGTGTCGGGGATCTCCATCGCCGCGCAATCGCGCCAGAACGGCGTGTCGCGGCGGTCGGTGACGTGGTAGTGCAGGATCACGAAATCGCGGATATGGGTGATTTCTTCGGCCGCCTGGCGGTTGTATTCGGCGATATCGCTATCGTTGATGAGCTGCGGAAAGGTCTGCATCAAGCGGATGATGCCGCGCTGGATCAGATGGATGTTGGTCGATTCCAACGGCTCCAGAAACCCGCTGGCCAGGCCCAGCGCCACGCAATTCTTTTCCCACACCCGATGCCGCTGGTTCGGGGTGAAACGCAACGCGCGCGGTTCGGTCAGCGCGCGGCCAGTGAGATTGCGCTGCAAGACCTGCGCGGCGCTGTCCTGGTCCATGTAGCGGCTGGAATACACGATGCCGTTGCCCACCCGGTGCTGCAGCGGAATGCGCCACATCCAGCCGGCCTGATCGGCGCGCGAGCGGGTATAGGGCACCGGTGCACCAACCGATTCTGTCTGCACTGCCAGCGCGCTGTCGGCGAACAACCAGTGCGACCAATCGTCGGCGCCCACGCCCAGCGTCTTGCCGATCAACAGGCCGGCAAAGCCTGTGCAATCCAGAAACAGATCGCCTTCCACCCGCGTGCCGTTTTCCAGCGTTAGCGCAGTGAGATAGCCGCTGTGCGCATCGGTTTCTACGTTGCCGATGCGCCCTTCGATACGTTGTACGCCGAAGCCTTCGCTGAAGCGGCGCAGGAAGCGCGCGTACAGACCGGCATCCAGGTGATAGGCGTAATTCATGCCGCCGTTGGGCAGATGCGCAAAGCGGCCTTCCTGCGCGGCGCGCAGCTCAAGACAGTAGTCGCCGAAGTCGCGCGCTACGCCGCGCTGCCGGCCTTTCAACCAGAAATGCTGGAAGCCCGCGCTCCAGTGATCGGTGCCGGTATGGCCGAACGAGTGGATGTAGTGCCGGTCGACATCGCGCCAATGCTCGAAGCCGATGCCGAGCTTGATGGTGGCTTGCGTGGCGGCCATGAACGCGGCCTCGTCGATCTCCAGCAGGCGGTGGAAGGTGACCAGGCTGGGGATGGTGGCTTCGCCCACGCCCACCGTGCCGATCTCGTCTGATTCCACCACGGTGATCTGCAGTTGCCGGCCCAGCACTTTCGACAAGGCCGCAGCGGCCATCCAGCCGGCGGTACCGCCACCGGCGATGACGACGCGGCGCACCGGGCGCTGTTGCGGATCGGAAGGCGTGGTGTCGGGCATGGCGAGTGATCCTCAGCGATTCAGGCGTTGCAGCAACCGCGCGCGCAGGCTGCGCGCACGGGTCTCGTCCATCGGTGCCAGCACACCGCGCGCCGCCTCGGGCATATGTGCGGCGGTGTGCGCGTCGGCATCGAACACGTAATGCTCGAACACGTCCTGCCAGATCGCGCGTTGCTCCGCTGGCAGGTCGCGGATGGTGAGCAGGGCCAGCATCAGCGCGTTCATCGGCGAATCCATATAGGCCGGACTCTGCCGCCACCAGAAATTCACCAGCACGTTGAAGGACTCCAGCGCTTCGATGTGATGCCACCACATGCTGGGAATGAACAACGCATCGCCCGGTCCCAACTCGGCCACCAATGCGTGTTCCAGCGCCTGCGCATAGCGTGGAAAACGCTGCAAATCCGGCGCGGCGATATCGACCAGGCTGACCGGCTGCCCGGCCGGGGTGAGGTCGAGCGGGCCGATGTAGAGATTGGCCAATTGCGTGGGCGGAAACAGGGTGAAGCGGCGCCGCCCGGCGACCACGCAGGCCAGGTTGTCGGGCAGGTCCTGATGGGCGGCAATGCGGGTGCGGTTGCCGATCCAGATGCTGGCCAGTGGTTCGCTCTGCGGCAGGGCGATCGGGTTGTGCGCGCGCAGGCCGGGCAGGTAGGTGTCCAACGTGGTGGAGCCGACGTAGATCGCCGGTGGCTGCGGGTTATGCAGATCGCGCAGCAGGGTGTCCAGCACCACGCTCAGCGGCACGCGTTCGGGGCGGAAGTTGAAGCCGCTCATGTCCGCGTTGTAGAAGAAGCGCCCACCGATCTCCGGCGGGCCGACCTGCGCCACCACCGCCTCGCCGCGGTCGAAACCGCGCAGATACATGGCCGCTGCCTGTGCAGAAGTCGCGCCGGCCTGCGCCAGCGGCCAGTCGCGGACCAGCCCGCGCAATACCAACGGCGTTGTCGAGCGCAGCAAGGCTGGGTCCAGCTGTTGCGGGTCCAGTCCGTGCAATTCTTCGATGGCGCGCGGCTCAGCCAGCATGGCGGCGCTGCATGCGGTCGAGCAGATGGCGGAACTGCGCGATCGAGGCCACCGCCATGTACAGCGGTTCCAGATCGCCGTGTCGGTGCAACTCGAGCAACGCCGCATCGTCGAGCGCGCGCAGGCGTTCTTCGTGCACGGCGTAGAGCCCTGCCAGGCGGCATTCCAGGCCGTTTTCCAGCGTGGCCTCGAACACGAACGGTTCCAGCAGATCGTAGCTGAGCAAGCGTGCGACGAAGGCCTCGCTCGCCGCCAGGCCATCATGCAAGGTGCGCAACACCTGGCTGATGCGGTCGAGAAACTCGCTGGTGCCGCCGTGTTCGCGAAACAGCAGCTCGCCGTAGGTGCGGCTGATGCGCGGGCTGTCCAGATCCACGTGCACCATCGGTCCGTCCGCTTGCTCGCCGATCAGGAATGGTTGGCGCTGAATCGCCAGCGGCACGTACGGCGCATCCCAGCGTGCACCGTCCAGAAACAGGTTTTCGCCCAGGCGCAGGCCCAGCAACGCCAGCGGCTGAAAACTGCGCTCGCCATTGCGATGGAACACGATCGGGTACTGCGCTTGCAGCTGGCGAAATTCCTGCGGAAACGTCGCAGCCGACATCACGTCATCGCCGAAGGCGGCGCCGTGCGTGGTGATCACGCGCAGATCGCGGTGATCGAGATTGTTCAACAACACGGCATTGGTCATGGGGGAAAGTGACACATCACGCGGGGCGCGTGGCCCATGCTTGGACAGTTGCTTCGGCGTGGCAAGTCCCGGATGCAACACATCCGGGAAACGCAAAGAGAGCGTCGTGCTAGACGCTCCGGCAGACTCGCTGCCGGGAGCGCTTAAAAGCGCATCACTGCATGAGCAAAGCGCGGCCTCACCAGAACTTGTAGCGCACGCCCAACATGTAGCGCGGGCCGGTCTGGGTGGCATAGACGATCTGGTTCGGGTGACGGCCATGCTGGCGCTGCACCTCGTCGGTGAGGTTGATCGCCTCCAGGCTCAACGACAGGTTCTCGGTCCATTGATACCCGACGCTCAGATCCAGCTGGCCGTAGGCTTCGGTATAGACCGGGTTGGGCTGGCCGCTGCCGTCGAAACGTGCGGCCAGGAATTCGTCGCGCCAGTTGTAGGCCGCACGCACCTGCCACTTGTCGCGGTCGTAGAAGCCGACCACGTTGGCCGAATCGCTCAGGCCTTCCAGCGCGAACTGCTCGCCGATCACTGCGTTGTTGTAGGTCAGCCCGGAGTCGACCATGGTGTAGTTGGCCGACACGCCGAAGCCGCTGTCGCCGAACATGTGCTGCAGGTTGAATTCCCAGCCATCCAGCGACGCCGAGCGCTGGTTGGCCGGCGCGGTGATGGCGAAGTTGGCCACCGGGTCGCCGGGCTGCCCGCTGATCACGCCGGTGGCATTGCCGTTGGCATCGTCAGCTCCGCGCACCACGCCGGGCGCGCCGCCGCGGTTGCGGAAGATGTAGTTGCGGATACAGGTCAGGTCGGCCGAGGCGCAGCCGTTGCCCAGCGCTTCGTTCCAGTACGCACCGCCCACCGGGGTGTTCAATCCCAGCGAGGTGTCGTTGCGCGTGGTCACCCCGATGTAGTTGTCGATGTTCTTGCGGAAGAAGCCCACCGAGGCGTAGCTGGCATCGCTGTAGTACCACTCCAGCGAGAAATCGATGTTGTGCGAGAGCAGTGGCTTCAGGCCGGGGTTGCCTTCCTGGCCGGTGCCGCCTTCCAGGCGCGCGATCTGGTTGAGCGTCTGCCCGCCCTGGATGTCGCCCCAACCGGGGCGGCCGATGGTTTCGCCGTAGCTGCCGCGCAGCACCAGGTCCTCGGTGAGCTTGAAGCTCAGGTCCAGGCTGGGCAGCCAGTATTCGTACTTGCCGCTGCCGCTGGCGAACGCCGAATCGGCCAGGCGGATCGGCAACTCGTTGTTGGCGACCCAGTCGATGCCCACCGCCACCGGCACCAGTGCCTGCGCGTCCACCTTGGTTTCTTCGTAACGCACACCGGCGGCCAGGCTGATCGGCACGCGCAGATCGTCCCAGCTGTTGTTCCACTGCAAGTAGGCGTTCTTGGATTTTTCGGTCACGCGGCGGTCGGTGGTGAACACCGGCGAGATGCGGTACAGCGCGTCATCGCCCGCCGCTTGCGCGGCGGCCTGACGGGCGCGCTCGAAGTCGAACAGGAACAGCTGGTTGAACTGCGCCGGATTGCCGCTGCCGTCGATCGCATCGAAATACTGCGCGAACGAACTCGGAATCCACAGATCGTCCGGATAGTCGGCCGCGGTGCCGTTGCCGCCCCAGGTATCGCGCTGCACGTTGGAAAACGCCGAGCGGTTCTTGACCTCGGTGCTGCCGATACCGAACTTCAACTGCGAATAATTTTCGAAGGTGAAGTCGCCGTTGACCTGGGCTTGGTCGATCTCCGACTTCATGTAGCTGTTGCGGAATGCCGAGCCGGTGACCAGCGTGCGCGAGGGGTCCAGCCCGTTCAGGCCGAAGCCCAACTGCTGCTGCAACACCGGGAAATCCTTGCTGAAATCCACCACCGAGGTGCCGCGGTAAAAGCCCGAGACGCCCAGCGAATTGCTCGAGCCGTACGGGCTGTCCGCACCGGCTTCGGCGGTGGAGCGGTGGATGTCGAAGTTGAGCTTGAACTGATCGGTCACCGCCCAATCCACGTTGAAGCCCAGCGACTTGTTCTGGTTGCGCGTGGCCGCATTGGAGCCGGCGGTGGCCAGATCGCTGGTGGCCGGGTTGACGAATTCCGAGTAGGTGATCGGGCCGGCCACCGGACCGTTGGTCCAGGCACTGGCCGAGGGGCCGTAGTTGAACCACACCGACATTTCGTTGCGCTGCTGCTGGATCTTGTTTTCCGAGTACGTGTAATCCAGCGTGGTGGTGATGTTGTCCAGCGGCTTGTACTGCAGTACCAGCTGCCCGTTGGTGCGTTGGCGCTCGACGCCGACCACGCGATAGTTGAGGTTCTGCGGCACCGAGTAGATGTCGTTCGGGCCGGGGCGGTTGACGATGTTCTCCGAGCCCGGCGCACCCGGCTGCGGGATGGTGCCGTAGGCGGTGGAGTCGCCACGGAACGAACGCCAGCCGTTGGGCACGCCGACCTGGCTGTAGCCGAAATCGCGCTCCTGATAGCTGCCGCTCAGCGACACGCCAAAGCGTCCATCGGCCGAGGTGTTGCTGAAGATGCCAGAGATTTCCGGCGTCAGCGCATCGCCCTGCAGGCGGCCCGGCAAGTTCTCGTTGGACGCATCGTGCACGCCCTTCAAACCCACATTGGCATGCATGCCCGGGTTGTCCAGCGGCCGGGCGGTCTTGATGTTGATGGTCGCACCGATGCCGCCGGTGGGCGTGCTGGCGCGGCTGGTCTTGAACACCTCGATGCCGGAGATCGACTCGGACGCCAGGTTGGCGAAGTCGAACGCACGCGAGTTGGAGGCGTTGGATTCTTCGATGCTGGCGCCGGGCATCTGCCGGCCGTTCAACAGCACCAGGTTGAAGTCCGGGCCGACGCCGCGCACGGTCACGCGCGAACCTTCGCCCAGCGAGCGGTCGATCGACACGCCGCTGATGCGCTGCAGCGACTCGGCCAGATTGGTATCGGGGAACTTGCCGATGTCCTCGGCCACGATGCCGTCGACGATGCCTTGCGCATCGCGCTTGACGTTCATCGACGAGGTGAGGCTGCCGCGGATACCGCTGACCTGCACGGTATCGAGCGTGGCGGGGTCGGCCTGGCTGGAGCCGGGGACGGTCGAGGCCGACTGCGGCGCCGGCGCGGTTTGCGCTGCCAGCGGCGTCGACAATGCGAACAACAAGGCAGACGTCAAGCGCCGCGTGCGCGGCAGGGTGCGGAGCTCTCTCACGATGATTTCTTCCCCAAGCGAAAAAAAGCCGGCCCCAAGTCAGGACTGGCAAAGGTCGATGAAACAATCACGCATTTGTTAGCGCAGGCTTAACGAAGTCAATTTGCACTGCAGCATCGGTCGCGACCCAATCGCGTCACACATCGTTCCACTCGGGGCCACGGCGAGCGCACGCGCTGGTAGCGGGCTTGGTCGTACCATCGAACGCCACGGCACGCAGCTGCGTGCAAACCCCTTCCGAACTGGAGCACCCGATGATCGACCTGTATTACTGGCCCACCCCCAACGGCCACAAGGTCACCTTGTTCCTGGAAGAAGCCGGGCTGGACTACACGCTCAAGCCGGTCAACATCGGCAAAGGCGAACAGTTCGAACCGGCCTTCCTGCAGATCTCGCCCAACAACAAGATGCCGGCGATCGTCGACCACGCACCGGCCGATGGCGGCCCCGCGCAGAGCGTGTTCGAATCCGGCGCGATCCTGCTGTACCTGGCGGAAAAAACCAGCCGCTTCCTGCCGCGCGATGCGCGTGGCCGCATCGCCGCACTGGAATGGCTGTTCTGGCAGATGAGCGGGCTGGGGCCGATGAGCGGCCAGATGGGCCACTTCAACGTCTATGCGCCGGAAAAGATTTCCTACGCGATCGACCGCTACAACGCCGAAGTGCGCAGATTGCACGGCGTGCTCGACAAGCGCCTGGCCGAGTACGCGTTCCTGGCCGGCCCCGAGTACGGTATCGCCGACATGGCCAGCTACCCCTGGATCGAGGTCTATGGCGACCTCAAGCCGGACTACGCCGCCTTCCCGCATCTCAAGCGCTGGCACGACGCCATCGCCGCGCGTCCGGCCACGCAGCGCGCCTATGCGCTCAAGGACCAGGTCAACCCAAACGCCGGCAAGCCGCTGGGCGAGGAAGAGCGCAAGCACCTGTTCGGCAAGCGCTGAAGCAACGTCGTAGGAGCGGTTGCGCAACAGTACACGCGCATCAACCGCACGCGACACATCAAAGGGGCGTCTCGAGCCCCTCTCCCCTCGGGGCGCCAAGGCACAGCTTGCGCGCCACTGGCGCGCGTGCGTTGGTGCGCCCGCGCCGCAAGCGCGGGCTGGGGCGCGGAGCGGGGGTTGGGGTGAGGGTACGGCGTCGCCGGAGACTGACAGCGAACCCCCAATTGCGCTCCCTCGCCACGCGTAGCAACGCGTTAGTCCCCACCGCCCCCAAACATCTCACGATGCATGCACACCCCTGGCACAACCCATCCCCACGCGCACACGCCTGAGCGGCCAACGCCAGGATCGCCGCGCTTCTCAAATCCGTAGTACCCCCGCATCCTGTGCGCAGTCTTCAGACAGGATCTTCGATGCGTTCCCTGTTCGCCGCCCTTGCCCTCATGCTCAGCACGATCACCACCGCCCACGCCGAAAAACTCACCCTCGACGCCATCACCGGCCCGTTGCCGCTGTCCGGCCCGACGCTGATGAAACCCCAGGTCGCCCCCGATGGTTCGCGCGTGACCTTTCTGCGCGGCAAGGACAATGACCGCAATCAACTGGATCTGTGGGAGTACGACATCGCCAGCGGCCAGACCCGCTTGCTGGTCGATTCCAAGGTCGTATTGCCCGGCACCGAAGTCTTGAGCGATGTCGAAAAGGCCCGCCGCGAACGCCAACGCATCGCCGCCTTCGCCGGCATCGTCGATTATCAATGGGCGCCGGACGCGCACGCGCTGCTGTTCCCGCTCGGCGGCGAGTTGTATCTGTACGACCTGCGCAAGACCGGCGCGGCAGCGGTGCGCAAACTCACCCACGGCGAAGGCTTCGCCACCGACCCCAAGCTCTCGCCCAAAGGCGGCTTTGTCAGCTTCGTGCGGCAGCGCAATTTGTGGGTGATCGATCTGGCTAGCGGCAAACAGCTGCAGCTCACTCGCGATGGCAGCGAGACCATCGGCAATGGCGTGGCCGAGTTCGTCGCCGACGAAGAAATGGATCGCCACACCGGCTATTGGTGGGCGCCGGACGATTCGGCGATTGCCTTCGCGCGCATCGACGAATCCGGCGTACCGGTGCAGAAACGCCCGGAAGTCTATGCCGACCACACCGAGGTGATCGAACAGCGCTATCCGCAAGCGGGGCAACCGAATGTGGCCGTGCAACTGGGCGTGATCGCACCGCGTGCCAGTGCGACGCCACGCTGGATCGATCTGGGCAACAACTCCGATATTTATCTCGCCCGCGTGGACTGGCGCGACCCGCAACGGCTGACCTTCCAACGCCAATCGCGCGATCAGAAAACACTCGAGCTGATCGAAACCACGCTTGCCAGCGGCAAGCAGCGCGTGCTCATCACCGAGACCTCGCCAACCTGGGTGCCGCTCAACAACGACCTGCGTTTTCTCAAGGACGGCCGCTTTGTCTGGAACTCCGAGCGCAGCGGTTACGAGCATCTCTACATTGCCTCCGAAGACGGCGCCACGCTCACGCCGCTGACCTCCGGCGCCTGGGTGGTCGACGCACTGCTCGCCGTCGATGAGCACGCCGGCACGGTGTACTTTTCCGCAAGCAAGGAGTCGCCGACCCAGACCCACATCTACGCCGTGCCGCTGGCAGGTGGTGCGATCGAAAAACGTTCAAAAACCAACGGCACGCATGTAGCCAGTTTCGCCAGCAATGCCAGCGTCTATGTCGATAGCTGGTCCAACACCAGCACGCCGCCGCAGATCGAGCTGTTCCGCGCCAATGGCGAAAAAATTGCCACGCTGCTCAAGAACGATCTGGCCGATCCGCAGCACCCTTACGCCAAGTACCGCGACGCGCAGCGCCCGGTGGAATTCGGCACGCTCACCGCTGCCGATGGCAAGACTCCGCTGCAGTATCGCCTGATCAAGCCGGACAACTTCGACCCGGCCAAGCGCTATCCGGTGATGGTGTACGTGTATGGCGGCCCCGCCGCGCAGACGGTGCTCGATGCCTGGCCGAGCCGTGGCGATGCGTTGTTCGATCAATACCTGGCCCAGCGCGGCTATGTGGTGTTCTCGCTGGACAATCGCGGCACCCCGCGGCGCGGCCGCGACTTCGGCGGTGCGCTTTACGGCAAGCAGGGCACTGTCGAAGTGGACGACCAACTGCAGGGTGTGGCCTGGCTCAAGGCGCAGCGCTGGGTCGATCCAACGCGCATCGGCGTGCAAGGCTGGTCCAACGGCGGCTACATGACCTTGATGCTGCTCGCCAAACACAGCGATGCGTATGCCTGCGGCGTGGCCGGTGCACCAGTCACCGATTGGGGGCTATACGACACCCACTACACCGAGCGTTACATGGACCTGCCGGCCGGCAACGCCGACGGCTACCGCCACGCACGCATCGCTACTCATCTGGACGGCCTGAGCGCCAAGCTGCTGCTGATCCACGGCATGGCCGACGACAACGTGTTGTTCACCAATTCCACCGCGCTGATGAGCGACCTGCAACAGCGCGGTACTGCATTCGAATTGATGACCTATCCAGGTGCGAAACACGGCTTATCCGGCAGCACTGCCTTGCATCGTTACAAGACCGCAGAGGCCTTCATCCAGCGTTGCTTGATGCCCTAATCCAGACATCGGCTGGCTGCGCGGTTGCCGCAGCCAGCTCACTGAGGCCTTGGTGTTCATCGTGATCGATGCGGCGCGCTACACCTGCGGCCATCACACGGAAGCGCCACCGCGTCGGCGCAACGTCTGCCGTTCTTCCGCCAGCGGTGCTGGGTCGGCATTCTTGTGCAACTGACAGGCACGCGTGGTTGCGGCCAGCTGCCCCCCCTCAACCGTTGCTCACCGCACTGCAAAGGACCTGCCATGTCACTCCCGCCACTGATTCCGGGGTCACCGCAACGCGGCGTGCGAGCTCCCGAGTTCTGGAGCCGCAACTGGAAATGGATCGTGCCCGGCATCGGGCTGGCGCTGTTTGTGGTGTTGGCGCTGGTGGTCGGCGCGCTGGTCTACGTGATCACCGGGGCGGTGAAGTCCAGCGATGTGTACAGCGGTGCGCTGCACATCGCGCGCTCCGATACACGGGTGATGCAAGCGCTGGGCACGCCGATCGACGAGGCTTTTCTGCCCGACGGCAGCGTCAGTTATGTCGGTCCACTAGGGGAAGCGCATTTCAGTGTTGGCCTGCACGGGCCGCGCGGGCAGGGCAGTGTGCAAGTGGACGCCACACGCAGGCACGGCCGCTGGACGTACCAGACGTTGACATTCGCCAGCGCACAGGCCGATCCGATCAGTCTGTTGCCCGCCGCGCAACCGCCGCCTTGCCAGCCATGACCTAAGACGCATTGCCGCCACCGCCGCAGATGGGTAGGGTCGCGCTACTTCTCTTTGCAGATGCCTTTCCATGAAACCACTTGTCGTTGCTGTCGCGCTCGTTCTGGGCACCGCGTTGCCGGTGTCCCAAGCCCCGGCCCAGAGCCAGACGACCAAGGCCGCGCCGGCCCAACGCCCGACGCCGGCCTGGGTACAGACCAGCAACGGCTACGCACAGATCCTGCTCACTGCGCAGGCCCCGTTTCAGCCCGAATACGCCAGCTTCTTCGGCGTGCCCGGCTACGACGACCAGGTCATCGACCTGGGCCCGGACAACGCCGCGCGCTATCGCGATGCGATGAGCAAGGCGCGTGCCGCGTTGCAGGCCAAGCTGGCGACCGAGCGCGATGCCAACGTGCGCCAGGATCTGCAGATCATGATCGGCGCGGCCGAACAGAACATCGAGGGCAGCGAGCTCAACGAGCGCTATCTGCTGCCCTGGAACGACGCACCGCAGCTGGTCTTCAGTGGTCTCAACGGGTTGTTGTCCGACCAGACGGTGCCCGAGCGCCGCGCCAAGGCGCTGGACCGCCTCAAGCGTTACGTCGGCCTGGTGCCGGGCAGCACGCCCACCACCACGCTGGCCCGCCAGCGTTACGAAGAACAGCTCGGCAACAAAGCCCTGCTGCAGCCTACCGAACGCGAAGTGGAGCAGGCACTGGCGAACGTGGACACCTACGTCGCCGGCATCGGTGAACTGTTCGCCAAGTACAAGATCGCCGGCGCCGACGAGGCGCTCAAGGCGATGTCCACCCAGCTCAAGGACTACGCCAACTGGACCCGCACCAACGTGCTGCCCAAGGCGCGCAAGGACACCCGCCTGCCCGAGCCGCTGTACGCGTTCCAGCTCAAGCAGGTCGGCATCGATATCGCCCCGCAGCAGTTGATCCAGCGCGCGCAGCTGGAATTCATGGAAACCCGCTCGGTCATGCAACAGCTCGCACCGCTGGTGGCCAAGGCCAAGGGCGTGCAGGGCAGCGATTACGTGCAGGTGATCCGCGCGCTCAAGGGCAACACCATCGCCGACGACCAGCTGGAAACCCACTACCGCGGCGTGATCGACCAGATCGACCCGATCATCCGTCAGCAGCGCATCGTCGATGTGCCCAAGCGCCCCATGCAGATGCGCCTGGGCAGCGCCGCCGAAAGCGCCGCCCAACCGGCGCCGCATTTCCTGCCCGCACCGCTGATCGGCAACACCGGCCAGCAGGGCCAGTTCGTGCTGCCGCTGGGCAACCCGACCGCCGACGGCGCCAAGAAGGAGCAATACGACGACTTCAACTTCGGCTCGGCCGCCTGGACGCTCAGCGCACATGAAGGCCGCCCTGGCCACGAACTGCAGTTCACCGCCATGGTCGAACGCGGCGTCTCGCTGGCGCGCAGCATGTTTGCGTTCAACTCGGTCAACGTCGAAGGCTGGGCGCTGTATGCCGAAGCCGAAATGGTGCCGTACGAACCACTCGACGGCCAGCTGATCGCCCTGCAGTTCCGCCTGCTGCGCGCCGCCCGCGCCATGCTCGACCCGATGCTCAACCTAGGCCTGATCGACCGCGAACGCGCCCGCCAGGTGCTCGAAGACGACGTCGGCCTCTCGCCCGCCATGACCCGCCAGGAACTGGACCGCTACACCGTCCGCGCCCCCGGCCAGGCCGGCAGCTACTTCTACGGCTACACCCGCATCCTCGAGCTACGCATGCGCACCGAACTGGCGCTAGGCAAGAAGTTCGACCGCCTGGCCTTCAACAACTTCCTGCTCGACCAAGGCCTGCTCCCGCCGGATCAGCTGGCCAAGGCAGTGGAAACCCAGTTCGTTCAGGCGCAGCGGAAGTCATTGTAAGAGCGCTGGTTGACTGAGATTTGCCGGCCGTTCAAATGCTAGGCTAAGGGCGCGGCTTTCGCAGCGCGCCAGGGCAATGATCCGACGTGGTTATTCTGGAAGCTGCATCCACTCGATGCAGCTCAATTCGAAATTGAACAATCGTGATCTGCTCTCTAACTAGTAGAAGTAGGCCTGATACAACGCCTGGCAGATCTTCAGTACAGCAAAGGTAGATCCGACGTGCATTGTCGACACCCTCAGCAGTAAACGTGGTTGAGGAGCTTAATGGTTGAACGGAACGTTTTCAGGCCGCTTTTGGCCTGTCCACTTACCTTGCTTACTAGCATCTGGGCAAATGGACTGGTATTGGGCGAGAGCGGCAATCGCTGTCGGTGTCCATGCCTGAAGACAGACTGGGCCCGCGCAGCAGGGCGACAGGCTCGGTACAAGGCAATAGCCAGGAGCCGCTACCCACGACCCGCTGATGGGATCGATAGGTAGCCAATTTTTATCGTTATCTTTGCAGCCTTGCGTACAGAACACGAAAGGATCGTTGTCGCGGCAGACGAGCGGTTGGTAAGTGCCCTTGGCTTGGACTTCAGCCTGCCCAATAAAAAATAACGCCAATATCCATATCAAGTTCTTCATCACTAATCCTTATGTTGAGGAGGTCAGTAAGGCGTTCGATAGAAAACGATGAGTCGCAATGCGCGCTTTCGGGCGTCTTAGCGCATCGATTTGTCTGTACCTAGCGCGTGACTGATGCAAACCGCTTTGTTCAGTAAGAATACTGTATCCGGTTTGGGGTTTCATCAGGCATGGGCGCGGCACGACATTGCACTTGACAATGCATTAGTGCTAGTCCTGCTAACAATAAGCTCCATCGTGGATGGCTGAATTAGTACCTCTCCACGATCAAGATATTTCGACGATGGAGACGTGCCTATTACTGCCCCTGCTCCTGTGACCGCGTTGCATCTGCTGCACCCGCAGGCACCCAGATCGCCATACCAGCCGCGCGTTTCTGCGTAGTCGGGATTCCGATCCCCAGCCCGCCGCCGACGCGGCCGCCGTAGCTGCCGCCGCCCACCGACAAGCCGCCGCCGGAGCGTTCGGAGCCTACGCCGACGATGACCACGCCGTTGGCGCCGAGCTTGGCGGCTTCGCGCTTCAGCCGCATGACGGCGGCATCGGTCTGGCCCTGGGTGCCGAAACCGGCCGCGCTGGTGGATTCGAGCTGGGCGATCTCCACCGAGCCGACCGGGGCGTTGGAGTACACCTGGACCTGCGCCGGGTCGATCGGCGCACGCGCCTGGCCCAGCATGACCTTGGAGCTGCTGGCGCAGCCGGCCAGGAGCATGGCGAGCCCAGCGGCGATGACGACATGCTTGTTCATGATGAAGCCCCCTGTTGAACGACAGTGACAGCGATGATCCGGCGCCCGGACTGAATCGCGCCGGACTTTGCCGCACCCTAGCCATGCCCATGTGAGGCTGCCGCCAAGCCGCCATTGGTCAGGGTGACCACCTGCCCACTGCGTCTTGGCGGGCGCGGCGCTAAGCTCAGGCCTTCTATGAATGACGAGGTGACACGTGGGATTGATCAGCCTGCTGTGGGGCATTGTGGCGCTGCTGTGGATGGTTCTGGCCTTTATCCCCTTGTTGGGTTGGGGCAACTGGTTCCTGATTCCGTTTGCGGCGGTGGGCGCGCTGATCGCGGCGATTGCGCTGCTGTTTACCTCGGCTGGCAACCGCGGGCGTGCCAAGACCGGCTTGCTGCTCAATGCCGTGGTGATTGTGGTCGGGGTGATCCGCCTGGGCCTGGGCGGTGGGGTGATCTGACCCGCTGGACGCGCTGCGACACAGCGTCGCAGCACGTCCAGCGACAGATGGCGGGCGTAAACTTGCCGGCTGCTGACAGGAGCCCACGATGGCCCATCCCCACTACCGTCCCCGCCGCATGCGCCATGACGCGTTTTCGCGTCGGTTGATGCGCGAAAACACGCTGACCACTGACGATTTGATCTGGCCGGTGTTCGTGCACGAGTTATCCGGCCGCGTGCCGATCGCGTCGATGCCGGGCGTGGAGCGCCTGTCGCTGGACGAATTGCTGCACGAGGCGGAAAACGCGCTGGAACTGGGTATTCCGGTGATCGATCTGTTCCCGGTGATCGACCCGTCCGGCAAAAGCCTGGACGCAGCCGAAGCCTGGAACCCGGACGGCCTGGCGCAGCGTGCGGTGCGTGCGCTGAAAGCGCGTTTCCCCGAGTTGGGCATCATGACCGACGTGGCGCTGGATCCGTACACCACGCACGGCCAGGACGGCATCATCGACGCCAAGGGCTATGTGCTCAACGAGATCACCGTCGAGGCGCTGGTCAGGCAATCGCTGTCGCATGCGCAGGCCGGCGTGGACATCATTTCGCCCTCGGACATGATGGACGGGCGCATCGGTGCGATCCGCCGCGCGCTGGATGCTGACGACCATCTCAACGTGCGCATCATGGCGTATTCGGCCAAGTACGCCTCGGCGTTCTACGGCCCGTTCCGCGATGCGGTGGGCAGCGCCGGCAATCTGGGCAAGGCCGACAAGACCACCTATCAGATGGACCCGGCCAACAGCGACGAAGCGATGCGCGAGATCGCGCTGGACCTGGAAGAGGGTGCGGACATGGTGATGGTCAAGCCGGGCATGCCGTATCTGGATGTGGTGCGGCGGGTCAAAGAAGAGTTCCGCGTGCCGACCTTCGCCTATCAGGTCAGCGGCGAGTACGCGATGCTCAAGGCCGCCGCCGCCAATGGCTGGCTGGACGAGCGCCGCTGCGTGCTGGAAGCGTTGATGGCCTTCAAGCGCGCCGGCGCCGATGGCGTGCTGACCTACTTCGCCCCGCAAGTGGCGCGTTGGTTGCGCGAGGGCTGATTCCCGTGCAGCCAGTACGCACGCGGATGACGGTGGGGATCGAGCAGTAATCAAGCGTGGCGTGCCGGCATTCGAATGCCGGGGCACCGCCAGCCGTGCGCCAAACTGCGATAACGATTCTCATCTACAATGGCGAGCCCACTGCTCCAGGCTGCTCGCGCGTGCCCAAGACCGTTCTGTTCCAACTGCACTGGCTGCTCGGCATCACTGCCGGGCTGGTGCTGTCGGTGATGGGGTTGACCGGCGCGTTGATGTCGTTCGAAAACGAGATCGTGCGGCTGGCCAATCCGGCCATCGCGCAGTTGGCCGAGCGGCATGCGGCGGGCGAGCGGCCGATGCCGATCGACGCGTTGCTGCGCAAGCTCGATTTGGACCAGCAGCAGGCGGTCACGCGCATGCTGATCGACCCCACCGGCGCGCGTCCGTCCACCGCACGCCTGGCCGGCAAAGGGGGCGGGCGGGTGTATTTCGATCCGTATACCGGCGAACAGGTCGCCGCTCCGCGGTTGAGCGGTGCGTTTGCATTTATCGAAGATCTGCATCGCCACCTGACTGCCGGCAAGCGCGGCCAGGCAGTGACCGGTGCAAGCACCTTGATCCTGCTGTTCTTCTGCGCATCGGGCCTGTATCTGCGTTGGCCGCGACGTTGGTGGAGTCTGCGCACCTGGTGGGCGGTGGAATGGCGTCGGCAGGGGCGCAGTTTTCTGTGGAGCCTGCACGCGGTGTTCGGCACCTGGTGTCTGCTGGTGTATCTGCTGGTTGCGCTGACCGGACTGACCTGGTCCTACACCTGGTATCGCGATGGCATGGTGGCTTTGCTCGGCACCGAGCCGGCGATGCGCGGCGACGGGCGCGATCATCGGCCGGCGACGGTGGATTTCGCAGCCGTGCAGCGCACTCTGGATTCCGTTCCGGCCACGCGCACGTCTGCGCTGGATCTGCGTATTCCCCCTCGTGTGGGGCAACCGCTGAGCGCGCGATTCCTGCCCGACAATCCCGACCACGATCGTGCTTACGACAATCTGGAAATCGATCCGGCCAGAGGCACGCTGCTGAAACGCCAGGACTACGCATTGCTGCCGTACGGGCAGCAGTTGCTGGTCAGCATGTTTCCACTGCATTCGGGCAGTTTCTTCGGTCTGCCGGGCCGCATCGTGGTGATGCTGGCCAGTGTCGGCATGTCGGTGTTCTTCGTCACCGGCTGGATGCTGTACCTGGATCGCCGTCGCAAGAAGCGCGAACTGCGCGCCGCGCGCGTTGTATTGCACAGCGCACCGGCGGCCTCGCAGGCCGAGCCGTGGTTGATCGGATTCGCCAGTCAGAGTGGATTCGCCGAGCGCCTTGCCTGGCAGGCGGCCGGGCATTTGCAGGCCGCCGGTCTGCCGGTGCAGGTGCGCTCGCTGGCGCAGCTGGACGCGCAGCACCTGCAAGGCACCCGGCATGCGCTATTCGTGGTCAGCACCTTCGGCGATGGCGAGCCGCCGGACGCGGCGCGCGGCTTCGAGCGTGAGTTGCTGCGTCAGCGGCTGGCGTTGCCGCAGCTGGCGTATGCGGTGCTTGCGCTGGGCGACCGCCAATACGCGCAGTTCTGCGGGTTTTCGCGGCGCATCGAGCAATGGTTGAACAGCCAAGGCGCGCAGCCGTTGTTCCCCGCGGTGGAAATGGACAACGCCGATCCGCAGGCCCTGGCGCAGTGGCATGCGCAGTTGGGGCAGATCGCCGGCGCACCGGTTGCCGCCGTCCCATTGACGCGCCCGACGCTGATGCACTGGACACTGTCATCGCGCACCCACCTCAACCCGGGCAGCGAAGGTGCGCCGATCTGGCGCATCGATCTGCATCCACCTGCCGATGCGCACTGGCAGGCCGGCGACATCCTCGAAGTGCAGCCCGCGCATGCCGACGTGCAGGTGCGCGCCTGTCTGGCTGCGTGGGAGCTGCAGCCCGATGCGCTGGTGCATGTGCACGCGCAGCTACTGCCGCTGCAGCAAGCCGCTGCCGAGCGCGTGTTGCCGGAACCACCAGCAACGCCGCCGGCCTCCACGCCCGATCCACAAACGTGGCTGGATGCCTGCGCCTGGCTCCCCACCCGCGACTACTCGCTGGCCAGCGTGCCGGCCGATGGCACCGCAACCACGGTGGTGCGCCTGACCACCTGCGCCGATGGCAGTCCCGGTCTTGGCTCGGGTTGGCTGATCTGCCATGCGCTCGTGGGTGCGCCAGTGCATGCGCGGCTGCGCACCAATCCCGGTTTCCATCGCGTCGAACACGCGCCGATGGTGTTGATCGGTAACGGCACCGGCATCGCCGGCTTGCGCAGCTTGTTGCGTGAAGCCGAACTGGCCGGGGTGCACGGACATTGGTTGCTGTTCGGCGAACGTCATGCCGCGCACGACCGGCTGTTTGCCGACGAACTGCAGGCCTGGCAGCGCAGTGGTCATCTGCAGCAACTGGATTGGGTGTTCTCGCGCGACCAGGCGCACAAGCGCTACGTGCAGCATCAACTGCGCGAAGCCGGCGATGCGCTACGCCACTGGATCGATCGCGGCGCGGTGATGTACGTCTGCGGCAGCCTGGACAGCATGGCGCGTGAAGTCGATGCCGCGCTGCGCGAGATCCTGGGTGAGACGCGATTGGAGTCGTTGACCGCAGCGGGGCGTTATCGGCGCGATGTGTATTGAGCTCGGTCATGACCACTGTGTCGCAGCCTTAGAGTGGCTGACAACACGTAAAAAATCCGGTTGGTCGAGGGCGCGGTGCCCTCACCGCTCGCGGGACACGCCGTAAATCCGTCCATGGAGGCTCGGTGGCGGCATCCATGCCGCCACACGGTCCCGCAATCAGCGAGGACACCGCACCAGGAAGTTTTCTGGCTGCTTTGTTAAGAGCCATCTGTTAGTCGGCTTTCTTTGGAAAACTGATCGGACTGCCCGTTTCCCGAAACAACGCAAGTCACACATTGCCTGCACTTTGCACACCGACCATCTCGACTGGTCCTTGTCCGCCCACCGTCGCGGGACCTTGCGCGGCATGGATGCCGCGTAAGAGCCTACACGGACGTACTTGCGGCGTGTCCCGCGACGGTGGGCGGACAAGGGCCCTGCAGCCAAGTTGAAGATCATCGGCTCTACAAATGATCCATCTGCATTGTCTAAACGCTCCTTACTTGCAGCGTGTCCCGCGATGGCGGGCGGGCAAGGACCCTGCAGCAAATCCACAAATCTGCCGCAGCTCAGCCAAGCCTCAGCGAAGACCCGGATCATCCGCCCTGCAACGCACCGGCGTGATGTAAGTTTTGTCAGCCGCTCTCAGTCTGATTCGCGCATCCACTCACCCTCAACGGCAACTGGCATCCCCATCCACCACCGGCGCCTTCATCCGGTAGATATCCAGTTGCCCGGCACGCGGTGCACGCGCGCTGCCCGTCACCAGCAACTCGCCCGGCTTGGCTGCATCCACCACCGCCCCGAAAGTGCGTTCCTGCGGCCCGTTGAACGACAGCGGCAATGCCTGGCCCGCGCCGTAATGCCCGTTCTTGCACGTCGCCAGCAATAACTGGCTGGGCCCATCTGTCTGCCCGCGCGCCCACACCAGCCCGCGCCCATCGCCGAGCCAGGCCGCATCCAGCTCATCGTCAGCGCTGTTGATGTCGCTCAACGGCGCCGGTGCAACGAAGGCCTGCCCGTCCCAACGTGCCACGAATACGTCCATGCCGCCGGCACCGCCGTGCCCATCGCTGGCGAACAGCAATCGCGTGCCATCCAGGGACAGGGTCGGGGAGCGCTCGTTGCCCCGGCTGTTGACCGCCGCTCCCAGCGATTGCACTGCACCGATCCCGCCCTGCGCATCCACCGGCGCGCGATACAGATCCGCGCCACCGGCACCGCCGTGCCGGGTGGAGGCGAACAGCAGCCAGCGGCCATCGGCACTGAACAATGGCGAGGTCTCGTCCTGCGCGGTGTTGATCGGCAGCGGCTGCGCGTTCTGCCAAAGCCCGCCGCTCAGTTGGGCCTGCCACAGATCCCAACCGCCGGCACCCCCGGCGCGGTCGCTGGCCCAGACGATGCGCTGGCCGTCCGGGCTCAACGTGGCGTGTGCTTCGTTGGCCGGCGTGGAGACCACGCCCATGCCTTCGATGCCGAACTCGGCAAGCCCCGACGCAGCCGGGACGAAGAGTAAACTTGCCGCCAGCGCGAGCAGCGTCCATCGGTATTGCATGCGGTGTTCCTGCCTAAAGTCGCGCACAGTCTAGTCAACCAGAGAACGTTTCATGCCCGTATCCCGTTATGCCGTGTTCGGTCACCCCGTCGCCCATTCGCTGTCGCCGGCCATCCATGCCGACTTCGGGAAGCAGACCGGCATCGCGCTGGACTACACCGCCATCGACGCGCCGCCGGAGGAATTCACCGCCGCGCTGGAGCGCTTCGCCGAGGCAGGCGGCAAGGGCGCCAACGTCACCTTGCCGCTGAAAGAGGCCGCCTGTGTATTGTCGGCCAGCCTGAGCGATCGCGCGCGGCTGGCTGGCGCGGTCAACACGCTGGTGCGCAACGACGGCCAGTGGCAGGGCGACAACACCGATGGCGCCGGCCTGGTGCGCGATCTCACCGACCGCCACGGGCTGGATCTGCGCGGTCGTCGCGTGTTGCTGCTGGGCGCCGGTGGCGCCGCACGCGGCGTGGCGCCGGCATTGCTGCAAGCCGGCATCACCGAAATGGTGGTGGTCAATCGTTCGCCCGAGCGCGCCGATGCGCTGTGCGATGCGCTGGGCGAACCGGCACGGGTGATGTCGCGCTATATCGAAGACCTGCGCGATTTGGGCGACTTCGAGCTGATCGTCAACGCCACGGCCGCCGGGCGCGATCGCGACGCTGGTGCGTTCTCGCTGCCGCTGGGGCTGGTCAACAGCCTCACCGCAGCGGTCGATCTCAACTATGGCGAAACCGCCATTGCCTTCCTGGCCTGGGCACGTGCGGCGCAATGCCGCTACGCCATCGACGGCCTGGGCATGCTGGTCGAGCAGGCGGCCGAAAGCTTCGCGCTATGGCACGGCGTGCGCCCGGACACCAACCCGGTCTACGCCGCGCTGCGCGCACGCGATGCCGTCCTGATCAGCGCCGACTGAGGTGGGCAGCGTGACCGCCACCGATATCCTGCTGACCCTGGTCACCAGCCTGCTGTCGCGCGTGCCGCTGTTGATCGCCTTGCTGTTGGGGCTGGTGCTGCTGTGGCGTGCCCAACGCGGGTCGCTGCGGTGCGCCGGGCTGGCCGCGCTGTGGGTGCTGCTGGGCTGTTTGCTGGCTGAAGTCGCCTTTCAGGCCATTCCGATGCTGTTGCTGCAACAAGGCAATGTGCGCCAGATCAGCATGGTGGTCGGTGTCGCACATTTCGTGCTGATGGCCGTGCAGGCCGTGGGCATCGGCGTGCTGGTGTGGACGCTGGCGCTCAGCCTGCAACGCTCACCGCCCGCAGCCAGCGAGCGGCCATGATTCCGATCAAGGCCCTGGGGTTGACCATGGTCGGCCTGGTCAGCAGTGGCCAAGGCATGTGGACGCTGCTGTATCCAGACAACCTGGCGGCGGTCAACCGGGGCGGCAGCTTGTACGAACGCTTCGGGCCGACCGGTGTGGGCGCCGGCATGCTGGTCATGGGCCTGGCGATGGTGGTGATCGGCGTGGTGTGGGCGCGCTACGCCTGGCCGCGACGTACCTAGAGTGGCGAACAAAACTGCGCAGTAGTTTTGATGGACACTCTTAGGTAAAGACAACCGCGTTCAGTTGTTCCGCACGCCGGTCGCAGCCGCTGCGCCGGTCCGTGCGAAAATAGCGCGATGAGTGAAGTCGCCCCACCGGCCGCGCCGTCGGCGCCCGTCCCTCCCCAGCGCAGCCTGACCGATCCGGTCAAGGCCAGCATCCGCGAGGCTTACGCCAAGCTGCAGGCCAACACGCCCGGCTTCGCCACGCGGCGGGCGCAGAGTCAGATGATCGGCCTGGTCTCGCGCGCACTTGCCACCTCCGGCGGCATCGGCATTGCCGAGGCGCCCACCGGCGTCGGCAAGAGCCTGGGTTATCTCACTGCCGGCGTGCCGATCGCCCTGGCCACCAAGAAAAAGCTGGTGATCAGCACCGGCACCGTGGCCTTGCAATCGCAGCTGGTGGAGCGCGATATCCCGGCCTTCCTCAAGGCCACCGGCCTGGAAGCGACCGTGGCACTGGCCAAGGGCCGCACGCGCTATCTGTGCACCCGGAATGCGGCTGAACTCGAAGGCGACACCAGCCAGAACGCCATGTTCGAAGACGAGCAGGCGCTCTACGACCGCCCGCTCAGTCCCGTCGATGCCGACCTGGCCAAACGTCTGGCCAAGGCCTACGCCGCGCGTACCTGGAACGGCGACCTGGATGACGCGCCCGAACAGGTCTCGGTACCGCTGCGCATGCGCATCACCACGCCGGCCTCCGGTTGTGCGGGCCGCCGCTGCAGCTACGCCGCGCAGTGCCCGGTGCTGAAGGCGCGCACCGACGTGCGCGAGGCGCAGATCGTGGTCACCAACCACGCCTTGTTGCTGTCGTCGCTGTCGCTGGGCGATGCCGAAAACGGCCAGCCGTTGATCGCCCCGCCCGCCGATATGCTGCTGGTACTCGACGAAGGCCATCACATCGCCGGCGTGGCAATCGACCAGGGCGCGGCCAATCTGCCATTGGACGAAATGGCCAGGCGCACCGGCCGGTTGCAGATTCTCATCGCCGCCGCATACCGCGCGGTGGACAAGGACAAGATCGGCAACCTGTTGCCCAACGAAGCGATCGAGGTCGCCGCGCGCGTTTCCAAATTGCTCAAGGCCTTCCATACCGAAGTCGAACACGTGTGGAAGCCCGAACCCGGCGAGCGCGATCCGCTGTGGCGCGCGGCCAACGGCAAGTTGCCGCCGCAGTGGGGCCCGGCGATCGAAGAACTCGGCGAAGAAACCCGCGCGCTGTTCAACTGGGTGCATGCCGCGCACAGTGCGATCGCCAAGGGCAAGCAGGACGATTCGGCGCGCGAACGCCTGCAGCGCAGTCTCGGCATGGCCTTGGAAATGGCCGAGCAGCAACACAATCTATGGAGCGGTTGGCGACGCGAAGACAAGGAAGGCCAGCCGCCGATGGCGCGTTGGATCACCCTGTCGCGCGATGGCGATCTGATCTGCCATTGCTCGCCGGTGTCGGCCGCGCAGGTGCTGCGCACGATGATCTGGAACGAAGTGGATTCGGTGGTGATGACCTCGGCCACGCTCACCGGCGGCGGCGATTTTCAATCCTTCGCCATCGACAACGGCTTGCCCGATCACGCCGAAATGGCCTCGCTGGCCTCGCCGTTCGACCTGCCCAATCAGGCCGAATTGATCGTGCCCAATTTCCCGGTTACCCCAGACGATCGCGAAGGCCACCCGAAGGAAGTCGCGCGTTATCTGGTGCGCGAGCTGGATTGGACGTCCAAGGGCAGCATCGTGCTGTTCACCTCGCGCTGGAAGATGGAAAAGGTCGCTGACCTGATGCCGCTGGCGCAGCGCAACCGCGTGTTGGTGCAGGGCGAGGGCAACAAGTCGCAACTGATCACCGAACACATGCGCCGCATTGCCGCCGGCGAGGGCTCGGTGCTGTTTGGCTTGAACTCGTTCGGCGAAGGCCTGGATCTGCCCGGCGATGCCTGCACCACCGTGGTCATCACCCAGGTGCCGTTCGCGGTGCCGACCGACCCGCAGACATCGACCTTGAGCGAATGGCTGGAAAGCCGGGGTCATAACGCCTTCAACCTGATCGCCATCCCGCACGCGCTGCGCACACTCACGCAATTCGCCGGCCGCTTGATCCGCAGTTCCAACGACCACGGCCGCGTGATCATTCTTGATTCGCGCCTGCTCACGCGCCGCTACGGCAAACGCATCATCGACGCGCTGCCGCCGTTCAAGCGGGTGATCGGTTGATTGGCTGATCGAACCTTGCGACGCAGCATTGCTTGAAGCGTCATGCGCGCTTGCGTGACGCAATACGAAGTTCGTCAGTTCACGCATCAGATTGGCAATGCCGTTATCTGCAACCTGGTGCCCGCATATTTGGCGATGCATATCACGCTACACAGTCATCATCATGTTCGCCTATCGCTGCGATCATAACTAACGACTTCTCACACTTCGGCCTGCTGGCCATGATTCAGTTCCTTCAAACGAGCTGACGCCATGCGCCCTGGATCCCTCATGGTGCTAGCCCTGCTAGCCCCGACGCTGATCGCCCCACCGGTCTTCGCCCAATCCGTTCTGACCCGCGACAATGGCGCCAAGGTCGGTGACAACCAGAATTCCCAGACTGCCGGCCCGACCGGCCCGGTGTTGCTGCAGGACGTGCAGCTGATCCAGAAGCTGCAGCGCTTCGATCGCGAGCGCATCCCGGAGCGTGTGGTGCATGCCCGCGGCACCGGCGTCAAAGGCGAGTTCACCGCCACTGCCGATCTGTCCAGCCTGACCAAAGCCAAGGTGTTCAGCGCCGGCGAAAAGACCCCGGTGTTCGTGCGCTTCTCCTCGGTGGTGCACGGCAACCATTCGCCTGAAACGTTGCGCGACCCGCACGGGTTTGCCACCAAGTTCTATACCAGCGAAGGCAACTGGGATCTGGTCGGCAACAACTTCCCCACCTTCTTCATTCGCGATGCGATCAAGTTCCCCGACATGGTCCACGCGTTCAAGCCGGACCCGCGCACCAACCTGGATGACGATTCGCGTCGTTTCGATTTCTTCTCGCACGTGCCCGAAAGCACGCGCACGCTGACGCTGCTGTATTCCAACGAAGGCACGCCCGCTGGCTATCGCTTCATGGACGGCAACGGCGTGCATGCCTACAAGCTGGTCAATGCGCAGGGTGAAGTGCACTACGTCAAGTTCCATTGGAAGACGCTGCAAGGCATCAAGAACCTCGATCCCAAGCAGGTTGCCGCGGTCCAGTCCAAGGACTACAGCCACCTGACCAACGATCTGGTCGGTGCGATCAAGAAGGGCGACTTCCCGAAGTGGGACCTGTACGTGCAGGTGCTCAAGCCGGAAGACCTGGCCAAGTTGGATTTCGATCCGCTGGATGCCACCAAGATCTGGCCGGATGTGCCAGAGCAGAAGGTCGGCCAGATGGTCTTGAACAAGAACGTGGACAACTTCTTCCAGGAAACCGAGCAGGTGGCGATGGCGCCGGCAAATCTGGTGCCGGGCATCGAGCCGTCGGAAGACCGTCTGCTGCAGGGCCGTATCTTCTCCTACGCCGACACCCAGCTGTATCGCATCGGTACCAACGGCCTGAGCCTGCCGGTCAACCGCCCGCGTGTGGCCGTCAATAACGGCAACCAGGACGGCGAAGCCAACACCGGACACACCACCAGCGGCGTGAACTACGAGCCGAGCCGCCTGGAGCCGCGTCCGCAGGACACCGCTGCGCGTTACAGCGAGCTGCCGCTGTCGGGTACCACCCAGCAGGGCAAGATCACCCGCGAGCAGAACTTCAAGCAGGCTGGCGAGTTGTATCGGTCCTACAGCAAGAAGGATCGTGCCGACCTGGTGCAAAGTTTTGGCGAGTCGCTGGCCACTACCGACACCGAGAGCAAGCATCTGATGCTGTCGTTCCTGTACAAGGCCGACCCTGAGTACGGCACTGGCGTGACCCGCGTTGCCAAGGGTGACCTGGCTCGCGTCAAGCAGCTGGCCTCCAGCCTGCAGGACTGATCCACCCGACGGCATCGCGGCCTGTGCCGCGGTGCCGTCCTCGTTTTCGGGAGAGCCACATGCGCACCCTGCTATTTCTGATGCTCGGCACCTTGTCTGCGGTTGCCAACGCTGCTTCACCCGCGTCTGTCCCTGCCAGTACCACGAATGCGACCACCAACCCTGCGCAGATCAAGCTGCAGTTGCGCGAGTATTTTTTCGATGCGGCACGCGAAGGTCGGCAGGACATGCTCGCCGAGTTCATCCGCTCGCATTACGACCTCAACACTCGCGACGAGAAGGGCTACACCGCCTTGATCCTGGCCGCCTATCACGGCCAGCGCCCGGCGGTGGAGCAGTTGCTCAATGCCGGCGCCGACCCATGTGCGCAGGACAAACGCGGCAACACTGCGCTGATGGGCGCCATCTTCAAGGGCGAGCTGGGCATCGCCAAACGGTTGATGCAGGCCGATTGCGCCCCGGACCAGCGCAACAATGCCGGCCAGACCGCGGCCATGTACGCGGCACTGTTTCAACGCACCGATGTCCTCAAGGATCTGGCTGCCAAAGGCGCAGACCTCAGCCTCAAGGACGGGCAGGGCAACGATGTGACCAAGCTGCAACGCGGCGAGTTCGCCACCGCTCCGGTGCGCTGAAAGCACACTGGTGATGCCAGGGTGCGCTCCGCGTGCCTTGCTTGCTGAACTGCCGCAGGTGCGGCACAGCCAGCGCCTACAGCCCCACGGCACCTGTTGAGGCAGCACAGCGTTGAGCATGCTCGGCCGCCAGGTGCTGCCCGAGCGTCGCGCACTCCCGGCATGTGACGTCTTTGGCGAATCCTTCGGTAGTACCTAGCAAGCGCTCAGCGGCGGCGGCATAGTTCCGCTCTGGTAAACCTGCGCCTTGTTCTCCGCGCCGAGAGGACCAGTACCCATTGCGGCGCGTTGTAGCGCACGCAGGCAGCCGCACGCAGCGGCGACCATCATCCCAGCTCTCCGACAGTCGTCAGGTCTTGATCACCAGATCTTCCGGTTCTCAGGAGCCCCTGCGCCACCCGTCGTAGATATGCACAGCGGCCGGTCCATCGGCGCGGTCGCCCATCTGCCTGCCGAGAGTCGAAAAAGAGCTTCTCTGCGGCCGCCGGTTTTCTGCCGTGCGCGCGTTGGAACTCTGGCGGTGGTGGTGATTTTTCTGCCACCACGTCAGGAATTTTCTGACGCTGAAACCTTTGTGCGCCAAGGCTTTGACATAAATCTGAGCGCGCGCTGACTTGCTTGAAATTCATTGAAAAAAACCGCAGAAAACAGTTCAAGAAAGCGCGGGCAACGCCGATGCTGAAGCTATCGCACCTTGGAACCCCCGGACCATGAAGCTCGATCCTTCCATCCCTTTCCTGATGTCCCTGCTCGCCATGGTGCTGTGCACCGCCACCGCCGTCGTGGCGCTGGTGTTCGGCCAGGTGCATGTCCTCGCTACCTCGTGGAGCTTCTACACCGTGCTGGGCACCGCCCTGATCACGCTGGTCGCCTCCTACCACGCACTCGGCAAGCCGCTGACTGCCGAAGAGCGCGTTGGTTTCCGCAACCCGTAAGTGTTGCTCACGTCCAGGCGAAGCGCGCAATCGCGCTGACGCCAGCATTGGACGCAAGAAATCCTGCTTGTAAGCAATGATGTAGCGCGTTCGCTCGACAGGGGCGGGCGCCGCCAGGGACAGCAGCATCCTGCTCGGCGAACGCTACACCCACGGCCAGACTCAGCCGGTCAAACTGGCCCACGCCACCGCTGAGACGGCGCGATGCAGGCAACTAGCGATGCCGCTCGACGGCACTCGGACTTGGCGAGCTGGAGCAAAAACAGCGCGAGCGCGATGGCGTTCTCCGCTCCGACGGCAGATGTGGCCGTGATGCTGGGCGCTCAAGCGCGCCTCCAGCGCAATCCATAACGCTCGCATCGTGTTCGAACCTGTCGATACGCTGTCGATCGCATGATGCTGCGAACAGCTGATCCTCCAGAAGATCTGACAGCCAAGAGCTTCGGCATGGCTCATGCGCTGCGGCAGATTCATCGATGCACGTGTAAGCTGTTGATCCTGCTCTGCATTCCGATGGCCGCTCACGGCGGCCAATTTGTCGATGACCGCTTCCGCCGATCGTTACGCCGCTTCCTTGCGTCTGTCCGTCGCCCCGATGATGGACTGGACCGACCGCCATTGCCGCGTGTTTCATCGCCTGCTGGCGCCCTCCGCGCGGCTGTACACCGAGATGGTGCACGCCAACGCGGTGATCCACGGCGATCGCACACGGCTGATCGGCTTCGATCCGGTCGAGCATCCACTTGCGCTGCAACTGGGCGGCAGTGAACCGGCCCTGCTCGCGCAGGCTGCAGCGATCGCGCAAGAGTGGGGCTATGACGAAATCAACCTCAATTGCGGCTGCCCCTCCGATCGCGTGCAGGCCGGGCGTTTTGGCGCCTGCCTGATGCGCGAGCCGGCGCTGGTGGCCGAGTGCGTTGCCGCCATGTGCGCGGCAACGACGCTGCCGGTCACGATCAAGTGCCGCCTGGGCGTGGACGACGATGACGACTATCTGGTGTTCGCCAGTTTTGTCGATCAAATCGTCGCGGCCGGCGCTGCCATGGTGGTGGTGCATGCGCGCAACGCCTGGCTCAAGGGCTTGTCGCCCAAGGAAAACCGCGAGGTGCCGCCGCTGCGCTACGACTGGGCCTATCGCCTCAAGCAGGAGCGCCCCCAACTACCGGTGGTCATCAACGGTGGCATCGCTGCGGTGGACACCGCGCTGGAACACCTGCAACACACCGACGGCGTCATGCTCGGCCGTGCGGCCTACCACGACCCTTACGTGCTGCACTGCCTGGACGCGGCACTGAATCAGCGCCCGGAACAATCGCGCGAGGCATTGCTACGCGCGCTGCAGCCCTATGTAGAGTCCCAGCTGGAGCAAGGACTGGCGCTGAAGCACATCACCCGACATGTTCTGGGACTCTTCCATGGGCAGCCCGGCGGACGCGCATTCCGCCAGGTGCTGAGCGAGGGCGCACACCGCCCTGGCGCCGGATGGGAGCTGGTCGAGCAGGCATTGCAGCGCACCGATACGCACGCCTGGCGCGTTGTCGCCTGAGAGTGGTCCGGCACTTGCATAGCCTGAACCAGCGCTTGAACGGCCGCATTTGTTAGCCCACAGCGCGGCAGCCACGACCGCGAGAGCGAGCGCAGGCAAGGCTTTCGGTCTCAAATGGCGTTCATTTCACTGAACCGCGTTAACACGAAGCTAAAAAGTTCAGATCGGATTCACCCCCCAAAATCAAGAATTTGAGTCTATTCTCGGGCTCGACCACGCTGTGACGCATGGCCGGTTTCACGAATTTTGAATGTTCCTGAACAACCCGCTAGGATTCATTTGTGACCCAGCCGTTCTGCCGCGCTAGCCATGTTGTCCTGGTTGCCCTTTGGGTTGCCACGGCAGCGCCGTCGGCATGGTGTCAGGGATATCCGATGGGGCATTCGGGCCGTGAGGCGTTACCGCCCTCAGCCCGCGGCAATGGGCGCACGCTGTCGGACACCATTCGGCAGGTGCAGCGTTCCACCGGTGGACAGATCCTCAGCGCCGAACGTGTGCCGTTCGACGGTGGCAATCTCAATCGGGTCAAGTACATGTTGGATGGGCGCGTGCACACCGTGTACGAATCGGAACAGATGCAGCCCCCGCCGCCGCGTCGCCCGGCGCCGCCAGATGCGCCACCACGCGACGATAACCAGTAAACGTAGATAGTTCTGCGTTCAGTCTCATAAATTCCCCGGCACCCGCCGACAACGTAACTAGGGAGAGTGCATGCGTATCCTTTTGGTCGAAGACGAAGCTCCGCTGCGCGAGACACTTGCCGCGCGCCTGAAGCGTGAAGGCTTTGCTGTCGACGCTGCACAAGATGGCGAAGAAGGTCTGTACATGGGCCGCGAAGTGCCGTTCGACGTCGGCATCATCGACCTTGGCCTGCCCAAGATGTCGGGCATGGAGCTGATCAAGGCGCTGCGCGACGAGGGCAAGAAATTCCCGGTGCTGATCCTGACCGCGCGTTCGAGCTGGCAGGACAAGGTCGAAGGCCTCAAGCAGGGCGCCGACGATTACCTGGTGAAGCCGTTCCATGTCGAAGAGCTGCTGGCGCGCGTCAACGCGTTGCTGCGGCGCGCGGCAGGCTGGAGCAAGCCGACCCTGGAGTGCGGCCCGGTCGCTTTGGATCTGGCAGCGCAGACGGTGAGCGTCAATGGCGCCAATGTCGACCTGACCAGCTACGAGTACAAGGTGCTCGAGTACCTGATGATGCATGCCGGCGAACTGGTCTCCAAGGCCGATTTGACCGAACACATCTATCAGCAGGATTTCGATCGCGATTCGAACGTGCTGGAAGTGTTTATCGGTCGCCTGCGCAAGAAGCTCGATCCCGACGGTGAGCTCAAGCCGATCGAGACCGTGCGTGGTCGTGGCTACCGCTTCGCTATCCCGCGTACCGAAGGCTGAGTCCGCGCGTCGGCAAACAGGAAGATAGGGTGTCGGTGCGCTCCAAGTGGTACAAACGCTGGCGGCCGCGCTCCCTGCAGGCCCGCCAGCTCTTGGCTGCCAGCCTCAGCCTGGTAGCCTTCCTGGCGCTGGCAGGCTATGCGCTGGATGTGGCGTTCGCCGACACTGCCGAAAAGAATCTGCGCGAGCGGCTGAAGAACTACGCCTCGGCGTATGCCGCCAATATCGATTTCGTCCGCGATGGCTCGCTGTACATCGGTGGCCAACCGCCTGATCCGCGTTTCGACGTGCCCGGCGGCGGGCTGTATGTCGAAGTCGTGCGCCCGGATGAGAGCTGGACGTCGATGTCGGCCGAGGGGCCCAACATTCCGCACGGGCGCATGCTCGAGCCGCGCCAGGAAGAGTTCATCGGCCCGCTGGAGATGACCCAGATCGACGGCAGTCTGGGCGAGCTGTACCGCTATGGCCTGGGCGTGAGCTATGTCGAACGCGAACACGGCGGCGAGATTCCGTACACCATCTACGTGATGGAAGATGCGCGCTCGATGGGCGCGCAATTGCGCGTGTTCCGGGGCGCGGTGTGGTTCTATCTCGGTAGTGCCGGCGTGGTGCTGCTGGTGCTGCAGGCCTTTATTCTGCAGTGGAGCCTGCGACCGCTGCGGCGGGTCATCAACGAGTTGACCAAGGTGCAGCGCGGGGAAATCCAGCGCATGAGCGAGCAGCATCCGCGCGAACTGGAGCCGCTGACCGAAAGCATCAACGCCTTTATCGAAAGCGAGCGCGACAACCTGGATCGTCAGCGCAATACGCTTGCCGATCTGGCACACAGCCTCAAGACGCCGATCGCCGTGTTGCGCACCCAACTGGACAGCGGTCAGTCCGAGCGCGATCTGCACGAGGAAATGGACGTGCAGCTGCGGCGCATGAACGACCTGGTGTCTTACCAACTCGCACGTGCGGCTTCCAGCGGGCACAAGCTGTTTGCCGCGCCGTTGCCGATCGAGTCGACTGCCGAAGAAATCGTGCGCGGTCTGGAGAAGGTGTATTCGGTCAAAGGCGTGCTGTGCGAATTCGATATTTCGCCCGAAGCGCGTTTTCATGGTGAGCCGGGCGATCTGCAGGAGCTGCTTGGCAATCTGCTAGAAAACGGCTTCAAGTGGGCGCGCAGCCGCGTGCTGTTGACTGCGCAGCCAGGTCCCACCACCGGGAGCCGCCGCGCCGGATTGATCCTGTCGGTGGAAGACGATGGCCCCGGCATCGCGCCGGAAGATGTGGCCAAGATTCTGCAACGTGGCGTGCGCGGCGATGAGCGCGTGCAGGGTCACGGCATCGGCATGTCGATCGTGCAGGACCTGATCAAGGCCTACCGCGGCGAATTGCAGGTGGTGCGCTCGCAGGAACTGGGCGGCGCCCGCTTCGATGTGACCTTGCCGCCGGGACTGTGACCGGCATGCGTTGCGGGATGAACCCGTGGCCAATGTCGCGCCACGCTCCGACAACCGTTTAACGCCTCACGCGTTGGCTTGACCATACTGGGCCGGTTGCAGGCCGTTGCGATGGAGAACTGCATGTTCGAGCGCGTTGCACAGGCATGGTGGGTCACTGCACTTTCCGTCCGAACACGTCGACAGCGCAGATGGCGCGTGCCGTTGCTGTTGGCGGGCTGCGTCGTCGTGCTGTCGTGCAGTGCCGCCGAAGCGTCATTGACGCCAGCACAGACACGCTGGTTGCAGCGTGCCACCTACGGCGTGGATGCCGATAGCGCGGCGCAGCTGCAGCGGCTCGGCCCCAAGCGCTACGGCGCACTGCTATTGCAAGCCAGCGACGATGCCGCATTGCCAGCGCCGATCCGTGCACAACTGCAGCAGTTCGATGCGCTGCACACGCCATTGGTGACCTTGCTGACGCAATACGAGGCCGACAAGATCCGTCTGCAAACGCTGCCCGATGGCGATGAGAAGGCTGCCTTGCGCAAGGCGTGGCAGGCGCGTGGCGGTCAGATGCTGACCCAGGCGCGTCAGGCGCAATTGCTGCGTGCGGTGTATGCGCCGGCGCAGCTGCGCGAGCAGTTGGTGTGGTTCTGGCTCAATCACTTCAGCGTGTACGCCGACAAGGGGCGCGTGAAATGGATGGCGGCCGACTACATGGAAAACGCGATTCGTCCGCATGCCACCGGCAAGTTCGCGGACCTGGTGATGGCGACGCTGGAAAGCCCGGCGATGCTGGAATATCTGGATAACGCCAAGAATGCCAAGGGCAAGGTCAACGAAAACTACGCGCGCGAATTGATGGAGTTGCACACGTTGGGCGTGCATGGCGGCTACAGCCAGCAGGATGTGCAGCAACTGGCGCTGATACTGACCGGCGCCGGTCTGGTGCCGATCAAGGCCGAAGGCGCGCCGCCAGTACCAACCGCTGCAACAACGGGGCAGGCGCAGATCGTGCGCAAGGGCCTGTTCGAATTCAATCCTGCGCGGCATCAACCCGGCGACAAGACCTTGCTGGGCCAGCGCATCGCCGCTGGCGGTCTGGATGAGATCGAACGTGCAGTGCAGCTGTTGGTACGGCAACCGGCGTGCGCGCAGTTTGTGTCGCAGCGCCTGGCCGAGTATTTCGTCAGTGACAAGCCGCCGGTCGCACTGGTCGCGCGCATGGCAAAGACCTTTCAACGCAGCGATGGCGATATCGCCAAGGTGATGCAGGCCATGCTGGACGCGCCGGAATTTGCGCAGGCGCAACCGCGCAAGTTCAAGGATCCGAATCGGTTTGTGGTCTCGGCCATGCGGCTGGCGTACGAAGATCAACCGGTGGTCAATGCCGCGCCGATGGTGAGCTGGGTGCAGCAACTCGGCGAGCCGGTGTTCGGGCGCATCACCCCTGATGGGTGGTCGCTGCAATCGCAGGCGTGGACCAGCTCCGGGCAACTGGCGCGACGCTTCGAAGTGGCGCGTTCGCTGAGCGGCGGACCCAAGCAACTGTTTCGCTTCGATGGCGATAACGACACGCCAATTCCTGTGCTGACGCAGATCGATACGCGTCCATCGTATCGCTGGGTTGCACCGTCGCTTTCCAGCGGCACGCGTGAGGCGTTGGGCCAGGCGCGTTCGCCGGCGGAGTGGAACGGGTTTTTGCTGTCATCGCCGGACTTCAACTATCGCTGATCTAGCGGCCGCTGATTCAACGACTGCTGATTCAACAACCACTGATTCAATCATCGCCGAACGGTCATCGCCGCAGGAGTGCACCATGCAACGACGTCAATTTCTGCTTGCCTCTGCAGCGGCCGCGAGTCTGCCGTGGAGCGGTCGTCTGTTTGCAGCGCCACGCGACAGTGCGCGCATGTTGGTGGTGTTTCTGCGTGGCGGCTACGACAGCAATAATCTGCTGGTGCCGCATGCCAGCGATTTTTATTATCAGGCGCGCCCGACCCTGGCGATTGCGCGGCCGGATGCGGCCAATCCGAAGAGCGCCGTTGCGTTGGATGCGCAATGGGGTCTCAACCCGGTGATGCGCGATGCGCTGCTGCCGCTCTGGCAACGCAAGCAGCTGGCCTTCGTGCCGTTTGCCGGCACCGACGATCTGTCGCGCAGCCACTTCGAAACCCAGGACGATATCGAATCGGGCCAGGCCGGCCGGCAGCGCCGCGATTATCGGTCCGGTTTCATGGCGCGCCTGTCGGGCGTGCTCAGCGGGGTGCCGGCGATTGCGTTTACCGATTCGCTACCGCTGACGTTTCAAGGCGGCGGCGATTTGCCAAATGTGTCGTTGCGTGGGATCGGCAAAGGCGGTCTGGATGCGCGGCAGGCGCAGATTCTGTCGCAGATGTACGACGCAACGCCGCTTGCGGCAGCCGCGCGCGAGGGCCTGGCATTGCGTCAGCAGGTGACCGCGCAGCTGCGCGAAGAGATGGAGCAGGCCGGCCGCGGCGCTGCCAGTGCGCGCACCTTTGCCGACGAAACCCGGCGCATGGCGAGCCTGATGCGCGACCAGTACCGGCTGGGATTCGTCGATGTCGGCGGCTGGGATACCCATGCCAACCAGGGCAGTGTCGAAGGTGGGTTGGCCAATAATCTGCGTAATCTCGGCGAAGGGCTGGCGGCATACGCTGATGCCTTGGGGCCGGCATGGAAGGACACCGTGGTGGTGGTGCTCTCAGAGTTTGGCCGCACCTTTCGCGAGAACGGCAGCAAGGGTACCGATCACGGGCACGGCACCACGTACTGGGTGCTGGGTGGCGGCGTGCAGGGTGGCCGTATCGCTGGCGAGCAGGTCGCGGTCGAACAAACGCAGCTGCTGCAGAATCGTGATTACCCGGTGCTTACCAATTACCGCAGTCTGTTCGGCGGTCTATTGAGTCGATTGTGGGGGCTGTCGCCAGCGCAGTTGGAGCGGGTGTTTCCCGGTGCCAGGCCGCGCGATCTTGGGCTGGTGTGAGTGCATTGCAGCGTGCTGTTGAAATCAGCAGTGCCGAGCGTGCACCTGCACGACATTGCGCAGCGGTGTTTTCAATTCGGCCAAGCGTGTGCGAGCAACGCGCGCGAAGCGGTTGCATGACAACCATCGCAAGCAACGCGTTGATGCCACCACACCCTCAGCGCTGCGCTGAAGAAGCAAACGGCGAAGGCCCGTAAAAACGCGTCAGCTGCGCGGCGACATCCGGCATGACGCGCGCGATCACTTGCGGCGCCGAGAAGTGATATTCGCTCACGACCGCGAAGAATTCTTCCGGTGCTTCGGCGGCATACGGATCGATCTCGGTGTCTTCGCCTGCATCCACGCGTTGGCAGAACGCATCGAAGGCCTGCTGAAAATCGCGTGCCCAGGCGCGTTGTGCATCGCGTGGCAGCGGCGGGGTGCCGTCGAGGGCGCCATCGAGTGCATCGAGCTTGTGCGCCATCTCGTGCACAATCACGTTGAAGCCTGCCTGCGGGTCGTCCAGATCGGCCTGCACATCGGCCCAGCTGACGATCAGCGGGCCTTGCTCCCAGGATTCGCCGATCAGGGTGTCGTCCCAGGCATGCATCACCCCTGCCGCATCCACATGCGTGCGCTGCACGCGGAACGCGTCCGGGTAGACGATCAGTTGCGACCAGCCGCGCCAGCCCACTGCGCCGATTTCCAGCAGCGGCAGGCAGCAGGTGGCCGCCAGCAGCACATGATCGTGCGCATGCAGCTGCAACCCATCGACCGGGGAAATGGTTTTTTGCTGCAGGAATTGTGCGGCCAGGGTGCGCAGGCGGTGCTGGCGGGGCGGATCGAGCGCGGCGACCCAGGCGCAGCCGCTGCAGACCGGCAGCCATAACGCATCAGGAATGTCGATGGGCGGCCGGCGCAGCCAGCGCGACAACCACTGGATCAGCGGAACATGCCCGGCAGAAAACTGTGCCAGCGCGGCATCGTGCGCATGCGTGGGAACAGCGCGTCGCCATCGCTACCGCCGCCGCCGGTGGCCGGCGTGGGCTTGTGCGCGGGAGCGCGTGCCGGTGCAGCGGCCTCGCCATTGGGCGTCCTGCCGCGCGCAGCCGAATTGGTGCTGACGCAGCTCTCATGGTCGCCATCGACCAGTTGGTCCGATGCCAGCGCGGCAAGCGGAGCCAATAACAGGAGCAGGCAAACCGTGATTCGGCGCATCGTCCACATCCAGGGCAAGCGGCGTGAGTTGGCGATCATAACGCGCTTTTCACTCCCTCACGCAAGCCGTGCTGGGCGCCCGGGTGGGCTTGGCGCATACTTTCACGGATCGATTTGGGGACCTTGCCGTGGATGACCGCGCGTTGCTGGCCAAACTTGCGAGCGGCCGGCTATCCGGCGATGCGCTGGCGCGCGATGCCGGATTGACCCGTGCGGCAGTGTGGAAGCGCATTCAAAATTTGCGCGCAGCCGGGGTCGACATCGAAGGGCGGGCCGGAGACGGCTACCGTCTGGCGGCGCCGCTGGATCTGCTGGAGGCTGCGCGGATTCGTGCGGCCATGTCGAGCGATGCGCTGGCGGGCCTGGCTGCACTCGATGTCGCCTGGACGCTGGAATCCACCAACACCAGCTTGCTGGCGCGTGCGGCGCCCGAGCAGGGCGTGGCGGTGCTGCTGGCCGAGCGTCAGACCGGTGGGCGCGGCCGTCGCGGCCGGCAATGGACCTCGCCGCTGGGTGCGCATATCTATCTGTCGGCCTCGCGCCGTTTCAGCGGCGGGTTGGGCCAGCTGGCCGGGCTCAGCCTGGCGGTGGGTGTGGCGGTGGCCGAAGCCTTGCGCGGTTGCGGCTTTGCCGATGTCGGGCTGAAGTGGCCCAACGATCTGCTGGCGCGCGAGCGCAAGCTGGGCGGCCTGTTGATCGAAGGCGGCGGCGAAATGGCCGGCAATGCGCGTGCGGTGATCGGACTGGGCTTGAACGTGCACATGCCGGCTGCGGCGGCCGCTGGGATCGACCAGCCGTGGGTGGATCTGGATACGCTGGCGGGCCGTGCGGTCTCGCGCGATACCGTGGCGGCGGCGGTGTTGTCCGGGCTGCTGCCGGCGCTGGATCTGTTCGAGGCACAAGGGCTGGCTCCGTTTCTGAGTCGCTATGCGGCCCTGGACGTGTTGTGTGGCCGCGCGGTACAGGTCGAAGAGGCTGGCACCCGGCATCACGGCGTTGCGCTCGGCTTGGCTGCCGACGGCGCGTTGCGTGTGCAATTGGGCGAGACGGTGCGCCTGTTCCACTCCGGAGAAGTGAGCGTGAGACCTGCATGAGCGAGTGGTTGTTCGATCTGGGAAATTCGCGGTTCAAGTACGCCCTGCTACAGGGAGATCGCGCCGGCGATGTGCAGGCGTGGCCGCACGGCGCCGAGGCGATGGATGCGGCCGCACTGTCGGCGCTGCCGACCGGGCGCATCGCGCATGTGGCCAGCGTTGCTGCGCCGGCGTTGACGCAGCGCATGCTCGCCTGCCTGCACGAGCGCTTCGAGCAGGTGCGGATCGTGCGCACCGCGGCCGAATGCGCCGGCATCCGCATTGCGTATGCGGACCCGAGCCGCTTCGGCGTGGATCGCTTTCTGGCGCTGCTTGGCGCACGTGGCGAGGCACCGGTGCTGGTGGCCGGCGTGGGCACTGCGCTGACCATCGATCTGCTTGGGGCCGATGGGCAGCATCATGGCGGGCGCATCGCCGCCTCGCCGACCACCATGCGCGAAGCGCTGCATGCCCGCGCGGTGCAATTGCCGGCCAGCGGCGGCAATTATGTGGAGCTGGCCAACGACACCGACGATGCACTGGCGTCTGGCTGCGATGGTGCGGCGGTGGCGCTGATCGAGCGCAGCCTGCAGCACGCGCAACGCAGTTTGGGCGTACCGGTGCGCTTGCTGGTGCATGGCGGTGGCGCGCCACCGTTGCTGCCGTTATTGCCCGATGCCACGTTCCGCGCTGCGCTGGTGCTGGATGGGTTGGCGATCTGGGCGAGGTCTGCGTCGGCGCCCTGAGGGCGGTGATCGAAACGACGCGCAGCCGCCAGGTGGGCGGCCGATGCTCGGCATCGGGATGTCGCGCTCGTACACTGGGGTCACTGGCTGCCTGCCGCTCGCGCCGAGTCGTCGAGCGCTCGCCAGCGGTTATCGGCCACTCTTAGAATCCATTGCATGTATGTACGCGCGCTCATCGTTGTCTTGATCGTCCTCAATGCCGGCGTGGCGTTGTGGTGGGCCCTGCAGCCGGCACCGGCCGCGTTGGCTGCTCCGGCGCAGCCGGCAGGTGTGGCACGGTTGGAGGTGTTGCCGAACATCGCAACAGGCGCGGCGGCTGCGATCTCGAGAGAAGCAGCAACAGCAGCTCCAGACGCTGCGCCGGCAGCAACATCGGTTGCACCGGCACCGGCACCGGCACCGGCACCGGCAGCAGTACCGGCTCAGACATCAACGGAACAAGCGGCGGCGGCCGCTTCGACAGCTGCGGCTACCACCGCAGTGGCCGAAACATCGCCAGTACCGTCCGAGATTCCGGCCACAAGCAAGGTCGCTCCGAAACCGGCCGAGGTTGCTGTGGCGGCTGCACCAAAGACATCGCCAACGGTGCTGACTCCCGCACCCGTTCCAGAGCGCTGCGCCAGCCTGGGCCCCTATCCGGCACGCGCCGACGCCGATGCCGCGCTGGCACGCATTCGTGGTCAAGCCACGCGCAGCAGCGTGCGCGAAGACAAGGACGCCGGGGTCAGTACGTTCCGGGTGATGCTGCCCAGCGTGGGCGATCGCGCGGCGGCGCAGGCGTTGGTCAAGCGCATCGCTGCGGCTGGCATCGGCGACTATTACGTGATTGCGCAAGGCGAGGACAACTCCGTCGCGCTGGGCCAATACCAGAGCCGCGAGCGCGCCGAGCGGCGTCAGGCGAGCCTGGTGAGTGCGGGGTTTCCCGCGCAGCTGATGCCCAGCGGCACCGGGCAATCGCGCTGGTGGATCGATGTGCGTAGTGCCTCGGCACCCACTGCGTTGCAGGGCACCGCGGGTGCAACGCGTCAACGATCGCTAGATTGCTCCGCGCTGCGCTAGAATGCGCACCGGCGCGCAATGCGCTTGGCCTTTGCCGGCATAGCTCAGTTGGTAGAGCAACCGCCTTGTAAGCGGTAGGTCCCCAGTTCGAATCCGGGTGCCGGCACCATGAAGGTCTTTTCGCAACCCCCGAATCGCCTGCAAACGCGCATGCAGAAAGGGTTTCACAGGGCTGGTGAAAAACGTGGGCGCCCGGTATCGCAACGGTTCGTCACTACTCACTCCCCCAAAAATTCCCCATACGATGCGGCCATGGCCAGCCGCAGCTGCTCGAATAGGCAAGGGGAAGGCTTTGGCCGGAGCCCACCTCGATCTGTCTGAGAAGGTTCTTAGCAAGGCTGCTACAGGCGACGCGTTGACGCCTGGCGGACTGCTCGGAGAGCCATTGCAAGCGCAGGCTGCGCAATGACACCGAGCAGTCAGTGCTGTGCTGACTGCTCGGTGCTGTGGGTGGTAGAGGTTAGAGACTTACCACGCTCTATTTCCTATTGCCTATAGACCGTGCAGACGCGCGTCTCACCTGCGCTGACGCAAGCTATGCGAGTAACTCCGCCGGCGCCGATGTTGTTCATGCTTGCGCCCAACGCGCCCATGTAGCCAGCCATGCCTTCTAAATTATCTCCACCTGCACTGGTCCACTCACCTTGAACCTGATTGATGTTGTCAGGAATTAGCTGGCCACCAGGAGTTCTAGCACTGCCGTTGATGTATTCGCCGTTTGTTGCATCCAGGGAGATTTTAAAATCAATTGTGCTGCCGTCGGCCATGACAAGACGAAAGGTCACACCCGCTTGCTGCTTAAGCCCCAGCGGTGAAGCAGCGACTGCGAGCAAGTCGGCCAAGGCGGTGGCTAGGTTAGTTCCGACTACCGTGCTATAGACGCCATTGCTCGCTACGCCAGACGCGAGCATTGAACGCAGGTTGAAGTCACTCAGAACATCGATAGCAGTTTTGGACTGTGCGGATGGAACATTCACGATGCCAACTGGCACATTGATGATTGGCTTGAGCGTATAACCGCCAGACACGAAGACGCGGTGTGCCCGGTCGAGTTCAGTTACCGCTTGCGGGCTTGTCGCAACTCGCACGGGAGGCTGTGCTGCGGCACGCGTCGCAAGTGGCTTTTTTTGGTCAACGCGCCAAGGATCAGTCCCAGTGTCCTGCTTGGGAACCTGCCACGTCTGAATTGTGTTGTCAAAAAGGTTATAGATGTTGTGCGTACCTTGTCCCTGGACAAGAGCTTGTTCTCGGAACTCAAGATCTGACGCACAGGTGTCGCATCGAATATTGGCGGCATTAGCGTTTGGTGGCATTGAATACAAACCGCCCACAACTAAAGCCAAGCCTAGGAACTGCTTTAGCACTTGCACTCTCCATGTTGGTGTGAGGGTGCAATATCTCCATTAAATTTTGTTGGAATTCGCCTCAGGTCACACTTTTATAATGGTTAGGGCTATTCCTACGCCGACTCGCGGGTCTGTCTGACTACAGATAACGATCAAGGCGAATCTATCGTCGGTCACTTGAATGTCGTTAGCTCAAGCCTTCGAGCGGGCGGCCGAGGTTGCCCGCAGGAAAGGCTAAGAGCCCGTTCGACCGTGAGCTCAAATTCGCAGGCCAACTTGGGCGTGGCTGGGCCAGGCTTAGCTTGCAATTACCTTTTCTGCCCTTTGGGCAATCCCGCGCGATTACGTTCCCGCCACTCGACCACCTTGCCGGCCACCCACGTTGGGGGCCGCATGGTCAGCGGTACGGGAAAGTCAGGACGGCATGCGACCGTCTCAAGCACCGTTCGCGGCGCGAGTTCAAGCAATTGCGCGCACTTCCCACGGCACCGCGTTTGCTACTTCATTCATGGCTCGACCCTCGCGGATGAACAGCGTTGATCGTGCGTTGAAGGAATCTCAGGGCGCGCGACGCTTCTTGCCTCCTGATCCTGGAAAGTCCAGCTTGTTGGACCTCCATACATGAGGTGCTGGAACAGCGTCCTTGACTGGCTCAACCGCAGAACGCAAAACTACACGCCATACATACACATCAAGGTATGTGGCGGATTCCACTTTGCCGCAGGAATAAAGCTTGCCGTGCTCTTTGGGAACTTCGGCACAGCTCTTTTACCTCGTCGGGTGACAGGCACAGGGTGGACATGACTTGTCGCCTCTATTCAGTTGGATCCGATTACAGCATAGGGCGAAAGCTGCATCTGCCTTGCGTGCAAGCCAACTAAAATCTAGGGCGGCCGTCTCGTAGTCGCAGCTGGTGCTATAGCGCTCCCTATCTTCGGGGCATGAACGATCACCATCAAAAGAACGACCCGAAGCGACTTGGTGGCTTGCCGCATGAGCAGTTCACCGAATTGATCGAGCTGCTAGCTAAAGCAATGGCAGAAAAAGTGGCAGCCAAGCTTGAGGTGAGGGCGTTGCGCGCACTACCACCCACTGAGCGCCCGGGACATGTGCAAGCGCCGTCTGACGGCCGGCCTCGCCTGCTGCGCATTGCGCAGGTCAAGGACAGGGTAGGCATGTCCCAGACCACCATCTACGACCGAATCAAGAAGGGCACATTTCCCAAGCCGGTGCCGCTGGGCACGTTGGTCGCTTGGCTGGAGTCTGAGATTGACGAGTGGATTGCCGCCCGCGTGGCCGATCGCTCTAGTGTGTCGTCAGGCTGAGATCGCTGACGGCGAAGGGCCATGCGTCGGATTCTGGCTCCCCCAGATCGCCAAGGTCGCAGCCGGCGACTTAATAGAAATTCCCCAGACTGCCCGGAAACCCTTAAAGCAAGGGGGCTCGAATTCGGGTGCCGGCACCATCTTCGATCCACAAGTTCGTGCACACACCTGTTCTGGCCGTGCTGTCGTTTGGGTGCGTTTTCTGTGCCTGCAATTTTCACTGCAGCCGATTGCCACGCACGGTGGTTGTGCGGGCCAACGCGACATCCTCTATCGGAATATTGATTCCTTTATGAGGCGAAGCGCTTGGTGAAGGAGCGGTTTCGTCGGGAATTGTGGCTGGCCGTACCCTCACCCAACCCCTCTCCCGCGGGGAGAGGGGCTTTAGATAAGTTGCGCGGTGCGCGCAAATCGTATTGCACAGTTTGTTGTTGCCTGCGCATAAGCGCGCGCAGCAAATCAGGCCGGGCGACCGGCCGATAGCAGTCCCAGGACGGCCCTTTCTGCGTCGGTGTGCGCAGCGTCGCCGCTCAGCCGTTCGGCCAGTGCGGCAACGACGATAGCGTGGGCTTGACGTAGCACGCTGTCTGCATCTGCGCTGGCATCCACCACGTGTTTGCCCGGCAATTGCAGGGCATTGAAGATGGCGCGGCAGCGTTCCAGGTTGTCCTGGGTTTCGAAGTGGTTGGGGGCGTCGCCGCGGGCGCGGATGCGCGCCAGGCCGGTGGGCGGTGGCAGGTCGAGCAGCAGCAGCACGTCCGGGCGCGGTGCGAAGGCGTTGCGTTCCAGCAGCGCGTCCAGCGGCAGGCCGGCGGCGCCCTGGTAGGCAACCATCGACGGAAAGTAGCGGTCCAGGATCACAATGTCGCCGCGTGCCAATGCGGGCGCGATGAGGGTGTCCACATGTTCGTGGCGGTCGCGGATCAGCAGCTCGGCTTCTTCGTCCGCGCTCAGGCGGCCGGTGGCGGCGGACTGACGCAACTTGGTGCCCCAGGGGCCGTTGGTCGGCTCCTTGCTCAGTACGACGCGGGCGCCGGCCGCTTCCAGTGTGGTGGCCAGGCTGCGGGCGAGGGTGGTCTTGCCGGCGCCGTCGATGCCTTCGATCGCGATCAACAAGCCGCCGGGCTTCAGTTCGATTGTCATCGCGCTACTTTATCCGATCGTGGCGATAGGTCAGTACTGCGGCAGCGTCTTTGCGGCGCGCTGCAGTTGTCGATTCTGGCGGGTCAGGTTGCCGCCGCGGGCAGTGACGCTGCCGTGCGCCGAAGCGCGCGTCGAGATTGCTTGATGTCTGCCTGTTCGACGAGTTGCCGTGCAACAGCAGCAGCAAGACAGTCGCTAGCTACTGGCTACGCGATGTGCGGTCACCACAGATGGGTGCGCCACTTGGCAGCCAGGCACCCAACTACGCGCGTAAGCCGCATGGTGCCGCGACGGCTTGGCTGCCCATCGCCACCGCTATTGCCGACGCGATATCACGGGTATGTCCTGCGCGATGTCGGGAACGTCCCGATGTCCTGGCTTTTGATCGCGCGCCATACTGAACAAGTCAGGCAAAGCGCTCGAATGTATGACGTTCGCGTCGCGTGTCTGGCATCAAGGAAGATGGACGCGTCGTCGCCACCCTAGAGGCGGCATCCCCCGCGTGACGCCCTTTCAGGCACCGTCGTGACCGGATTCCTTGTTTTGTCCTGCGTGTCGATCACGCAGGTAGGCGCGCCAAGCGCTGCCGATCAGCTGTGCGCCGAGGTGTAGCGATAGGACAGCAGCGATTTCACCAGGAAGGTGATCTGGGTGGCCGAGCGCGCATCCACGCGCATGACCGGGATGCGAAAGCCTTCGGCAACCAATGCATCGCGGAACGGCGGCAGCAGAAAATCCTGCATTTCGTCGGTCATGGTGATGCCCACCGCCAGGCTGGCCTCGGGTGCGATCTGCGAAAATTCGCGCAGCAACGCCAGCGTGGCCTCGAGCATCTGCGGATCGCGCGCGCTGGTCAGCACGATCACACCCAGTGCGCCGTCGCAGACCAATGGCCACATGAAATCCAGGTATTTCTGGCCCGGCACGCCGTACACGTGCAGCAACTCGCCGTCTTCCAGCTCAATCGAGCTGTAGTCCAGTGCGACCGTGGTGTAGGTCTTGTCGCCGTAGGCATCCTGGCTGAGGGGCATCTCGGTGCTGACCGGCTCCACGTCGGAAATGGCGCGCACTGCCGTGGTCTTGCCGGCGCCCATGCCGCCAACGAACACCAGCTTGTTGGCCAGAAGACTCATGACTGCGCCTGAAAGAGAGAGAGGCCAAACCGACGCGCGACCCAGGAGAAGAACCGGGAGTTGCTGCTGTCCGGACGAGTCTGCGTTGCAGGCACGGCAATCTCCGCAGTCTGGGCAAGGCCACTGGCAAGTGCAGCGGCGAACAGGCATTCCACCGTTTGCAGCGGCAGCTTGCAAGCGTTGGCCAGCGCCTGCGCGCGCCACGGACGTGCATGCAGGTGGGCGATGGCGAGCAACTGTGCTGGCGAGCTGGTCTCGGCACTCAGTTCCGGCCATTGGCGCAGCTGTAGCGCATGGCTGGGTTCTACCGCCGGCAGCGCGGGGCGCAGATGCTCGGGCAGGGCGAAATACAGCGCTTCGAATGAGATGCGTTGCGTCAGTGCGGCATCGGTTGTGTCCGGTGCGACCTGCCAACCGGGGCGATCCAGTGCGGCGACCAATTCGGACAACGGCAGGCCGGGCGCAAGTTGCACGCAGGCATTGGCCGGATCTACACGGACGTGCAGCTGCGCGTGGCGTAGCAGCACTGCAGCGTTGCCGAATTCACCGCGGCAATGGCGGATCAGCAGCGCCGGTTCGGCGATCTGCACGTTATGCGGCGAGGACAGCAGCAGACGCAGGTGTTCGTTGAGTTCGCGCACGGTGGCGCCGTGCTTGATCCATGCGCCGGCGACCGGTGTCCGCGACACCACCAGCACGCGCATCGGCTGGCCTTGCAGCGCCTGCCATGCGGCCAGGCCGTCGGCGCTTTCCAGACCCAGTACCACCACGTCGGCCGCGTGGTGCGGCCATTGCCCCAATTGCACGTCGACGCGCTCGGCCAGCAGCAGCGAGCACGCCAGTTTCAGGCGCGTGGTGTGCAGCAGGTCCAGGCCGGCCGTAGCGACCCGCAGGGCGTGAATGGGTATGGTCATGACATGGCGCCGCATCGGCGCGTTGGAGTGCGACGCCTGCCGGTGCAGACCGGCAGGCCGGGCAGGCGACGCGCGTGCGCCGCCAGGTTGGCATCAACCGAAGTCGAGGGTCTTTTCGAACGCCTTGAGCTCGTGACGGGCCATGGCCAGATTGGCCTTGGCGCGATCCAGCACCACGTACAAGAACAGCGTGCCGTTGCTCTCCAGCGGACGCAGCAGGTGGTACTGGCGGGCCAGGGTGATCAGGATGTCTTCGATGGTGTCGTTCAGACCGAGCTGCTCGGCGATGCGACGCTTGGCGCGCACCACTTCGGTATTGCCGGCGGCGGCCAGTTCCAGGTTGAGATCGGTGCCGCCGGTCATGCCCAGTGCCATGCCGCTGTCGCTATCGACCAGCGCGGCGCCGACGAAACCGGCGATTGAATGCAGGTGTTCCAGATTGAGTTGTGCCACGGGACGTCCTTACAAGCGGTGAGTAATGGGTGCGCGAAAGGCAAGCACGAACAATGCCAAGCCTCAGATCGCTGGTTGCGCCATGGCCTTGGCCAGACGGCCGGCGCAGTCGCGCGCGTTGAACAACAGTGCGGCGGCATTGAGCTGCGGGCCGCCAATTGCGGTGAGCGTCAGCGGCTTGTCGGCGCGAATGCGGATCAGCACCAGCTGGCCGCCACGGGTGCTGACGGTGGCGTAATCGGCCTCGCTCAGACTGGATTCGCGCGCCAGGGTCTCGCCCAGGGTCAGAAACGAATTGGCCATCGCCGCCAGACGGCGACCGTCCACATCCAGACTGGATTGCTCGGTAATGGCGCGCCCGTCGGCGGTGGACAGCATCAACAAACGGATGCCCGGCTCGCGCTCGATGGTCTGCGCGAACTCGCGGCCGATGCGCTGCAGGTCGTACTGATGCGACGCCCGCGCGACCTCGCCCACGGCAGCCTTGACGACCTGGTTGACGGCGTTGTGCGGCATGAACTTCTCCCCCTGTACAAAACGCGCTGCGCGATGAAAAAAACCTGTCGATGGCACTGAGGACCCGCGCTGGCGGGCAGACAGTGGCACCGGCATCTCCAGCCATGGTCTAACTGTGCGGGCAGGCAGGCGCATTCCGCAAAGCACAGATGCGCCACAAACTGCCCAACCACGTCACGTGAAGCAGCAATCAACCTCTCTACGCAGCTGACAAGCGAACGCGGCTGGTGGTCGGTAATGCTCCGGCCGAGATGGATCACGCTGACACCGCAGCCTCTGCGCATGCCATCCGCACCCGCCCGACGCTTGCCCGCTACGGGGTATCGGCCGCTGTTCGGATTGCTGCAGTGGCAGATGCGATTGCGTGATTGGTGACGCAGGCCGCGCGCCGTGCTGCGCTGCCGCGCGTCAGTGCGCGGGCCGGCGACTAGACTTCAGCGCTTTATCGATGCTGGAGCAATGCATGGCGACGCAGTACCTGCCGGTTTCCCTGATTGGCGTTCCCACCGACATCGGCGCCGGCCACCGCGGCGCGCGGATGGGGCCGGAGGCGCTGCGCATCGCCGGCTTGCAGGAGGCCTTGATCGGCCGCGGGGTGGAGGTGCGCGACCTGGGCAATCTGGATGGCCCGCGCAATCCCTGGCTGGCCCCGCAGGCCGGCTACCGGCATCTGGACGAAGTGGTGGCCTGGAACCAGGCGCTGATGGACGCCAGCTATGCCGAACTACGCGCCGGGCGCATGCCGATCATGCTCGGCGGCGACCACTGCCTGGGCATCGGTTCGATCACGGCGGTGGCCAAGTACTGCCGCGAACAGGGGCGCCCGCTACGGGTGCTGTGGCTGGATGCGCATTCGGATTTCAATACCAGCGAGGTGACGCCATCGGGCAACGTGCACGGCATGCCGGTGGCCTGCCTGTGCGGGCTGGGCCCGCAGGCGCTGACCCATCTGGGCGGCAGCGCGCCGGCCCTGCTGCCCGAGCAGGTGCGGCAGATCGGCATCCGCTCGGTGGACCCGGAGGAGAAACGCCTGATCAAGCAGCACCGCATCGATGTCTACGACATGCGCTACATCGACGAGGCCGGCATGAAGCGCACCATGGAGACCGCCTTGCAGGGCATGAGCGCGGACACCCATCTGCACGTGAGCTTCGATGTGGACTTCCTCGACCCCAGCATCGCGCCGGGCGTGGGCACCACCGTGCCCGGTGGTCCCAACTACCGCGAGGCGCAGCTGGTGATGGAGATGATTGCCGACACCGGGCGTATGGGGTCGCTGGACATCGTCGAACTCAATCCGGTGCTGGACAACCGCAACGCGACCGCCGAGCTGGCGGTGGATCTGGTGGAGAGCCTGTTCGGCAAGTCCACGCTGATGCGAGATTGATCGATTGCTGAACGCGGCGCACCACGTTCACATCAAATCCACGGCCACGCAGTCAGATTTGGCGCCAAGCGCGGTGCGTTGGCACCGAATGCAGAACTGAGGAAGACCGATGAAGCGACTGCTGACACTGATGGTGCTAGGCCTGTTTTCGGCTGGCGTGATGACTGGCTGCAACACCATGGCCGGCGCCGGCAAGGACATGCAGGGCGCAGGTGAGAAGGTCGAAAAGAAGGCCGATAATTGCAGCGACGGTAAGTGCTGATTCCAGGTTTTGTTTGATCTTGTTGTTCGAATTGATTGATCTGCGGCACGTCGCCGTTTACCCACGAAGGAGTTTGTTATGAAGCGTGCAATTATGCTGCTGGTGCTGTCGGTGTTTTCGGTCGGTATGCTGGCGGGTTGCAACACCGTTGCAGGTGCCGGCAAGGACGTGCAGGGCGCTGGCGAGAAAGTGGAAGACGCTGCGCGCAAGTGATCTAGCGCTGCATGCTAAAAAAAACGGGCCGCACGGCCCGTTTTTTTTGCCCATGTTTTCGGGAAATGCTGCGTTCGACGCCCCAGTTTTGCGTAGATCGACATGCGCCGCGTGCACCGCATGCAACGCACGCGTAAGCGACCGTTCAGTGCGGTGAGTCTGGGTTTGACAGCTTTTGATCTGCAGCGAACGCGTCCATCGGCAACCTGAGCGCACAGTCAATCGCGGCCGCATCAAGCGGAGTCAACGCATGAACACTGACATCATTTCCGGCAAGTGGACCCAGCTCAAAGGCAAGGCGCAGGCCAAGTGGGGCGACTTGACCGACGACGATTTCAAGATCGCCGAAGGCAACGCCGAGTATCTGCAAGGCAAGCTTCAGGAGCGTTACGGCTGGGATCGCGATCGCGCCCAGACCGAAGTGCGCGCCTTCGAAAAGTCGCTGCGCGACGATACCTGAGCCATCCGCAAGGTCGCTCACGCGATGAAGTGAGCGACACCTGCACACGACGGGCCGCCTGATGCGGCCCGTTTTGCGTCTGCGGGCGGGAATAACGCATGCAAAACCGGCGCGTCCATGCCCGGCGCACGGAACCGCTAAACTTGTGCGCTGACTTCCTGGCCTTCATGCAGATGACCACTCGCGTTCTTACCGGCATCACCACCTCCGGCACCCCGCACCTGGGCAATTATGTCGGTGCGATCCGCCCGGCGATCCAGGCCAGCGCCGGCGCCGATGCGGAGAGCTTCTATTTCCTGGCCGACCTGCACAGCTTGATCAAGGCGCAGGACCCGGCGCGCACGCAGCGCTCCACCCTGGAAATCGCCGCCAGCTGGCTGGCCTGCGGGCTGGACCCGGAAACGGTGTGGTTCTATCGCCAGTCCGATGTGCCGGAGACCACCGAGTTGCTATGGCTGCTCACCTGCGTGGCCGGCAAGGGCATCCTCAACCGCGCGCATGCCTACAAGGCGGCGGTGGACAAGAACCGCGCCGAGGGCGAGGACGAGGATGCGGGCGTGAGCGCCGGCTTGTTCATGTACCCGGTGCTGATGGCGGCGGACATCCTGATCTTCAACGCGCACAAGGTGCCGGTGGGGCGCGACCAGATCCAGCATATCGAGATGGCGCGCGATTTCGCTCAGCGCTTCAACCATGTGTATGGCCGCGACTTTTTCACCTTGCCCGAGGCGGTGATCGACGAGCAGGTGTCCACGTTGCCAGGCCTGGACGGCCGCAAGATGAGCAAGAGCTACGGCAATACGATTCCGCTGTTCGCCCCACGCGAGGAACTGCGCAAGCTGGTGTTCTCCATCCTCACCGATTCGCGCGCGCCCGGCGAAGCCAAGGACACGCAGGGGTCGGCGTTGTTCCAGCTGTATCAGGCCTTCGCCACGCCGCAGGAAACGGCTGCATTTGCGCAGGCCTTTGCCGATGGCATCGGCTGGGGCGATGCCAAGCAACAGCTGTTCGAGCGGATCGACCAGGAAATTACGCCGCTGCGCACGCGCTATGAGGCGCTGATGGCCGAGCCGGCGAAGATCGAGGCGATTCTGCGCGCCGGTGGCGCACGTCTGCGCGCACGCTACGCCACGCCGTTTCTGGCCGAGCTGCGCGCTGCGGTGGGTCTGCGCGATCTCTCCAGTCAGGCCGCGACGACGTCCGTGGACGCAGATGAGAAAGTCGCCCCGCCGGTGTTCAAGCAATATCGCGAGAGCGACGGGCAGTTCTACTTCAAGTTGAACGATGGCGCCGGTGCGTTGCTGCTGCAGAGCGATGGCTTCGCCTCGCCACGCGATGCGGGTCAGTTGATTGCACGCTTGAAGCAGGCCGAGCAGGCCAGTGATCTGCAATTGCCGGGCGTGCATGCGCAGGTGAATACAGACGTGATCCTTGCCGCAATGCGTGTGTTGCGCGAGGGCTGATCGGCGCGCAGCAATGCATCGCGGCTGACGGCTGACGGCTGACGGTACGAGGTGATCGCCTGGCCGCGCGATGTCGAATTCCGATAAGCGCAGCCTGACGGCAGCGCTGTCCAGGAGACTGATGTATCGCTGCCTGGAACTGCGAACACAGCCAGCGCAAAGCCCTTGCGCCTACACTGCGGTTTCCTGGGCAAGCATGGTGTGGGAATGACAGCGACAGCCGATTCCAGCATCCAGACCATCGATACCGGCTTTGGCGGTGTGCAGTTCGATGCGGCGTACCTGATCGTCGAGGCGCAACGTGGCGCCTTTGTCGATTGCGGTACCTCGCTGTCGGTGCCGCACATGTTGGCTGCGTTGCACTCCGCCGGGCTGACGCCTGCGCAGGTGGAGTGGTTGATCCTGACCCATGTGCATCTGGATCACGCTGGCGGCGCGGGTGCCTTGCTGCAGCACCTGCCCAATGCGCGCGTGCTGGTGCACCCGCGCGGCGCGCCGCACATGATCGATCCCACCCGGCTGATTGCCGGTGCCACCGCCGTGTATGGCGAGGCGGAAATGGCACGCAGTTATGGCGCCATCGTGCCGGTGCCCGCCGAGCGGGTGGTGGAAGCAGCCGATGGGCAGACCGTGATGCTGGGCGAGCGTACGCTGCGCGCCATCGAGACGCCCGGGCACGCACGGCATCATCTGTGCGTGTGGGACGCGCGCAGCCGCAGTTGGTTCACTGGCGACACGTTCGGCTTGTCGTATGGCCAGCTCGATAGCGCGCAGGGCGCCTTCATCCTGCCGACCTCTTCGCCGGTGCAGTTCGAGCCGGAAGCGATGCTGCACTCGATCGCGCGGCTGATGGAGACCGCGCCGGCCGCGATGTATCTGACCCATTACGGGCGCGTCACATCGCCGGAGCCATTGGCGCAGGCGCTGATCGAGCAGATCCATGCGATGACGGCCATTGCACTGAGCTGCGCACAGCGTGCGGACCGCCATCGCTGCATGGTGGCGGCGTTGAGTGAGCTGTATCTGGAGCGCGCCCGCCTGCACGGTTGTCGCCTGGACGATGCGAGCGTGGCGCAGCTGCTGGCCACCGATATCGAACTCAACGCGCAGGGATTGGCGTGCTGGCTGGATCGAGCAACGCGGACGAGTTAGCGCGCTTGGAGCGGCTGACAAAATCGCTTGAACGCTGTATCGCTGGCTGCAACGTGTTGGCCGCACTCGCCTTGGCTGACAAGTGGAGTGATGTCGGGAATGGCAGTGACGTTGCTCGCATCGAAAAGAGCCGATCAGACCGCAGCGCAACGCGCACTGCTCGCAACCATGCACCGAAACTTGGTTGGTCGAGGGCGCGGTGCCCTCACCGCCCGCGGGACACGCCGCAAGTACGTCCGTGTAGGCTCGGTGGCGGCATCCATGCCGCCACACGGTCCCGCAATCGGTGAGGACACCGCACCATAAAGTTGGCCGGTGGTTGGGTGAAAGCCTGCCTGTGATCGCGTTGCGTGTTGGGTTGCGAAGCTGATCGCCGCAGCGTTATCCGAACAACACACGTCATGCGTTGCTTGCAACCATGCGCACCGACCATCTCGACGGGTCCTTGCCCGCCCACCGTCGCGGGACCTTATGCGGCATGGATGCCGCAGAAGAGCTTACAAGGACGTACTTGCAGCGTGTCCCGCGATGGTGGGCAGGCAAGGGCCCTCCAACAAAACGGCAGATCAATCGCTCTGCAACTGCTCTATCCGCAGTGTCCAAATCACTTACACCATAAGCGGCATTTCGAATAGCAATGCACACCGACCATCTCGACTGGTCCTTGCCTGCCCACCGTCGCGGGACCATACGCGGCATGGATGCCGCGTAAGAGCCTACACGGACGTACTTGCGGCGTGTCTCGCGATGGTGGGCGGGCAAGGGCCCTGCAGCCAAGCCGCAGCTCAGCCGCTCTGCCCACGACGCATCCGCACCGTGGGAAAAATGATGTGTGTGATCTGTTTCATCGGCGTCTGGCGCAATGAGGCATTCTCGATAACGCTGCCTGCGCGCTGGCTTCAATGAAAAACGCTTCCCGCGCTTTAGCAAGGCATGCAGTCCATGCGATCGAATGCATTCTCGTGTCATGGTGCTCCGGTGTCGGCCGCACGCTTGTAAACTGTGTGTCATCTATCTGTTGCAAGGCCACGCCGTGAATCCGATGCGCATCCTGTTGTTGTCCGCCTGCCTGTTTGTGGGAGGCGTGGCGCAGGCCGCTAACGATCTGCCGGGCGGCGGCATCGATGCCGAGGCGCTGTCGCGGCATGTGCGCCTGCTGGCATCGGACGAATTCGAAGGGCGTGCGCCGGCCAGCGCCGGTGAGCAGCGCACCGTGGATTACCTGGTCGAGCAGTTCAAGACGGCAGGCCTGCAGCCGGGCGGCGAGCAGGGCGGTTGGACCCAGGCAGTACCGTTGGTACGCGCGCAGGTGGATGGCCCGGTGCGCGCCAGCCTGCGCGTCGGCGGCAAGACCCAGACCCTGGTCAATGGCACCGATGTGACCTTGCAGAGTCTGCGCCCGCTGGATGCGGTGGCCTTGAAGAATGCACCGCTGGTGTTCGTCGGCTACGGCATCAGCGCGCCGGAGCGGCACTGGGACGACTACAAAGGCGTGGACCTGCGCGGCAAGATCGCGGTGGTGCTGATCAACGATGCCGATTTCGAAGCGCCGCAGCCGGGTGCATTCGATGGCAAGGCGGTGACCTACTACGGCCGCTGGACCTACAAGTACGAAGAGGCCGCACGCCGCGGCGCTGCCGGTGTGTTGATCGTGCACGAGACCGCGCCGGCCGCGTACGGCTGGGCGACGGTGCAGAGTTCCGGCTTGTCGCCGTTGTTCGATATCGAACGCAGCGATGCCGATGCGAAGGCGCAGCATGTGCCGGTGCGCGGATGGATGCAGCAGGCGTTGGCGGTGTCGCTGTTCCAGCGCGCCGGGCTGGATTTTGCGCAGGCCAAGCAGCGTGCGCAGCAGCGCGATTTCGCGCCGATCGTGTTGGGCGATGCCAAGCTGTCAGTGGACTTCAAGCTCAAGCGCGAGCGCGTGGTCACCCATAACGTGGTGGCCAAGCTCACCGGCAGCCAGCATCCGGACGAAACGGTGATCTTCTCCGCGCACTGGGATGCCTTCGGTGTGGGCAAGGCCGATGCCGGCGGCGATACCGTGCGTCGTGGCGCAGTGGACAACGCTACCGGCGTTGCCAGCGTGCTGGAACTGGCGCGCGTGTTCGCAGCCGGCCCCCAGCCGCAGCGCACGTTGTATTTCATCGCATTGACGGCAGAAGAAAAGGGCCTGCTCGGCGCCAACTATTACGCCGCGCATCCGCTGGCGCCGTTGGACAAGACCGTGGCGGTGCTCAACATGGAGATGTTCAGCCCGGATGGCCTCACCCGCGATATCGCCTCGTGGGGACGTGGACGCGTCTCGCTGGAAGGCGAATTGGAGCAGGCCGCCAAGGCGCGCGGGCGCAGCTATTCGCCGGATCCGAATCTGGAAGCGGGTTTCTTCTACCGCGCCGACCATTTCGCGTTCGCACGCATGGGTGTGCCGGCGATTACTGCAGGCCCCGGTCTGGACATGCTCGAAGGCGGTGTGGCGGCCGGCAAGGCGCTGCGCGATAAATACTTTGCCGAGTGCTATCACCAGCCCTGCGATCGCTGGACCCCGCAATGGGATGCCAGCGGCCATGCGGCCGACACCACGCTGGTCTACGACGTGGGCGTGGCGCTGGCCAACGGCCGGCATTGGCCGAGCTGGCAGGACGGCTCGGAGTTCAAGGCAATCCGTGCCAAGAGCGATGCGGCGCGCAAGTAAGCGCGCAATGGTGAGGGCATCGCGCCCTCGACCAACCGGGCGACATTCGACTGCCCGGCGCTGTGGTCAACGCTCAGGTATTAATGGTTGCCGATGGACCTGCTCTAAGAGCGGCTAACAAGCCGTAGTGAGCAGTCGTCAGGTGGGTGCCGACGGCGCGCTCAGAACCGAGTGTACGAGTGGTACATGCCGCACCGAGCACCGGCCGCGCCCGCCTGGCGGTAAGCGCAATCGTTTATTAGCCGCGCTAAGGCTTGCCAGGATTGCGCTGCGCGTTGCCCGCCGCAGCCTTGGCGCGCGCGCCGCCGCAGGGATAGCGTTTGGCCAGCGCCTGGACGATCAAGTCAGGCGCTGCTTGGTCCTGGCGCGCGTCGGGCAGCGCGCCGATATCGGCGATGATCGCCTGCAGATCCGGTGTGCCTGCCTTGCCTGCCGGCATGCACCACTGCTTGCGGTAACTGGCGCTGGCGACGCCGAGCAGGTAAGCGCCGGCGCGGCTGGCCGAGACCAGAACCTTGAATTCGAGCTGCGCTGGCGCGTCGATTTCCGGCGCCAGCGATCCGTCCAGCCCGGCCTCGATCAGCTTGCGCCCGCTGAGTTCCCATGGCTCGGGTGCGCGTGCCGATGCCGTGGTGGAAAGCGTGGTCAGGGCGGCCAGGGCCAGCCAGGGAAGGCGAAGCTGCATGTGCACTCTCGGATGCGGATTGGCTCGCACCATACCGCGATAGGCGGCCGCTGGCTGCGTGCGGCGTCGGCTTGGGCATGTGCTCTAGAATTGAAGCTTCCGCTGCACTTGGCCCTGTTCCGATGTCTTCCTCTCACGACGCTGCCGCGCCTGCGCGCAGCGGGCTGGTCGCTCTCGCGTTGTTGCTGGTCTACGTGGTCTGGGGCTCGACCTATCTGGCGATCCGGTTTGCGCTGGAAGGTGGCGCGTTGCCGCTGACCATGGTGTCGGGCACGCGCTTCATCGTGGCCGGCACGGTGCTGTATGCGGTACTGCGCTGGCGTGGTGTGGCCGCGCCGACGCGTGCGCAATGGAAGAACGTGGCCTTGATGGGTGCGGCCTTGTTGCTGCTGGGCAACGGCATGGTGGTCTTGGCCGAGCGCAGCGTGTCGTCCGGCCTGGCCGCCACGTCGGTGGCATCGGTGCCGTTGTGGATGGCGTTGTTCGGCGCGTTGCGTGGGCAGCATGCCAGCCGTGGCGAATGGCTGGGCATCGTGATCGGCTTCCTCGGTGTGGTCTGGCTCAACGCCGGCAGCAGCCTGACCGCGACGCCTGGGGGATTGGTGTTGTTGCTGATCGCGCCGATCGGCTGGGCGTTCGGTTCGGTGTGGTCGCGCGGGCGCGATCTGCCCTCGCCGTTCATGACTGCCGCCGGGCAGATGCTGTGCGGCGGCGTGCTGTTGGTGAGCACCGGCCTGCTGATCGGCGAGCGTCCCCACAGCTTGCCGACACCGCAGGGACTGCTGGCGGTGGCGTACCTGTGCGTGTTCGGCTCGATTGTGGCATTCACCGCCTACGTGTGGCTGCTGCATCACGTGCGCCCGGCGTTGGCCGGCAGCTACGCCTACGTCAATCCGGTGATTGCGGTGGGGTTGGGCGCCTGGCTCGGGCATGAGCGTTTCAGCGCGCACGACATTGGTGCGATGGCGGTGATTCTGGCGGGCGTATTGGTGGTGACCTTGGCCAAGGCGCGGCGATGAGTGCGGTCTCGCCGATCGAGGCGCGTCGCGGCCTGTTGATCACCGCATCGACCTTCGTGATCTGGGGCCTGGTGCCGCTGTACTGGCATCTGCTCAAGGCGGTGCCGTCGCTGCAGATCATTGCGCACCGCATCGTCTGGAGCACGGTGCTGGTAGTGGCGTGGTTGCTGGCGACATCGGGCCTGCGTTGGTGGCGCCAGATCGCCGCGCAGCCACGCGCGTTGTGGATGCTGGCCGGCAGCAGCGTAGCGATTGCATTCAACTGGGGCCTGTACATCTGGGCGATCAACGCCGGGCATGTGATCGAAGCCAGCCTGGGCTACTTCATCAATCCGTTGCTGAGCGTGTTGCTGGGCGTGCTGGTGCTCAAGGAACGCCTGCAGCGCATCCAGTGGGTGGCGGTGGTGTGCGCCACACTGGGCGTGTTGTGGTTGACCATCGATGCCGGTGCGCCGCCGTGGATCGCCTTAGGGCTTGCGTTCTCGTTCGGTGCCTACGGCTTGCTGCGCAAGTTGGTGGCGGTGGATCCGGTGGCCGGGCTGGGCGTGGAAAGCGTGTATCTGTTCGTGCCGGCGCTGCTGCTGGCCGGCTGGGGCGAGCAGGGCCATGGCGGCGCCTTCCTGAGCGGCTGGGAGTTGCGGACCGATTTGTTGCTGATCTTCGGCGGCGTGGTAACGGCGGTGCCGCTGATCGGGTTTGCGTATGGCGTGCGGCGGATTCCGCTGTCGCTGGTGGGCATCCTGCAATACATCGGGCCGAGCCTGCAGTTGCTGCTGGGCGTGTGGTTCTTCCACGAGCCGTTCGATCAGGGGCGTGTGATTGGGTTTGCCGCGATCTGGGTCGGGCTGCTGTTGTTCGTTGGCGACAGCGTGTGGCGTTCGCGGCGGCCGGCTGTGGTGGTTCCCTAAGCATCGGTCGTGCGCGCTCCGGCAGCCTGCCGTTGTACGGCTCCCGTCTGGATGCAGGTGACTGCCAGACCACTGCGCTCAGCGCCGTGCGGGCGCAGTCGCTGCTCGACATCGGCATGTCATTTGTAAACGCCGGTCAGGAGCGTGCGGTCCGCTCCCATTGAGGACCGCGCGCGACGTTTTGTCGGCCGCTCTCAGCCGCGCGGCGCCACTGCCGGTGTCGCCACTGCGAGCGTGGAGGTCGGCAGTGCCTGTGGTGCGGGACAGTGGCTTGGGTCCTGTTGGGTTTGCGCCAGCCATTGATCGATCGGCCCGCCGAGCAGGTCCAGCCGCAGTGGCAGGCTCAGATGGTTTTCTCCCGGCAATTCGACGTAGTGCGCGCGCGGGCTGGCCAGCGCCAGCGCACGCCCGTGTGCGACCGGGATGTGTTGATCGGCATCGCCGTGCAACAGCAGCACGCAGCTGCGGGTGTCGGCCAGGGCGTGCGCGACATCGACGTGGTCCAGATCCAGCTGGAGTTGGCTGTCGGCGGCGGCGATCACCGCATCGATATTCTGGTCGGCATAGCGCCAACGTGCATAGGCGGCCACCGCCTGCCCGCGCCAGCCGTTCGGTTGGCTGGTGAGCAGGTGCGGCACCATGTCGCGGATGCCACGCCCGGCATTGGCGAAGGATTCCATCGCCACCACACCGGCGACGCGCGGCCCAAGTTTGTCGGCGGTGAACAGCGCGGTGGCAGCGCCATAGGAAATGCCGAACAGATACAGCGGGCCGCGGATTTCGCCGCGCGGCTGCAGCGCATCGAGCACATCGATCACGTCATCGGATTCGCGTGTGCCGTAACCGGATGGGCCACCGCCGGAATGGCCGTGATTGCGCAGGTCGATGGTGATCACCCGGTAGCCGGCCTGCGCCAATTCCAGCGACCATGGCAGCAGCGAATCGCCATCCATCATCCAGCCGTGCAGCAGCACCACAGTACCGCGCGGCGTCGGCGGGGTGGCGGTGGGAACCTTGAAGCTGAAATCGACATCCAGCACATGTGCCGGATCGTTGCGCTGGCCCAGATAGCGGTACTGCATGGCGTACTGGCCGGGATCGATGGCGCGCCAGAAGATCGGTACCTGATCGCGCGTCACCACATGCCCGCTGCGGTTGGGCACGGTGGCGATGGTGGCGGCGATGCGCTCCTCGTCCAGCAACGGCGATACGCCACCGGGCGCAACCAGGCGCTCGCTGAGCGAGGTCGAGGACGAAGAACAACTGGCCAGCCACAGGCAGGCGCAGGCCAGCAGAATCAGGCGCATCATGGCAAAAGATCGATGGATGAAACGGCCGAGCAGGCTACGGCCTGCCCGACCCGCGCATCTACCGCATTGCAGTGACAAAACGATGACAGCCTGCAATGTGTTCAGCCGCGGCACCCGCACCCACTCTGCCTTGGCTGCCACAAATCCCGAATCCCGCCTCCCAAATCCCGGCGGGCCAACAGCCCGCCTTACACCTCACGCAACGCCGTGGTAATCGGCAACCGCGCCGCGCGTAACGCCGGGAACAGCCCGCCGACCAGGCCAATGCCTAGCGCCCATTTCAGCCCGCTCCACAACAGCTCCGGCGAGACCTTGAACTGGAACACGATCTGGCTGAAGTTGTTGCCCAGCGTGGACACGCTATAGCCGTTGAACACCGCCCAGGCGATCAAGCCACCGAGCAGGCCGCCCAGCAGCGCCAGCAACATGGTTTCCAGCATCAGCGCCATGATCACCGGCGTGCCGCGAAAACCGATCGCACGCATGGTGGCGATCTCGCGCGCGCGCGTGGCCACCGCCGCATACATGGTGTTGAGCGCGCCGAACACCGCGCCCACCGCCATGATCGCGCCAATCACCGTGCCCAGGATGCTGATCAACTTGTTCAAGCCGCCGCCCTGTTTGCCGTAGTACGCGCGGGTGGTTTCCACATCCAGCTTGAGCCGCGGGTCGGCGGCCATGGCGGTCTTGAACTGGCTAAATCCAGCCTTGCCCGCAGTGCGTACGCTGATCGACTGATAGGCGCTGCGGTTGTAGGTGGTGGCCAGCGTCTGCGCATCGGTCCACAGCTCCGAGTCGTGCGCATCGCCGGAGGCGAACACGCCGACCACGGTCCATTGCTGGCTGCCGAGGGTGAGCGTTTTGCCCAGTTCCAGCCCGCGAAACTGATTCAACGCGCCCTTGCCGACCACGATCTCGCGTAGGCCGGTGGTGAAGCGCCGGCCCTGCACGAGCTTGACCTTTTCATGCACCGCCCAGGCCTGTTCGCCCACGCCACGCACTTGCGCGTTGACGTCGGTGCCATCGGACTTGGAGGCGATGTTGACCACCTGCGAGAGTTCCGGCGACAACAGCGGGCGGCCGTTGGCGTCGGCGGCGATGCCGGGCAGGCTGCTGATCAGCGGCACCAGATCGCGGGTGATCACCGAGTTGGTTTCCGCCTGCGAGCCGCCGCGCAACACAATGGCAGTGGTGTCGTCGCCGGTGTTGTTGAGCGTGGCCTGGAAGCCCTGGCCCATCGCCAGCATCGCCACCAGCACGCCGACCACGCCGGCAATGCCGACCACGATCACCGAGCTGGCACCCCAGCGTTGCGGCAAGGTGGCGATGCCGATACGCGCGGCGGCCAACGACAGCCGGCCGCTGCGTGTGGCCACCAGCCACACCGCCAGCACGACGGCGAGCACCAACACGCCGATCCACGGCAGCGCGATCCACACGCCCAGCCCGACGGCCAGCAACACGACCGACACCAGATTGACGAGACGGTTCTTCCATTTGGTTTGCATGTGCATGCTCCTGTCAGCGGCCGGCGAGGGCATCAACGATCTTCAAGCGCTGCGCGCGTAACGCCGGCAGCACACCCACCACGATGCCGATGCCGGCCATCAGCCCCAGCCCGACCAGCCAGGTCTGCAGCGGCACGCTCTGCACCGGCATCACCCCGCCGCTGCGTGCGGCCACCATCGGGATCACCAACGCTGCCAGGCCCATGCCGATCAACCCGCCCAGCCCGATCAACAGCACCGATTCGACCATCACCAGACTCAACACTGTGCGGTCCTGAAAGCCCAGCGTCTTGAGCGTGGCCAATTCCGGAATGCGCTCGCGCACCGCCTGCGCCATGGTGTTGCCGGTCAGCAGCAACAAGGTGAAAAACACCGCCGCCATGATCGAAGTGACGATCAGCCCGATATCGGCGAACTGTTTGAGGAAGGCCTGCTGGAACGCCGATTCGGTCTGCGACTTGGTTTCGTGATCGGAGTTGGCCGACAACGCATCGATCGCCTGCGCCACGCGCGAGGCCTGGTCGGCATTGCGCAGCGTCACCGTGTACCAGCTAACCTTGCTCTTGATGTAGTCGTTGGACTCGTCGAAGTATTTCCAGTTCATCATCAACTGGCGTTCCTGATTGGCTGCCACCGTGCGGTCTTTCATGCGAAAGATGCCGACCAGTTGCAGCGGCCAATCGTTGCTGCCACCGCGCGGAAAGATGGTGGCCTGCAACGGGATGGTGTCGCCGATCTTCCAGCCATTGGCCTTGGCCAGGCTCTCTCCGACGATGGCGCCGGTGCGCGTGGTCTGGAAAGCCTTGAGCTGGTCTTTGGGCAGCTCGTATTCGCTGTAGACGTCGAAGAAGTTGGGCGCCACCGAGAAGTTGGGGAAGAAATTCTTCGGGTCGCGATAGATACCGCCGAACCACATCGCCGAGGTCACATCGCGTACGCCCGGCACGCTGCGGATCTGCGATTCCAGGCTGATCGGCAGCGATTGGGTGATCGACAAACGCGAAGCGACCACCAGCCGGTCCACACCGCTGACGCTGCCGCCGGAGGTGAAGGCAACACGCACCGAATCGAGCATGCCGAACAACAAGAATGCCGCCACCACCGACAACAGCGTCAACAAGGTGCGGGTCTTGCTGCGGAACAACTGCGCCCAGACCAACGAGAGATACTTCATGGCATCACTCCTTTAGAGCACAAGTGGCGCGTCGGCCAGCTCGCCCTTGTCCAGATGGATGGTATGGGTGGCGTATTCGGCGGCCTTGGGGTCGTGGGTGACCATCACGATGGTCTTGCCGTGTTCGCGATTGAGTTCCTGCAGCAGGCGCAGGATCTCTTCTGCGTTGTGGCGATCCAGATCGCCGGTGGGTTCGTCGCAGATCAAGAAAGTCGGGTCGGACACGATCGCGCGCGCGATCGCCACGCGTTGCTGCTGGCCGCCGGATAACTCGCTGGGTTTGTGGGTGCGGCGTTCCTGCAGGCCGACCAGGGTCAGTGCGATTTCCGCATTGCGTTTGCGTTGCGCAGCATTGAGCGAGGTGAGCAGCAACGGCAGCTCCACGTTCTTCTGCGCGGTGAGCATCGGCATCAGGTTGTAGAACTGGAACACGAAGCCGACGTGGTGACTGCGCCAGGTCGCGAGCTGGCCGCCACTCATGCGATCGATGCGCTCGCCTTGAATCTCGATCTCGCCACCGCTGGGGCTGTCCAGGCCACCAATCAGATTGAGCAAGGTGGTCTTGCCCGAACCGGACGGACCCATCAATGCGACGAAGTCGCCGTTGGCAATGTCCAGGTCGATGCCGTGCAACACCTGCACCTGCTCGGGGCCGCGTTGGTAGGTCTTGGTGATGTTGCGCAAGCTGACGAGAGCGGTCATGGCGACTCCTGGCGGTGCAATGGGAAGAGTGAGGGCGGTGCGGCATGGCGACTGCGATTGCGATTGCATTGAAGCGGCAAGGCGAGATGCGATGACTGTGGCGTTGCAGGGCAGTGCAGCGCCGTGCAACGAAAGACGCGAATGCCGGGCGAAGCGCTCGATTGCGCCTGGCGGCGACGCCCGAGCGTTTTATTTCTGCAATGAGCGATAACGAGGTTCGATGCGGATCAAGATCAACATCGCGTTCTTTGGTGCGTGTTCACTGCGCTTTGTTCAACTGCAGCGCCATCCAGGCGCAACGACGTGCGTATCGAATGGCCGCCAACGCGGGCACCGCGCTCCCCTGAGCGGCGTCGCTACCCACGTTTTACCGCAGTGGTCGTTGCCGTTACTCGGCAGCGTCCGGTTCTGCTTCCGCCACCGTGTCGCCGTCCTTCAGGCTCTGCGGCGGATCCAGCACCACGCTGTCGCCTGCGCTCAGGCCGGATAACACCTGGCGGTCCTCGCCCATCACCATGCCGGGAGTGACCGTCTGCGCGCTGACGGTGTTGCGCTCGCCAACCACGAACGCCACCGTGCGCGTGTCGCGTTCGACCAGCGCCGTACTCGGCACGCGCACGCCCTGCGGCTTGCTTGCTTCCTGCGGTTTGGCTTGTTCCAGAAAGCTCACCCGCACGCCCATCTCCGGCACGATGCGCGGGTCCTTGACCTTGAACGCCACGCGCACTTTCACCGTGGCCTTGCCGCGGTCGGCGGTGGGAATGATGGCGATCACTTCGCCGGGAATCTTCCATTCCGGGTAGGCGTTGAGCACCGCTTCCACCGGCATCTTCGGCTGCACGCGGCCGATGTAGGACTCGCCGACTTCCACCTCGATCTCCAGCGATTCCATATCCACGATGGTGCCGATGCCGGTGCGGGTGAAGCCGCCGCCGGCCGACAACGGCGAGACGATTTCGCCGGGCTGCGCAGCCTTGGCGGTGACCACGCCGGCAAACGGTGCACGCACCACGTTGAAGTCCGAGCGGATCGCCGAGATTGCCAGCTGATCCGATGCCACGCGCACATTGCGTTGCGCGTTCTGCAGCTGTGCGCGCAAGGCGTCGCGTTGTGCGGTGGCCTGCTCGTACTGCGAGCGTGAGACCAATTGCGCGCCGACCAGCGATTGCAGCCGCGTGGCATCGGCATTGGCCACCGCCAGTTGCGCCTGCATGTTGCCGACCTGGCTGCGTGCGGCAGACAGTTGCGATGCAGACAGCGTGCGCTGTGCTTCGGCATCCAGCGGGTCCAGCGTGGCCATCACCTGGCCTTGTTCGACCCGCATGCCTTCTTCGATCATCACCTCGCGCACCTTGCCGGTGACCTGCGCCGACACCGTGGCCATGCGCCGCGCCACCACGTAGCCCGACGCATCCAGCACCGAGGCGCTGCTGCTGCCGGCGCTGATCGCCACCACCGGTGCGGTCTGCACCTTCGCCACCGGGCGACGGGTGAACCACCACGCCGCAGCTGCCAACAGGATCACGATGACAACAGCAGCGATGATCCAGCCACCGCGCCGTGCAGGCTCAGGGGTGGCAGGACGCTGGCGGTCGATGCGGAGTTGCTTGAGTAGATCGGCGGAAGTATTCATCGATGACCAGGACGGGATGCTGCGCAAAATGTGACGGGCCGCAGGCGGCGCTGCAAGCTGCCGGAAGTCACCAACACAGCTGCGGCGACGAACGGTCGTGCGATCCAACGCTACTGCAAGGTGCTGCGCAGCATGCGACCATGGCGGCGTCGGCCACCAGTGACAGCTGTCACCTGCACGCCATGACAGCGGCGACTGGCTGCGCTCGTAGTGCTGGGCCACGCTGCGCCATCGTCATGACTGCCGAAATCGCCATGCTCTGCGTCCACCTGCGCTGTCCGTGCGTGCCGCTCGCTGTTTCAAGGAATTGCCATGTGCCTGCGCAACCGGGCGCTGCAGATGCATGAGACCGCTCGCCCGCAGCGGCCAGCTGCGTCGCCTCACGCGGCGGGCCCGGCAGTGGCAGAATCCGATCACTCACAGGGACCCATCCCGATGCGCTTGTGGCTTCCCGCCTGGCTTCGCCCCGCCGCCAATTCGCAGGTTGCCGCGCGGCTGGCGCAGGGCCAGTCGCCGTGGATGGATGGCGTGCACCTGCTGTGGTCGAGCTGGGTGTTCGTGGTGCCGGTGTTTTCCTCGCGCGGGTACGACAGCACGTGGCTGCTGTGCACGCTGCTGTCGTATCCGGTGTTCCTGCTGCTGTACGCGCGCATGTTGCTGGCGCCGCGCGGCACCCTGTATCGCTATGCCTGGGCGATGGGCGTGCTCAGTGCCGCGTTGTTGCCGGTGTATCCCTCGGGCATCAGCTATTTCGTGTTCGCCTGCCTGAGCCTGCGCCCATCCACGCGGCATGCGGTGTGGCGGCACTTCGCGATGCTGGTGGCGATGAACGCGCTGTACCTGGGCTGGGCGCACTGGCTGGGAATGCGCCTGCAGTCGCTGGTGTGGCTGCCGGTGTCGGTGCTGGGCATGGCTGCGGTTGGGGCTGTCTACAGCATCAACGAACGCAAGGACGCGTTGCTAAGGCTGTCGCAGGACGAAGTACGTCGATTGGCCGCCACCGCCGAGCGCGAGCGCATCGGGCGCGACCTGCACGATCTGCTCGGCCACACCTTGTCGTTGGTGGCGCTCAAGTCCGATCTGGCCGCGCGCCTGATCGAACGCGACCCGCAGGCCGCGCGCAGCGAGATCGATGCAGTGGCGCAGATTTCGCGCGATGCCTTGGCGCAGGTGCGGCGTGCGGTCACCGGCATCCGCGCCGCCGGGCTGGTGGCCGAGCTGGCATCGGCACGTGTATTGCTGGACATGGACGGCATCGTGCTGGAACACCAGCTGGAAGCGCTGGCATTGCCGCCCGAACACGAGACCGCACTGGCCCTGGTGGTGCGCGAAGCGGCCACCAATGTGCAACGGCATGCGCAAGCCAGACGTGTGTGCGTGAGCCTGCGCGCGCAAGGCGAGCAGGCGGTGCTGGACATCAGCGACGACGGGCGTGGCGGTGTGATCGTGCCCGGCAATGGCCTGGACGGCATGCGCACGCGCCTGCATGGACTGGGTGGCGCGCTGGAGGTGGAGGCCCTGCCGCGCGGCATACGCCTGCGCGCCAGCGTGCCGTTGCCGCGGCCGACACTGGCGACGGCGCAGCCGCCATTGCCGGTCCCGTTGATGCCGCAGTCGCGCTGATCGCACCTGCGCTGACTGCACCTCACTCAATGCATGGCCTGCGCCATGGCTGCTATCGTGCGCCACCGTTGTCTGCATGCGAGCGCGAGCGATGATCCGGGTGTTGTTGGCCGAAGACCAGGCGCTGCTGCGTGGCGCATTGGTCGCCTTGCTGGGACTGGAAGACGATATCGAGGTGGTCGGCAGCGCAGGCGATGGCGAAAGTGCCTGGCGCGAACTGCAACGCCTGCAACCGGATGTATTGATCACCGATATCGAAATGCCCGGGTTGACCGGCCTGGAACTGGCCCAGCGCATCCAGCGCCAGGCGCTGCCGGTGCGGGTGATGATCGTCACCACCTTCGCCCGCCCCGGATTTTTGCGTCGCGCGCTGGATGCCGGCGTCGCCGCGTATCTGCTCAAGGATGCGCCAGCCGAACAACTGGTCAGCGCGCTGCGTCAGGTGCAACGCGGCGGGCGAGTGATCGACCCGCAACTGGCAGTGGACGCGTGGGTGGAAGCCGACCCCTTGAGCGAACGCGAACGCACCGTGTTGCGGTTGGCTGGCGAAGGCCGCTCGGCCAGCGAGATTGCGCAGCAACTGCAGTTGTCGCATGGCACGGTGCGCAACTACCTGTCCGAATGCATCGGTAAGCTGGGTGTCGCCAATCGTATCGAAGCGTATCGGTTGGCGCGGCAGAAAGGCTGGCTCTGAAACATTGACGCAGACGCAGACGCGTTGCGGTGCCAGCGAGCGCAACCCTGGATGGCATTGACCGTGCAATGCCACGCATCAGTCGTGTACTGCCGCAGCGGGCAGCTTTCCAAACCGTGCCCAAGTGCGGCTAACAACACGACTGCGCTCACTACCAGGCGGGTGCAGCAGGTGCCAGGTATAGCATGCACCGCTGGCACGTCTCGGTTCTGATTACGCAGTCAGCAGAGTCCGCAGTCCGCTGACGACTTCTCGCCGCGATTTGTCAGCCACTCTAAAAAGCATGTCGCACGCACGCAGGTACACTGCCGAACGAGTGATCATCGCGAGCGAACTGCATGAAATATCTGTGGCTGTTGGGTCTGCTAGTTGCCTGCACATTCAATGCATCCGCCGAGCAATTCAAGATATTGGTGGCGGCCATTCCCAACCAGTATCACCACGACTATATCCCGGTGGCCAAGCCGCAATTCGAAGCGATGGCGCGCAAGCACTATGTCGAGCTGGTATGGGCGTGGAATGCCAAGGCCTTCGATGGCGATCTGTCGCAATACGCGGCGATCGTTTTGCTCAATACACCGGCCGCCGATCTGGATCCCACCCAGCGCGCGAACTTCCAGAAGTACGTGCGCAACGGCGGCGGCGTGGTCGCGGTGCACAAGGCCTTTGCGATCAAGCGCGGCGAGTGGGAGTGGTACGACCATCTGATCGGACGCTCGTTCCGCACCCATCCGTACATGCAGACGGCGATGGTGGATGTGGTGGACGCCAATTTCCCGGCCACTGCCGGCCTGCCCAAACGATGGGTGTGGACCGACGAATGGTACGAATACGATGCGCCGTACAGCGATGACCTGGTCACGTTGTTGACGGTTGACGAAACCAGCTACGACGCCACGCTGATCTGGCCCGGGCAGGTCGCCAAGGGCATGGGCAAGCAGCATCCGGTGGCGTGGTATCACCATTTCGAAGGCGGCCGCGTGTTCGCCACCGCGCTCGGCCATTTGGCCGAGGCGTATAACGACCCGCGCTATCTGGATCATCTTTACGGCGGGATTTACTGGGCCGCGACTGGCAAAGGCATCGATGCATTTACGCCAGCGGCTGAAACAAAGCGCCAGCGTTAAGCATTAGCCCCTCTCCCCTCGGGAGAGGGGTTGGGGTGAGGGTACGGGGCAAAGCCACTTGGCGAGTGGGATTACGAGGCTTCGCCCGTACCCTCATCCGCCCCTGCGGGGCACCTTCTCCCGGTGGGAGAAGGGACTAAGCCGCTTTGTGCGTGGCATGGATCACCCTCAAGGCTAGAGGCAATCAAGCCCCTCTCCCGCCGGGAGAGGGGTTGGGGTGAGGGTACGTCGCAGTGAAGTTACGCTGTGCAACACGTCTTCAACCACGCACCCACCCATCAACGCGCAGACCGCTCCCCGCGCGCCATGCTGGAAAACACGCCGTCCCGGCGCACCCACGCATGAAACAACGCCGCGCTCAGATGCCCCAGTACGGTGGCAAACAACAGATACGCCAACCAGCCATGCGCGCTACGCAGCCATGCGTACAATGCAGGATCGTGCGGTGCGATCGGCGGCAATTGCGCGCCAGGCCACAACACGATCGGATACGCGCCGGCCGACAACATCGCCCAGCCGATCAGCGGCATGCCGAGCATCAACGCATACAGCAACCAGTGTGAGGCGATCGCAGCAGCTTTTTGCCACGCGGGCAGATCGGCCGGTAGCGGAGGCGGGCGGTTGCGCAGGCGGTTGATCAAGCGCAGCACCGCAAGGATCAGGATCGTGATACCCAGCGGACGATGCAGGTCGATCAACCATGGCCGCTGCGTGACCGAGGCCACCATGCCCACGCCGACGAACAACATGGTCAGGATCATCGCGGCCATTAGCCAATGCAGCACGCGTGCGGGCAGATTGAAGTGGGTGCGGCTGCTCATGGGTGGGCTCCGTGGCCGGTGGCGGCGGCGCCTTGGCCGTTGGCGATTTCATGCTCGCGTCGATTGAACGATTGCGAATACACCGACGAACGCGCCGCCAGGATCGGGTCGTTCGATCCGGCGATGCCCTTGGGCAAAATCAGCGGGTCGTAGTTGAGATCGCGGCACGGGCCGGTGGCCTGCGGCTCGGCATGATCGATCGAGACGGTACCGGCCACGATCTGCTTGCGGCCTTCCGGCCATGGTTGCGAGGGATCGTCCACCGCATCGCCCGGTTCGGCGATGGTCAGCACCATGTCCCAACGCAACGGTCCCTGCGCCAGACGCTGATCGAGATCGGTGGCGAGAAAATCACCATCGGCCTTGGCACGCTGCTCGGCACTCAATTCCTTGAACGGCGTATGCGGACGCATCGACCAGCGGATGTAACGCTCGCGTCCATCGGCGGCAATGGCGCGGAAGGAATTCACCCCGTTGTACTGCGTGTTGGCCCAACTATCCGACCACGGCGCGGTCTTGGCCCACTGCTGAAACTTGGCCGCTTCCGGATACTGCTTGCCGAACGCGGCCAGCTTGGCCGGATCCGGTTTGCCGGTGGCCGGGTCCGGCTTGGAGGCCACATTGAGCGCTTGAAAACCCGCTGGCGTGGCCACCACGAAGAACGGAAAACTGTTCATCGCGGTGCGCCATTCCTGCCCGTCGTCGCTGCGCAACAGCAGCGCCATGCTGCGTACGCGCGCGGCGCCATCGGCGCCATGCGGGTCGCCGCCGCCGATCGACATGCGCCCGAGCACCGGCGTGCTGTCCTGGCTGAAGATGCGTGCCGACGACAGCCAGGTCGCCTTGCCGCTGGCCTTGAATTCGCCGCTCACACACACGCCTTTGGTGTGCGCGCGGCGAAAGCCCGGATGCGGCGGTCCGCTGGATTCGATGGTGTCGGTCATGCGCGCGGCGGTGAGCCGGTCGCTACCGATCCAGCCGGCGGTCCAGGCGAATGCCACCGCGATGCCGCCGGCAATCGCAGCAATGCCGAGCAGCGGCGCCACAGCACGTGAGCGCTGCGGCGGTGGAGAGGGAGGTGGCACGTTCATGGCTGGCTCCGGTGGGCGATGCAATGAGGGTCGATGCGGTACTGAGTCAATGCAGTAAGACAATGTGCGGCGCAGTGATGGTCAGGCCCGCCAACGTGCGGCGCAGGCACGACACGTGGGCGAATAGTCCACGCTCCAGTGCGTCTACTGTGTGATGCCGCCACCAAAGCGGCCGATGAATGATCCCGATGACGGGCAATGGCGCAGCGTGCTGAGGGCATTACGCCCTCGACCCGCTCGGCTAGGGGATCTCCAGATGACGCTGAAGCTCGAGCGCTCGGTCACTTTGAGAGAGTAATCGAACGGTCTGGATGCGTCGGTTGTAGAGCATTGGTGCTGCGACTTGGCTGCAGGGTCCTTGCCCGCCCACCATCGCGGGACACGCCGCAAGTACGTCCGTGTAGGCTCTTACGCGGCATCCATGCCGCGTAAGGTCCCGCGATGGTGGGCGGGCAAGGACCTGTCGGGATGGTCGGTGCGCATGGTTCAAGCAGTGAATGCGGCGCGGTCTGATCAGGCAGCTTCGATCCGATCAACGTTTCTGCCATTGCCGACATCACATCACGCGTCAACGAAGGCCAGTGTGGCCAACGCCGTTTGTCAGCTGCCCTTAGCCGCCGTAACGTTGCTTGAGCATCGCGTAAGCCGAGCGCAACGCCAATGCTTCGCCACCGGCCGGGCGGCCGGGGCGGTCGCTGTCGTTCCAGGCGTACACGTCCAGATGCGCCCACAGCTGGCCCGGGGCGACGAAGCGCTCCAGATACAGCGCGGCCGTGACGGCGCCGGCCATGCGCGAGCCGGCGTTGGCCATGTCGGCCACGTGGCTGTTGAGATAGCGCAGGTACGGGCGCCACAGCGGCATGCGCCAGACCGGGTCGCGGGTCTGCTCGCCAGCGCTCAGCCAGGCCTGCGCCAGGGCATCGTCGTTGGCGAACAGCGCAGGCAGATCCGGGCCTAGCGCGATGCGCGCGGCACCGGTGAGCGTGGCGAAATCCAGGATCAGATCGGGACGCTGCTCGGTGGCGTAGCTCAGCGCATCGCACAGCACCAGGCGGCCTTCGGCATCGGTGTTATCCACTTCCACAGTGACGCCGGCGCGGGTGGTGATGACTTCGCCGGGGCGGAACGCATCCGGGCCAACGGCGTTTTCCACTGCAGGAATCAGCAAGGTCAGCCGCACCGGCAACTGCTGCGCCATGACCAGGCCGGCCAGTGCCAGCGCATGCGCCGCGCCGCCCATGTCCTTTTTCATGTTGCGCATGCCATCGGCCGGCTTCAGATCCAGCCCGCCGGTATCGAAGCACACGCCCTTGCCGACCAGCACCAGATGCGGATGCTCGGCCGCGCCCCAGCGCAGCGCGATCAGACGCGGCGCGCGATGCGAGGCGCGTCCCACTGCATGGATGGTGGGGAAGTTCTGCGCCAGCAACTGCTCGCCGATGATCGCCTCGACCTGCGCGCCATACGTTTGCGCCAGTGCGCGCGTGGCATCTTCCAGCTGTTGCGGGCCCATGTCTTCGGTGGGTGTGTTGACCCAGTCGCGCACGCGTAAGCAAGCTTCGATCAAGGCGCGGGTTTCCGCCGATGGCGCAGCCGCCAGTTCGGCCGGTGCACGCGGCACCTTGCGATAGCGCGAGAAGCGATACGCGCCCAAGCCCCAGCCCAGGTGCAGCAGCGCCTGTTCGGTGTCGCTCAATGCGCTGGCCAGCGTCCAGCGGCTCGCCGGCGGCAGCGCCATCGGTGCATGTGCGTAGGCATAGGCGTCGGCACGGTCGCCGATGCCCAGGATCGCCCCGGCCAGCCCGTTTTCGCCTGGCAATAGCAACACGCTGCCCTGCGCCGCATCGAAGCGCTGCGCCTGCGCCCACGACAACACACGCGTGGGCTGCTCGGCGCACCAACCTGCAAAGCCTGCGCGATCGAGTACATACAGCGGCAACGCGGCGGCGTTGGGATCGATGAAACCGGTGAGCTGCGACATGGGAATCCTTGAATGCGGCGCCGTGCGCCGAGCAATAGTGGCTCAGGCGGGAAGGCGGACGCCATCGTGTGCGGCGCCTGGATGCGGCCGGTGTGCGTCGAGCCACTCGGCCAGCCCGGCCATGGAGTCGAACTCCAGATCGGGCTGCTGTGTGGGGTGCGACCATTGCGCGCCTTCGCGATTGATCCAGCATGCGCGCAAGCCGGCATCCAGCGCGCCCAGCACGTCCATGCGCACGTGGTCGCCCACATGCAGCACCTGGGCCGGCGGTGTGTCCAGCCGCGCGCATGCGGCCAGGAAGATGCTCGGGTCGGGTTTTGCGCTGCCGTGTTCGCGCGAGCCCAGCTGAAACGCAAAGTGGTGCATCAGCCCGATGCGCTGCAGATCGGCATTGCCGTTGCTGAGCGCCGCCACCGGCACATGTGCGGCAATGCGCGCCAGTGCGTCGAGCGCATCCGGATAGCATTCCACCTGGTTGCGCGCGGCGTAAAACACCTCATAGGCGGGTTCGAGCAACGCCAGATCGCCGCCGCTCTCGCGCAGCGCCATTTCCAGCGTCAACCGGCGCAGTGCGCTGAGGTCGTGATGCAGGTGCGGGTTGTCGGCAAAGCTGCGCTCACGCAGCTCGCGCATTGCCGCTACCGGGAAGCGCTCGGCGGTGACCGGGCTGTGCTCGCGCATCCAGTCGTACAGCACCTGATCGATCCGCGCCCCGATCGGCGCAAAGGGCCACAACGTATCGTCGAGGTCGAGAGTGATGGCGCTGATGTGGAAGCTCATCGGCAGATTTTACGGTTGTTGCGATGAAAAGGGGATTGGGGAGTCGGGATTGGAGATTCGCAACGGCGATGCGCGGTCGCTTTTACCAATCCCCAATCCCCAATCCCGACTCCCCAATCCCGGCTACTCAAGCAGCCTGGCCCAACGCTGCATCCCCTCCACCCGGCTCAGCACCATCTTGATGCAAACCAGCAGCGGCACCGCCAGCAGCAGGCCCACCATGCCCCACAGCCAGCCGAACAGCATCAGCGCCAAAATCAACATCAGCGGCGAGATCGCCATGCGTCGGCCCAGCACGATCGGGGTCACTACCTGGCCTTCGATGGTGTGCAGCGCCAGATACAGGATCGCCGGCAGCATCGCCGACAAGGTGGTGCGGAATTCCACAAAACCCATCAGCAGCATCAGCATCACGCCGATCAGCGGGCCCACATACGGCGCGAAGTTGAGCAGCGCCACCACCGTGCCCCACAGCAAGGCTTCAGGCAGCGGAATCTTGAGCGCATACAGGATGCCGGCGAAGACCAGACCCACCAGCGTATTGATCACGCTGATGGTGAGCACATAGCGCGAGACCTCGCGTTCGATGTCCAGCATGATTTCGGTGGTGAAGCGCTGTTGCTGGCGATTGGGCAGCAAGGCGATCGCATGCCGCTGTAGGCTTTCGCCATAGACCATGAAGAAGAACGTCAGCAGCACCACCGCCAGCACCGAGGCGGCCAATTTGGGCGTACGCACCAGCGCCTTGTACGGGTCGTCCATCTGCGTGCGCACGATCTGCACATTGCGCTGGCCTTCGCCGCCGGCCGCGCGTGCAAAATTTTCCGCGGCCTGGTTGGCCTGCATCACCGGCTTGGTGAGATCGCGTACATCGCGCGCGATCTGGCGCATCTGCCGCGGCGCCTGCTGCACCCATTCCGCAGCCGGGCCGGCCAATTGCGCGGCCAGCGCCACGGTGCCGGCCAGGCCCAGGCACAACACCATGAAGGCGCCAAGAAAACGGGGGATATAAAGCTTGCGCAAGCCGCGCAGGATGGGATTGCCGATCAGAGCGAAGAACGCCGCCAGCATCACCGGCAGGATGATCGTCTGCGCTGCCCACAAGGTGTAGCCCACCGCCAGCGTGGCCAGCACCACCAACGAGGCGGGGGCCCGCGGGCGCGGTGCCGGTGGGGGCGGGAGCGATTCTGCCGGGACGGCAGCATCCAATGAGTCGATGGGAAGAGACATGCGCGCCCTGGCAGCAGACTGGCGTGGTGCCAGCGGTGGGCCATTATCGGCAGAACGCGTCAACAGCGCGCACAGAGTCTGTGCGCATCACGTCAGTATCGAAAACTCGGTGGCGGACTCGGCCGCACAGACAGTACACAAAGGCACACGGTGGCCGCCTTCAGCGCAGCAATCAGGCTGCGCGGTCTACCGGCGCCTCCACCACGGTCACCGGCGGATCGGCAGCAACCTCTTCAGCGTTGTCGGCCGCACGTTCGGCCTGCTCGGAGGCCTCCTGCGCGCGATGTGCGGTAAACAGTGCAGAGATCGTACTGATCATCTGCAGGATCTTCGGGATACCGCCCAGCTTGCTGGCGATGCTGCCAAGCGCGGCTTGCGGTTCGTTGCGGCCGGTGACAAAGCCCAGTCCGAAACCGACCACCACGATGCGCAGCGGCGACCAGCCAGCACGCCACGTCTGGCGTAATTCACCCCAATGCTGACGCGTTTCTTGGGCGCGCCCTTCCACCAGAAATTCAGCGCGCTCGACGCGCTGACGCAAGGTGCCAAACTTCATGTACGCGCTCCATTGCTGGGCGATGCAGTGGCATCGTCGTCGTCATTGCTGTCATCGAAGATGCCCAGCTTGATCAGCTGACGACGTGTCGCATTCAAGCCGGTGTGATCGAAGTAGAAGAACACCCGCCACGCCGCGATGCCGGTGACCAGCAAGCTGGCCAACGCGGTGAAGAACATTGCCTGGAACCACGACAACCCGGCGCGCTGCAACAACGCAATGATCGCGCCTGCCAACAACAACCATGATGAAGCGCCGAAGACCACGGCAACGCATGCCCATGCCAGGCCGCGCCCGAAGGCACTACGTGCAAGTTGCAGATCGGCCGACACCAGCCGGCGTAATGCGCGGCTGGTGTCCTTGGCCGAGCCCAGCGTCGCACGGCCGGCAGCGCCGACCGCACGCACGCTTTCGTCCAGTCCTGGCGTTTCCGTACGCGCGTTGGGCGCGTCAGATGCTCCAGCTGTAGAGGCCTGATCGCTCACGACTTAGTTGTCGTTGCTGCGTGCCAGCTTGGCAATGATCCAGCCGGTCGCAAATGCAACGCCAAACGCTGCCAGCGGACGCTCGCGGATCAGATCGGTGGCGCTTTCCAGCAGGTCGTTGCCCTTGCTGACCAGCACATCGAGCTGCTCTTTGGCAGCGGCGCCGCCGAACTCTGCAGCCGCCATGCCGGCCAGTGCGGTGTCGGACAGCTCTGCCTTGACGTTGGCGCGACCGAGCTTGAGCTCATCGCCCGCAGCGCTGGTGGCGCCCTTGACCGCTTCGCCTGCAGCGCTGGCCGCGGACTTCAGGTGGGTGCTGGCTTCGCTCAGATTCTCTTTCAGCTGATCGGTATTGGTGGGGCTCATGCGATATCTCCTTCGGTCATTGATGGCAGCCGCGACAGCATGCGGGCGTGGTGCAGCAATAGCATCGCTGCGGTGTAGGGGGTGTTAGTGGACGTGCATCGCAGTGCACGCCACGTCAACGCATCAACGCGTCGTACTGCGCGTTGCCACGCAAGATGCGTACAACCAATTGCTGCGGTTTGCGTTGAAAGTTGGCGCGCCAGCTGGCCAGATCGGCAAACTCGCCCACGCTGCTGGCCACGATCACATCGCCGCTGACCAGACCATTGGCTGCGGCACGACCGCCGCGTTTGACCTCGCTGACCATGACGCCGGTGATGCCGGATTGGCGCAGCGATTCTGGCAGGTCCACAAAGGTGGCCCCGCCCAGGCGTGGGTCGAGCATGTCGCCGGTAACTGCGCGATCCTGCTCTTTCAGTGTGGCGCTGAGCTTGAGCGGTTTGCCGTCGCGACGAATCTCCAAGGTCACCGCACTTCCTACCGCTTGCAGGCCTTCGTAGTTGTGCAAGGCTTCGGCACTGTCCACGCGTTGGTCGTTGGCCGCCACCACCACATCGCCCGGCTGCACGCCTGCGGCCGCAGCAGCGGAACCTGGCAACACGCGCGTCACCAGGGCGCCGCGCAACGAATCCACACCCAGGCCCTGCAGCATCTGCTGGGTAAGGTTCTGGGTTTCCAACCCGAGCGTGCCGCGCACCACCACGCCCTTGGTGACCAATTGCTCCACCACATTGCGCGCCAGGTTGGAGGGGATCGCCAGGCCCAGCCCGATATTGCCGGCCATGCTGCCCTGTGGATTGAAGCTGGCAGTATTGATGCCCACCAACTGGCCTTGCAGATTGACCAACGCGCCACCGGAGTTGCCCGGATTGATCGAAGCATCGGTCTGGATGAAGTTCTGGTAGCCCAGCCCGCGAATACCGCTGCGGCCCACCGCCGAGACGATGCCGGAGGTGACCGTCTGGGTGAAGCCGAACGGGTTGCCGATCGCCACCACAAAATCGCCCACGCGCAACGCGCTGCTATCGGCCAGTTTGATGTCGGTGAGCTTGTCGGCCTTGATGCGGATCAGCGCGATATCGGTGTCGGCATCGGAGCCGATGAAGTCGGCCTTGACGGTGCGCCCGTCGCCGAGTGTCACCTGCACGTCGTCGGCATTCTCGATGACGTGGTGGTTGGTCAGCACATAGCCCTTTTGCGCATCGATGATCACGCCCGAGCCGAGCGATTCGTTGATGCGGTCCTGCGGAATTTCCGGAAACAGCCGGCGCAGGATCGGGTCGTTGAAGAACGGATTGCGCACGCGCACCACTTGCTTGGTGTTGACGCTGACCACCGCCGGCATCGCCTGCTGCAGCATCGGCGCCAACGACGGCACCGGTTGCCCGGCGACCGCAGCCGGCAACGCGGCGGCGGCGGGCAGGGTGAAGGACGCAGTGCCGGCCGGGGTGGCCTCGGCACGGTTGTCCAGCCAGGCATTGATGCCGGTGGCGGCGAATCCGCCGAACGCGGCGGCCAATGAAAGTGTCAGCAGGGTAGGCAGCGGTCGCATGCAACGGAATCCGGTTACGCGGTGGAAGAGGAATAGGGCGTCTGACTGCGTAAATCAAGCTGAACGAGAGTGCCAGTGCGTGATTTAACTCCTGGTGAAAGCGCCACGCACCCCTTGCAGGCCTTGCGTTGACAGCCGCTTGAGCCCGGCGTAGCGTCCGCTTGATCCGATGCCTGTTCAGCATACGCATGCCGTCGTGCATCGCCTGCGTTTTTCAGAAATGACGCCCTTGAGGAGGGTCTATGAGCAACGGTAATGGTGTGACGGCAACCCTGTCCGACGCCGTCGACAGCGTAAAAAGTACAGCCACCGAACTGACCGAAACTATCGCCAGCACCACCAGCGAAGCGGTTGCCAGCGTGCAGGACGCAGCCGGCACGGCGGTGGAAGAGGTCAAGACGCGCGTGGCCAACGCACGCAAGGCCGTGGTCAAGGTCGAAAAACGCGTGGTCAAAAAAGCCAATCAAGCGGCCACTGCCGTCACGCGCAGCGTAGCCAAGACCAAGCGCTCGCTGGTGTCGACCAAAGAGGCTGCCAAGGACAAGCTGACGGCCACCAAAGACGCGGCCAAGCAGAAGCTGAGCACGACCAAAGACGCGGCAAAGCAGAAGTTGACCGCAACCAAGGATGCGGCCAAGCAGAAGCTGACCAGCAGCACCGCTGCCGCCAAGCAGAAACTGGCCAGCACCAAGGCCAGCGCCAAGCAGAAGCTGGAAACCGCCAAGGCCAACGCCAAGGCCGAAGCGGCTGCATTGACTGCCAAGACCGCTGCCAAGAGCGCGGCGCGCAAGAGCGCGGTGGCCAAGGTCGGCGCGCGCTCGGCGGCTAAGAAGGTTGCGGCCAAGTCGGCTGCCGTCAAGAAGCCGGTTGCCAAGACCACGGCCAAGAAAGCGCCAGTGGCCAAGCAGACCGCCACCAAGCAGGCAGCAGTGAAGAAGGCGCCGATCAAGAAGGTGGTGACCAAGACCGCCTTGAAGAAGGCCGCCAAGGTGACCAAGACCCCGGCAACGCGCGCAGTGGCCAAGACCACCGCCGCCCGCAAGGCCGTCGGCAAGAAAGTGGCCAAGCGCGTGACGCGCTGATGCAGCAGCGACGAGAGGGCGCTGCACGCTGACAACGGGTGGGTGTTGCAAACTGATAGAGGCCGGCGCCGTTTGTACAGCGTCGGCCTTTTGCATGGGTTGATCGCTAATGAGGTGATATCGGGCAGTTGGCTAGCACCCCTCGCCAAGCGCGGGACATCAAGCCCCTCTCCCTTCGGGAGAGGGGTTGGGGTGAGGGTACGGGGCGAAGCCCTCGTGTCGTTCCAACTGCACTAGGCTTCGCTCGCACCCTCATCCGGCGCTACGCGCCACCTTCTCCCGGTGGGAGAAGGGAACTGAACGCCGCCGCTTTCCAACTCTCAATTCTCAGTTCGCAACTCCAAGCTACTCCATGCCCTTCACCAACTGCTCGGCACCCTTGCGAATGCCGGCTTTTGCCGCGTCGTATGCACCCAGGCTGGCCTTGATGTTCATCGCGCTCGGATACTGCTTTTCGACATAGGCAGCGAGTAGGCGATTGCTCTGTGCATCGAAGATTTCCACCGCGTAGCTGACCGAGCCGGAGAACGCGCCCTCCTTGCCGCGCGCGGCCTGCACTGCGTTGTAGGAACCGCCGCCGATATCCACCTTCATGAAGGTGCCGAGTACGCGCTTGCTGGGCTTGGCACCGGTCAATGTGATGCGCACACGTAAGCTGTCGCTCTCTGCCGTGGTCGCGCGCTGCCAGCGCTGCCCGATCGCATTGCCGAACTCCTGCTGCATGTAGTCGGCCAACATGCGTTTGTCCTGCTCGGGCACGTCTTCGAATTGCGCGTCCGGGCCGCGATAGATGCTCACCGGCTCGATCAGCGCGGCACGGTAGCGGGTCCAGTCCACTTCGCTCTTGTAGGAATACGGCATGCGGTCGCCGCGGCTGCCGTCGTGCGGGCGCAGATAACTGGCAGACGGCAGTTGGCTATACGGCATCGGACGCGTGCTGGCGCAGCCGATCAGCGTCACGCTAACCATCACGAGCGCGCAGCAACGGACAGAAAAAGAGTGCGACATGAAAAAGTACCTGAAGAAGAAGAGGAAATGGCGTTGCAACAGCACACAGCCGATGGCCAGCGCTCAATGCATCAAGAAACTGGCCAAGGCCAGCGCAAAGACCACCGCTGCGGCAACGAACAACACACTGCTTTTTGCCCAGTGCTGCAGTCGGCGTGCATCGCGCGCGCTGCGGATATCCGGCAACGCGCTCCAGATGTCGCGATTGCGCGTGCCGGTGCGGCCGCAGCGGAATTCCGGCGCAGGCGTCGCAGCATTGACAGCGGTCGTGACGCTGTCGTTGGCGGCGATGTGCGGTGCCAGCAGCGAGACGGTGGCCGGAGCGAGATGGGTGGAACGGATCGAGTGGAACATCACCATGCATCCTGGACGCGTGCGGTGAGTGCACTCTAGGCAAGCGGTTTTGGAAACTTATTGGTATCGTCGGCGCGCCATTGCGGTGCGCGGACTGCAGTCAGCCGCTAATGCGCGCACTGTCGCTGGCAAACACCACGCGCACGCACAGGCCACGCCCCTCGTTGCCTTCGCAGGTTTCGATGGTGGCTTCGTGCAGCCGTGCGATGCCGGCCACCAACGACAGCCCGATACCGCTGCCTTGCACCTCGCTGTCGGCAACCCGGTAAAAGCGTTCGAAGATGGACGCGCGTGCGCTCTCCGGCACGCCGGGGCCGTCATCGCTGACCTGCACGAACGGGTGCAGCACATCGGCGCGCAGGCAATAGCCGCAACTCACTTCAACCGTGCCATGGGTGCGGCCGTAGCGGATGGCGTTGTCGACCAGATTGCGGATCAGGATCCCCACTGCGTCCACATCGCAACGCAGGGTGCACGGTGCGGCTTCCAGCTGCAGGGTGATGTGGCGCGCATCGGCCTGCACGCTGAATTCGTCCAGCACATGGGTGATCAAGTCGCCCATATCGACCTGCTGATACGCCGCCGATGTGATGCCTGCATCCAGCCGCGCCAGGTCCAGTAATTGCTCGGCCAGACGGTTGCTGCGGCGCGCGGTTTCCAGCAGCTGTTGCAGCGCCGCGTCCTTGGCTTCCAGCGTGGGCGCACGCAGCGCGACTTCGGCATAGGCATGCAGCGCCGACAGCGGGGTGCGCAATTCGTGTGCGGCATCGGCAACGAAATCGCGTTCGGCCTGCACGGTTTTTTCCACCCGCGCCAGCAAGGTGTTGAAGGAGCCGATCAGCGGACGGATTTCATCCGGCACCTGGTCCAGCGGCACCGGTTCGGTATCCAGCCCGGTGCGTTGCGCAATGGCGAGCGAAACGGCGCGCAGCGGCCCGAGCGAGGTGCGCACCGCCCACCACATCAACAGGCCCAGGATCGCTAGCTGTGAGGTATTCAACACGATGGCAGTGAGCGTCTGCTTCAGGCTGATGCGCGAGGACGCGTTGCCCATCGGGGTCTGGATGTCTGCCGTGGCTGGAGGGTCTGGGGTATCGAAGCGATGCTCCAGCGTGTCCGGCAACACGGCGATCAATTGATCGCCAAACGTGTTGAGCTCCTGCTCGAACACGCTGTGATGGCCCTGGGTGACCAGTGCGACCAGGATCCACAGCGAGGTGGACCAGCTCAGCAACACGATTGCGGCCAGCGCCGCCAGCATGCGCGCCTGCAGCGATTTCATTCGGGCGCCTTGCCGACCATGTAGCCCTGGCCATAAATGGTGGAGATGAGTTCGTCGCCCAGCTTGCGGCGCAACTGGTGCACATACACCGCGATCATGTTGCTGCCGCCTTCGGACGGGCCGCCGTAGACGCCTTCTTCCAGCTGATCCTTGGTGACCACGCGCCCGGCGCGTTCCATCAACGCGAGCAGCAGGCGGTATTCGTGCGCGCTCAGTGCCACCCACTTGCCGTCCCTGGTGACCTTGCGGCTGCTCGGGTCCACGCAGACATCGCCCTGAGTGAGCAGCGGCACCACGCGGCCCTGGCTGCGCCGGGTGATTGCGCGCAGCCGCGCCATCAGCTCATCGAACTGGAAGGGTTTCACCAGGTAATCGTCGGCGCCGGCATCCAGGCCGCGGATGCGGTCGGTGAGCTGGCCGCGCGCCGTCAGAGCGATCACCGGGGTGGCGTCGTACTGGCCGCGCATGAAGCGGATCACGGTCAGCCCGGACTCGCCGGGCAAGCCGATATCCAGCAGCACTGCCGTGTAGCGATGGTCCACCAGCGCGGTCTTGGCGGCGTTGGCACTACCGACATGGTCGATGGTCCAGGACTGCTGGCGCACGCCGGCGCAGATCGCGTTGGCCAGCATTGTGTCGTCTTCGACGAGGAGCAGGTGCATAGAGGTTCCGCCGGGCACGGGGCCAGTCCGAGATGCGCGCCACTGTCGGAGGTCGCCATTAGGCAAATATTAGTGCATGGCCCAGGCGCGCATTCCAGCGCGGCCAGCGGCGTTGTCCCGGTGGCCGAAGTCACCGGGCCGGTGGCGCAGCTCAGCGCTGCAGGATGGCGCGCAACGCCGCTTCCAGGCCTGGGTACTGGAAGCGGAAGCCGGCAGCCAGCGCACGCTGCGGCAGCACCCGCTGGCTGATCAGCAGCAGCTCGGCCATTTCGCCGAAGCCCAGCCGCAGCAGGCCGGCGGGCAGCGCCAGCAGCGCCGGGCGGTGCAGCACCCGGGCCAGCGTGCGCGCGAACTCGGCGTTGGTGACCGGGGTCGGTGCAGTGGCGTTGTAGGCGCCGGCTTCGCCGTGCTCGAGCAGCCACAGCAGCAACGCGACCATGTCGACGCGGTGGATCCAGCTCATCCAGTGGCCGCCATTGCCGAACGGGCCGCCGCCGCCAAAGCGGAACGCGGGCAGCATGCGCGCCAGCGCGCCGCCATCGCGGTCGAGCACGATGCCGGTGCGCACCCAGCTCACGCGCGGGCCCAGCGCGGCGATCTTGGCCGCTTCGGCCTCCCAGTCGCGACACAACACGGCGGAAAAATCGTCGCCGGCGCTGTCGGCTTCGGTCAGCGCGGTGTCGCCACGTTCGCCGTAATAGCCCACCGCCGAGCCGGAGATCAGCACGGACGGGCGCTGCTCGGCCGGTTGCTGCGCGATCCAGGCCTGCAGTTGCCGGGTGATGCCCAGCCGCGATGCGCGAAATTGCTGCTTGCGTGCCTCGGTCCAGCGGCCGGCCGCCAGCGGCTCGCCGGCCAGGTTGATGACGGCATCGGCTTGCACGCCGTCCAGCGTCTCCACGGCAGTGATGCCGGGCAGGGTGCGGTTGGCGCGGCGGGGATCGCGCGTCAGTACGCTGACCTGATGCCCGGCGCGCAGCAATGCCGTGCACAGTGCCTGGCCGATAAAGCCGGTGCCGCCGGTGATGAGCAACTGCATGGTGGAGATTCCTGGGCCAAGGCGATGCGGCACGATAGGCCAGGGTGGACGGCAGCGGAGTGAAGTCGATGCCTTGCCGGTGCTGCGATCGGATCACGGCGTGTTGCACCGAGGTGATCGCTGCGCGCAGCCCAAACGCAAACGCGCCGGACCAGCCGGCGCGTTGCGCGATCGCTAAACCAGCCGGGCGCTTACTTCGACGAAGACACCGCGTGGGCGCGCTCGAAGTGCGCCGACACGACGCGGCGGCTTTCTTCCAGATGCTGCTTGACCGCAGCGCTTTCGGCGGCGGGCAGCAGTTCGGAGTCGATGATCTTGATGGTGTCGCCATGGTCGATGACCATGGTGCGCATGAAGCCGTTGCGATATGCATCCTTGCCGTCGGGAAGGGTCAAGGTCTGCGACAGCGCATCAGCGGAAGCCTTGCCCTTGGCGCGCATCGCATCGGCGCGCGCGCTGCCGGTGGCACCCAAGGCCTTGCACTTTTCGAGATTGGCTTCGTGGTCGTGCAGCATCTGCTTGGCGAATGCGTCGGTGGCGCCGCCCATGTCCTGCGCGATGGCCTGCTTGGCCAGCGCGATTTCGTTTTCATCCAGCGCCGCCAGCACGCCCAGCACTGCGCCATCGCCCTTGGCCAATTCGGCTGCGCCGGTGCCGCTGACCGGTGCGGCAGTGGGTTCCGGCGACACCGCCGGTGCGGTGCGCGAGGCATCGCCGCCGGGGCGATCACATGCGGTAAGCGTCAGCATGGCGAACAACGAGGTAGCAACAAGAAGGGATTTCATGGACGTCCTGAGCGTTGAAGAAACCGCCGGCAGGTGCCGACGGCAAAATGCAAAGGAGCCGCTGTGCGGCTCCGATAATGCGCGGGGGGAGTTATGCACTCACGCCCACTGGGTCTGGGCTACTGACCCGAGGCCCATCGGCCTGGCCGGTGCATGCACTGCGTCCTGCGCGCTGCGACAGATACGCGTCATGCGTGCGGTGCGTTCGCGAATCACCGCGTGTTCGCTGGCCGGCGCACTGCCCAACAGACTGGCCACATGAAAGCCAAGGATGTCCTCCGCGCGGTCGCCCTGGTCGCTGACGATGTGCGGTACCAACCGCTCCAATCGTTCCAGCTCCTGCTGCACTTGATACGGGGTTTTCATGACGTTCTCCAATGAATAACGGGTCCTGCTGACACTGACGTACTCAACTATTGCGCATGCCCAGACGCTGCCAGCAATCGGTGGCCAATTGTTCGTAATTGGACTGGGTGTTGGATGAAATGAAGTGATGTTCCAGGCGGTCGCGAAACAATCGCAGACGCTCCTGATCACTTGAACGCGGTGCCTGCAAATAGATATCGCAGGCCATTTTCACCACCGGTGACAACTCGCTGAACTTGCCTGCACCAAGGTTGCCCTGGGCATGCCGCGCCTGCCAATGCGCGATTTCGGCTTGTACATCGATAACGGAGGGGTCTCTGCTCATGACTTCGGGTGGTCCGGGTTAAACAAACTTGACGTGCAGGGTAACTGCGGGTATGTCAACGAATGATCATCGAACGCGACCATTGGCTCTTCGTGCGGCCGTATTGCCTTAATTGGTCAGCGTGTTCATGGATCTCTACACGCTGCATATGCACTGCGGCCTACATGCGAATTCCAGCGTCGACCGGCACTGACCACATGCGGCTCGTGCACCGGCCTGTATCACTTTGAGCGGATCGATGCGCCGCGCAAACGAGCGCAGCGCAAAGATGAATGCGACAAATTGCGCTAGAAACAGCCGTGTTTTACGGAAGATTCTGAACCGCTCTACACCTGTGTAACGTCTGATCCGTAAGCTCTGCAGCGACGTAATGGAGAGAGCACCCAGGATGCAGGACAGCGAAAGTAGTCGCAGCAAGCCGCAGCACGCCAGCGGCACATCGGAAGCACGCGTGTGGTGGCATGCATTGTTGGAGTTGCGTGGCGGGCGCGTCGCCATCAGCCTAGTCGTGGTGCTTGTGATTGTGCTTGGGGTCTACCTGGTACTGAAGTGAAACGCTAACGCAACCCGCGTGCGGTAACGCATTGCAGGTTTCAGGTGCGCGATTAGAGCCAGAACGATCAAGCGGCCGAGCGCCGCGAGGGGAACGTCATGGCACACAAGCAGTATCGGCAGGTGCTGGGACATGTCACGCGTCTGGTGCCCGAACACGGCCATGAGCGGATCACGCATGCGTGGGTGTGCAGCGAAATTGAACGCTTGCTGGGCGCGCATGATGCAACAGCGGCCGTTGATGATGCCGCAGTCTTCCATGTGCCAGACGAGACCCTGACCACCGAGCAGGCGCATGGCCTGGGAATCGACGACAACGGCGATCTGCTGGGCGGCATCGTGCCGCACGCGTTTCTGGCGACCAAAGTGATTGGCCATCCGCTGATCGCCGACGATGCGGCCAGCATCCCTGGCTGGAATCAGGCGCTGGCCACAGCGCTGATCCCGGCTACGCTACCGGGCTACACGGTGTTTTCGCGTGCCGATGCCGAGCACGCACTGGATGCATTGCTGCCAGGCGGAGGGGTGCGACTCAAGTTGCCGACCGGCGTCGGTGGCAATGGTCAATGGCGCATCGCCAGTGCCGCACAGCTGGCAGATGCACTGGACAGCCTGCCTGATTGCTATCTTGCGACGCACGGCGCCGTGCTGGAGCGCAACGTCCTGCATGCAGTCACGCATAGCGTTGGCGAGTTGTGTGTTGCCGGAATTCAGATCGCCTATTTCGGCACGCAATGCAACGTGCGCAACGCGCAGGATGACGAGGTCTACGGCGGCTCGTCGCTGCAGGTGTATCGCGGATCGCTCGAAGCGCTGGCCGCCACCGCGCTGTCGGCGTTGCAGAAACATGTGGTCGAACAGGCCTGCAGATACGATCGATTCATCACCGCCGCCTACCCTGAGTTGCACATCTCGCGCCGCAATTACGATGTGGTCAGCGGTGAAGATGCGCAGGCTGGGATGATCTGCGGCGTGCTGGAGCAATCCTGGCGGGTCGGTGGCGCCACCCCGGCCGAGCTCGCTGCAATCGCCCGCTTTCAGCAAGACCCGGCGCTGCAATGGGTGACAGCATCCACGCATGAGATCTATCAGGGCGAACCGCCGGCCGATGCGCAGATCTACTACCGCGCCGAGCATGCCGGGCCAGGTCCGCGCTACAAATACAGGAGGGTATCCAGCACCTAATGGAAGCCAAACTTTCCAGCATCCAAATTCCTGTCGACCAGGACGCACTCAGCGGCACCTTGCTCACGCCGTCTGGCATGCCGGCCGTGTTGTTCGTGCACGGCTGGGGTGGCAGCCAGCACCACAATCTGCTGCGCGCACGCGAGGCGGTGGGCCTGGGCTGCATCTGCATGACCTTCGACCTGCGTGGTCACGAGGGCTACGCCTCGATGCGCCAGACCGTGACGCGTGCGCAGAACCTGGACGACATCAAGGCCGCCTACGATCAGCTCGCGCATCTGCCGTATGTGGATGCGCAGTCGATCGCCGTGGTTGGGCTGAGCTACGGCGGTTATCTGTCTGCGCTGCTGACGCGCGAGCGCCCGGTGGAATGGCTGGCATTGCGCTCGCCTGCACTCTACAAGGACGAACATTGGGACCACCCCAAGGTCAGCCTCAATGCCGATCCGGAGTTGATGGACTACCGCCAGCGCACACTGACGCCCGATGACAACATCGCCCTGGCCGCCTGCGCGCAGTACAAGGGCGATGTGCTGCTGGTGGAAGCAGAAAACGATGTGATTGTGCCGCACCCGGTGTTGCGCAATTACGCCGATGCCTTCGTCAATGCGCGCTCGCTGAGTACGCGTGTGATTGCCGGCGCCGACCATGCCTTGAGCGTCAAGGAGCATCAACAGTATTACACGCGCGCATTGATCGACTGGTTGACCGAAAAGGTTGTCGGGCGTCGGATCGCGTTGGCCAAGGAAGTGGTGGCTGCACGCAAGCAGTTGCTCAAGGAGCAGGGCGACGCGGTGTCGTCTTCAGCGCAGGGCGCGCGTGAGTTTCTTGGCGATATCCGGGCAGTGGAAAAGACCTCCGGTTGATCTGGAGCAGTGGCTGATCACGCAATGCTCGATCATCATGAACGCGCGGCAAAAAGAACGGGCCCATTGGCCCGTTCTTTTTATTACGCTCGCGCTTTCACTGCAGTGAAGCGCTGGATCGAGACGAGTTACACGCGTGGATCGGTCGGGTTACGACGTGTGGCTTCGTCGTGATGCTCGGAGTCGAATGCCTCGCGCACGGCATGCTTGGCCTTTTCCCAGCTCAGACGCGAATTGGACTTGAAGCGGTCCCAGCCATCGCCCAGGTCGCGTTCCAGATGGTCATCCCACTGGCGGCCGGCGTGCTGCTGGCGTGCCTGCATGCCGTAGCGATACGCCGGGCGATAATCGTCGTACGAATAGTCGGCATCGCGATAACCTGCGCTGTCGAAGCGACCTTCGTAATGCGTGTCGCCATCGCGATACACGCTGTGCGTGCGATCGGCGCGCTCCCAGGCATCGCGTGCAGCCAGACGTGCATCGTCCCACTCCAGACGCGATTCGCCACGATTACGTGGCCACTCGCCGGCCAGGGTCGCTTCGGTTTCTTCCCAGGTGCTGGTCGGACGCGTTTCGCGTGCCTGCAGACCGAACCCGTAAACCGTTGCGTAATCGCGATCGTAATCGGTACCTTCCTTGTAGTAAGGACGGTTCTGATGTTCCTGGCGCCAGTATTCGGACTCGACGGTCGGGTCCAGGCGTTCCGCCACGCCCTTGCCGGCAGCAGCACCAGCCACAACACCGACTGCCGCACCGATCAAGGTCCCCAGCGGGCCGAACACGGTGCCGGCCAACGCGCCTGCTGCAGCGCCGCCCGCGATGCCACCAACGCCCACGCCAACCGGATGCGATCCGGGCGCACCGGAGATCGGGTCACGATTCGAATCCTGTGCTTCTGCTGCGCGTTCCTGCTTATCCAGCTTGTCTAGATTGCTGTCGTGATTGGTCATGTCGTCTCCGGCTGTCTGGTGGATGCGGTCTGTGGATACAGATCGCCAACGTGGCGCCACCATGTCCATGCAGGAGTGAAACGCGTGTGCGTAGATGTGAGCATCATCGCGACATGCCTGAACTGTGCACGAGTGCAGTGCGGATGAGGTTGGTGACATACCGCTGCAACATTCCCGCGGAAATTAAGAGGCATGCGCGGTTTTTTTGCTTTCTCCCTTGATGACAGCAATGGCGTCTACAGAAGACCTCAATCAAGTTTTCGAGCCGACAACTTAGAGCCTCCAAGCCGCGTTAGCAGAGGGCGAGGTGCCTTCAACGCTAGTGGGACACGCCGTGAATCTATCGATGCCGCCAAAGAGTCCTGCAAGCGGTGAGGACATCGCACCAGAAAACTTGCAGGTTGCTTTGTTGAAAAATGCACACCGACCATCTCGACTGGTCCTTGCCGGCCTACCATCGCGGGACCTTACGCGGCATGGATGCCGCGTAAGAGCCTACACGGACGTACTTGCGGCGTGTCCCGCGATGGTAGGCCGGCAAGGGCCCTGCAGAAAAGCTGAAGATCAACCGCTCTACAACTGATCTATCCGCGCCATCCAACCGCTTCAAGACAACCCAGATTTCGAGTTGCAGCGTCGGTTTTTAGATGCGAAAGCACACGCACACTCAACCGCCGTGCGTACCCAGCGTGCGTGCGCCGGTCAGGATCATGCGCAGCATCTGCGAGATCTGCTCGACCAGTTCGGGATCTTTTTCCGGCGGCGAATCCATCGCCACTGCGCCCATCGCAAATACCAGCCGGGTGATCGCCTTGGACACCAGTGCCGGTGCGTGCAGCTTGGCGTTGTCGGCGGCCGCCAGGCGGATCAGGTCCACGCGCAGCTCGTCTTCGAAATAGCTGAGCTCGCGCTCCACCGCCTGCTTGAACGCATCCGAGCCCACTGCACCTTCGCGCAGCAGCACGTGCAGCAATTTGTCGTCGGCGCGCAGTTGTTCCATGAACGCCTCGACCGAGACGCGGATGACGCTGCGGTCGGTGGAGGTGGCGCGTTGGCGGGCCTGGCCGATGATGGTGCGCAGCGAGCGCCCGGCCAAGTCGATCAAGGCCACGGCGAGCTCGTCCATGTCGCGGAACTGGCGATAGAAGCTGTTGGGCGCGATGCCGGCTTCGCGTGCCACCTCGCGCAGGCTCAGCGTGGACAGGCTGCGGTGCGGGCCGATCAGCGACAGCGCTGCGGCGATCAGATCCTCGCGTGAAATCGCCGGCTTGCGTGACGGCGGCGCGTCGTGGGAAGGCAGGGCGATGGAGGTCATGAGGCTGCGGCCGGTCGTGGGGATGAATCATAGCCCCTTCGGCCGATATACAACTGTATACACGCCTGTGCATGCGTGCGTATAGTGCAATCCATGAACCTGGCATCTCCTCCCAAGTCCAAGTCCCCGTTGCCGACGCGCCTGGCGCGCCGGCTGGTGTCGCCGCAGTTGTTCGACTTCTGGGCAACCCGGCTCAACCCCTTGTGGACCCTGGAGCGGCCGATGGCCCGCCTGGTCGCGCGCACGGCGGCCAGCCGCGACGCAGTGACCCTGGTGTTGCAGCCCAATGGCCACTGGCAGGGTCTGCGTGCGGGCCAGCACGTGAGCCTGGGCGTGGAGATCGATGGCCGCCGCCTGCTGCGCAGCTACAGCCCGACCGTGCTGGCCGATGGCCGCCTGGCGATCACCGTCAAGGCGATCGAGGGCGGGCTGGTGAGTCGCTACCTGGCTAGCGATGCGGCCATCGGCACGGTGGTCTCGCTGGAGCCGGCCTTCGGCGACATGCTGCTGCCGACCATGCCCACCCCTTTGTTGCTGCTGGCCGCCGGCTCGGGCATCACCCCGATGCGCGCGCTGCTGCAGGCCGCCGCGCAGGCGGGCATGCCGATTGAGGTGGACCTGCTGTACTGGGTGCGCCAGCGCGACGAAGCCTGTTTTGTCGAAGAATTCGAAGCGCTGGCGGCCGCGCATCCGCGCCTGCGCGTGCGTTTGCTGACCACCCGCGAAGGCGAAGTGCCGGCTGCGCGCGTGGATACCTATCCGTTGGAGCAGATCGCCGATCTTTCCAACCGTCACGTCATGGTCTGCGGCCCGGGCGGTTTTGTGCAGGCGGCGCGCGAGCGCTTGCAGGGGCGCGTGGCCGCGTTTCAGGCCGAAGCCTTCAGCGTCCCGACGCTGGACGATGGCGAGGCCGGTCAGGTGCAGGTGCAGCTGTCACGCAGCGGCCGTACGCTCACCCTGCCGCGCGGCCAGTCGCTGCTGGAAGGCCTGGAAGCGCAAGGCCTGCGGCCCAAACACGGCTGCCGCATGGGCATCTGCAACAGCTGTGCCTGCGCGCGCCAAGCCGGCACCACGCGCCACCTGTTGACCGGTGAGCGCAGCAACGAACCCACCGCACAGGTCCGCCTGTGCATCAGTGCCCCGAGCACTGACCTGATCCTGGATCTGTAAGGAATCTTCATGAGCCGAGTCCATAACCGTTCTCTGTCCGCTGCCGAACTGCAGTCGTTTGGCGACGAACTCGATGCCATCCGCGCCCGCGTGCAGGCCCAGGTCGGCGCCGACGATGCGCGCTACATCCGCCGCATCGTGGCGGCGGTGCGCTGGACCGGTGTGGCCGGTCGCGCGCTGCTGTTTCTGGGCGCGTTCGTGCATAGCGTGCTGATTCCGGCGTGGATTGCCGGCGTGGTGCTGCTGACCCTGTCCAAGATCCTGGAGAACATGGAGCTGGGCCATAACGTCATGCACGGCCAGTACGACTGGATGGGCGACCCGCAGCTCAACGGCAATACCTACGAGTGGGACATCGTTGCCACCGGCGACAACTGGCGCAAGACGCACAACTTCAAGCACCACACCTACACCAACGTGCGCGGCATGGACGACGACATCGGCTACGGCCTGCTGCGCATCTTCCCCGAGCAGCGCTGGCGCCCGTTCTACCTGCTGCAGCCGTTTGTGGCGGTGTTCTTCGCGCTGCTGTTCGAATGGGGCGTGGCGATCCAGGACCTGCGCCTGGGCCGCTGGTTTGCCGGCAAGATGAAAGCCGCAGAGCTGCGCGCTTCGTTTCTTCCGGTGGGCCGCAAGATGGGCCGCCAGATGCTCAAGGATTACATTGTGTTCCCGCTGCTGGCCGGCCCGTTCTTCCTGACCGTGCTGCTGGGCAATCTCGCCGCCAACGTACTGCGCAGCATCTGGACCTTCGTGATCATCTTTTGCGGCCACTTCACCGCCGATGCGGAAGTGTTCCCGAAGGAATCGATCCGCAACGAGTCGCGCGGCCATTGGTATCTGCGTCAGCTGCGTGGCTCGTCGAATCTGACTGGCGGCAAGCTGATGAACGTGCTGTCGGGCAATCTGAGCCACCAGATCGAGCATCACTTCTACCCGGACCTGCCGGCCAACCGCTATGCGCAGATTGCCGTGGAAGTGAAGCAGATCTGTGCGCGTTACGGCCAGCACTACAACACCGGTTCGCTGCCGCGTCAGTTCGGTCAGGTGATGTGGCGGATCGTGCGCCATGCCTTCCCGAGCCGGCCCAAGCCGGTACGCCGCCAACGCGAAGGCTCCTTGCAGAGCGCCTGATCAGGCAAAGCGCCTGATCAACGTGATCAAAAAGGGTCGCCATCGGCGGCCCTTTTTGTTGGGTCAGCGAAGTGGTCGCCATACGACGTTGCGCATCGTCGCGCGGGCGCGGTCGTTACATGCGGTAGCGGTGAACCACTCCGCTGCGATTCGAGCCTGCCGTTTGCGCATACCGGCAACCGCTGCGCCTGGTTGGTTGGCGGCGCGCAGTGCCGGCTCAGGTCAGGGTGTGGCGGCGCACCGCCTCCGGTCAGTGTGCGGCGCCGCGCATCAGGGCGTGATACGCGATGAAACCGGTCGCCGGCAGCGCGCGCGAGAACAGCCAGCCCTGCGCCAGATCCACGCCATGCGCGCGCAGATAGTCCAGCTGCTCCTGGCGCTCCACGCCTTCGGCGATGGTGCGCAACTTCAGCGTCTTGGCCATGTCGATGATGTGCGAGGTCACCGCACTGGTAGCCGAGTGGGTGCCAATGGTGTCCACGAACGACTTGTCGATCTTTAATGCATCCAGCGGCAGCCCTTGCAGGTACTGCAGGCTCGAATAGCCGGTGCCGAAGTCATCGATCGACACCGTGTGGCCGGCGCCGCGCAGGTGGGTGATGGTGGCGCGTGCCGCATCGATATCCATCAGGCTGCGCTCGGTGGCCTCCACCCACAGCTGTCCGCTGTCCACGCCGGTGCCGCGCAGTGCTTGCGCCAGCACGGTCTGCACGCGGCCGCTCTTGATGTCGCCGGCCGAGACGTTGATGGCCACATGCAGGGACGGAATCGCCGCCAGGGTCGGGCCGAGTTCGCGGATGACTTCGGCCACCACCATGTCGGTGATCGGCAGGATCAGACCGCTCTCTTCGGCCAGCGGGATGAAGGCATCGGGCGGGATCAGCACGCCATCGGATTGCTGCCAGCGCACCAGTGCCTCGGCACCGACGCAGGCCCCGCTATCGAGCGCGATGATCGGCTGGTAGTGCACGATGAATTCGCCGCGCTGCACCGCGCTTTCCAGCCGTGCCAAGGGCGACAGCCGCCGCCGCGAAACCCAGATCACCAGGCTGACCAGCAGCAGCGCCAATGCGATGCCGACCGGCACCGTCTGCAGGCGTGCCGCCGCCAGTGGACCACGAAGGTAAGTGGCCGGTTCGGTGACCACCGCAGCCCAGTCGCCACGGCGGTCGCGGCCGGACAAGACCTGCGTCTGCGTTGCGTCTGCGCTGGATGTATCGGGCAACGGCTCGATCAACAATTGCTCGGCGGCGATATCGGTACTGCTCAGGATCTGCCCGGTCGGGGTGCCGATCGCCAGTTGCAAGCCGGGCGGGATATTGATGTCGGTGAGGGTGGCCGGATTGATCAACACGTTGTAGTCGTCCAGCTGCAGCGCCATCAGCGGGTGCTGCGGATTGGCCAGCGGACGCAGGCGGGTGGTCACCTCAATGCCGCGCTTGACCACGAAATCCGGGGTGGACTGTGGAATGGCCTCTGGCAACGGCCCCCACGAAGTGCAGCGCAAACGGCGCTGCTGAAAATGCCCCAGCTCCACGATGTAATGACTGGTCAGCACCAAGGCGCGCATCTGCGCCAGATGCTCAGGTGAACAGCGCGGCAGCTGCGAGCCAGCCATGTTCACCAGCGCGCCGTGCGCTTCGTCGAAAGCGGCTTCGGTGCGCCGGATCGACAACGCCGCCAGCTGGCTGAGCCTGCTCTGCTCGCGATCCAGCGCCAGCCGCCACGCCAGGTAATAGGACAGGCTGATCGGAAGGGTTGCGCATAGCACCACCAGCAACACGGTCACACTGATGATGCGTTGTCGCTTCACCTCATCCCCCGCATCTGCATGGCGGCCAGCTCACGCAGTGCGCCCTGGACAGTGCGCGGCAGATGCGCATTGCCGAGCAATCGGCACAGCGAATGCGCCGCGCGCACGGAGGCCCGACGCGAGCATGGTGACGACAGGAGACATGGACTGATGAGGCTGCACGTCGCGAATGTACGACACGCGCGTGCATTGCGCGCGTCCTCGGAGCGAAGCGGATGTGATTTTCTGCCGACGCGCATGCACCGCAGAGTGGCAAGCGGGCTTGTCAATAGGTTCACACGCCTGCACGCGATGGCGCGCTAGGGTCCAAAGGTCTGCCCTCCCGTCTGGGAGCAGCGGGACAATCCGGTCCCACGCAAGACGCTTTCCGAGGAGGAATCACCCATGACAACCCAGAAAGAACGTGTCGGCGGCACCGATGCCGTGCCGATCTTCAAGATGCAGGAAACCACGCGCGACGGCGAACTCACCAAATACGTGGTCGGCGACACCGGCGTGGCCTTCGACAGCCTGGAAGGTGCGCAGGCTGCAGCCAAGGATCTGAGCACACTCAACGGTTGAGGGCGTGCTTTAGATCCGAGGTAGTTAGTCGAGTGCGGGGTAGGCGAGGGTCCGGTGTCCTTGCCGCTCGCGGGACACGCCGTAAACCCATCCCTGGGGGCTCGGTGGCGGCATCCATGCCGCCACACGGTCCCGCAATCGGCGAGGACACCGCACCAGAAAGTTGGCGGTTGCTTTGTTGAAAGTCTGCCTGTTGATCGCGTTGCGTTGCGAAGCTGATCAAAGGCGCCGTTATCCAAACAACGCGCGACATGCCTTGCTTGCAACCATGCACACCGACCATTTCGACTGGTCCTTGCCCGCCCACCGTCGCGGGACCTTACGCGGCATGGATGCCGCGTAAGGTCCCACACGGACGTACTTGCGGCGTGTCCCGCGATGGTGGGCAGGCAAGGGCCCTGCAGCCAAGCCGCAGATCACCCGCTCTACAACTGGCAGAAACTTGGCTAGTCGCAAGGTGGAGTGCCCTCTGGGCAGTTGCAGATTGCTCTACTGAAAATCCTAAGCCCTGATCAGGAGAGCGGCTGCTCGGTCAGCCGCCCGGTATGCGGAGTGTGGATCAGCGGCGCCAGATCGAAGCCCTGCTCGCGCGCATGCGCCAGATACGCCTGGGTGATGTTCTCGTCCAGCTGCGGCAGCCGTGCCAGCAGCCACAGATACTTGCGGTCGGGGCCACCGACCAGCGCGGCGGTGTAGTCCGCATCGATGCGCATCACCCAGTAATCGCCTTTGGTGAAGGGAATCCAGCGCAGGCCTTCGGGCAGGAAAGTGACCTCCAGACGCGCGTTGCTATCGTCGATGGCGCGCGCCTCACCGACTGCTTCTTCCAGCTCGCCTTCGGCAGTCAGGCAGCGGTTTTGCACACGCACCGTGCCATCGTCCTGCAGCGAATAGTGTGCCGACACATCGGTGCAATCGGCATCCTCGAAGCGGATCGGTAGCCGCGCGATCTCGTACCAGGTGCCCAGATAACGATTCAGATCAAGCGACGGGACGGTGAGGAGTTCGGGAAGTCGGCTCATGGCGGCCTCTGCGTAGTGGAATGGCAGATGTTGTACGTGCATCGTCATGAAATGCATGTTGGGATGCCGCTGCCGCTGGAGCGCCGCCATTAGGCTGCGCTTGCCGTGCCCACCGCGCGATCCAGCTTGCGGTAGCCGATCGCTTCGGTGAGATGGCGCGTGGCAATGACCGCGCTGTCGTCGAGATCGGCGATGGTGCGTGCCACGCGCAGGATGCGATGCATCGAGCGCGCGGATAGCTGCAGGTGTTCGATGGCGCGTTCCAGCAACAGCTGATCGTCATTTTGCAGGCGGCAGTGATGATCGGTTTGTGCCTGGTCCAGTTGTGCGTTGGGCACGCCGGCACGTGCAAGTTGCCGCGCGCGCGCCGCGACCACGCGGGTGCGCACGCTCGCGCTGTCCTCGCCAACGTTGCCGCTGCGCAGGGCCTGCGGCGGCAGGCGCGGGACCTCCACATGCAGATCGATCCGGTCCAGCAGCGGCCCGGAGATCCGGCTGCGATAACGGCCGATGGTGTCGCTGCTGCAACGGCAACGCCCACTGCTATCGCCGGCCCACCCGCACGGACAGGGATTCATCGCAGCGACCAGTTGGAACCTGGCCGGGAAATCCACACTGCGCGCGGCGCGCGAGATGGTGACCAGGCCCGATTCCAGCGGCTCGCGCAGCACTTCCAGCGTTTGGCGTTGCCATTCGGGCAACTCGTCCAGAAACAACACGCCGTTGTGGGCCAGCGAGATCTCGCCGGGGCGTGGATGTGTGCCGCCGCCAACCAAGGCGACCGCGCTGGCGGTGTGGTGCGGAGCCCGATAGGGGCGTTGCCGCCAGCGCACAAGATCCAGTCCGCGACCGCTGATGGAGGTAATGGCGGCGGTTTCCAGCGCCTCGGCTTCGCTGGCTTCCGGCAGCAGGCCGGGCAGGCGCGAGGCGAGCAAGGTCTTGCCGCAGCCAGGGCTACCGACCAGCAATAAATGGTGACCGCCGGCTGCGGCAATTTCCAGCGCGCGGCGGGCATGCGGTTGGCCGCGCACGTCGGCCATGTCGGGCAGGGCGCGCGCGCCGAGCGCGCCGAGCGCCTGCACCGCCAGTTCGGCGGCGGGCGCCTTCTGGGTGCCATTGAGCGTGGCACAGACTTCCAGCAGCGTGCGCGCGGTAAAGGCTTCGACGTGGCCGGCGATGGCGGCCTCGGCACCGTTGGCCAGCGGCACGATCAGGCGGCGGCCGGCCTGCGCGGCTGCCAGCGCGGCGGGCAGGACGCCATCGACACCGCGCAATTCGCCAGTGAGCGCCAGTTCGCCGAGAAACTCATACTCGGCCAGGGCCTGCCGGTCGATCTGCCCGCTGGCGGCCAGGATGCCGAGTGCGATCGGCAGGTCGAAACGGCCGCCTTCCTTTGGCAAGTCGGCCGGGGCCAGGTTGATGGTGATGCGCCGTGCCGGGAACTCGAACTGTGCGCACAGCAGCGCGGCACGCACGCGTTCGCGCGATTCGCGCACTGCCGCCTCGGGCAGGCCCACGATCTGGGTGGAGGGAAGACCGCCGGAGAGATGCACTTCCACCCGAACCTCAGGCGCATGCACCCCTACGCGGGCACGGCTGTGCACCAGCGCCAGACTCATGGTGGAGGGCCTTGGGTCAGGGGGTGGCAGGTGGCGCGGCGGGCGGCGTGCCGGGCGCGCGTGCTTCCAGTGCGGCGACGGCCTGTTCCAGTGCGTCGAGTTTTTCGCGCGTGCGCAGCAACACCGCGCGCTGCACGTCGAACTCTTCGCGGGTGACCAGGTCCAGCTTGCCAAGGCCGGCCTGCAGTGCGCCCTTGAAGGTGCTCTGCAGTTCTTCGCGCGATTGGCGCAGGCCCGGCGGCACCAGGTCGCTGAGGCGGCGGGCGAGGTCGTCGAGCTGATTGAAATCGATCATGGGGTTCTCCGCAGGTCCGTAGGAAGCCTAGTGCAGGCCGGAACACGCGGGACATCGGCAAGGCAGTCGGCAGGCGGTAAGGATAGTCCCATTCGGTTGTCGGTCGCGGTGAGGGCGATGCACATGAGATGAGTGTTGCGACCGTCCACGGTATGCTGCGCGACCGTCATGCCCTGGGATCTGCACCGATGAAAATGATCATGGCCATCGTCAAACCGTTCAAGCTCGACGATGTGCGCGAAGCGCTCGCCGGCTGCGGGGTGGCGGGTATCACGGTGACCGAGGTCAAGGGTTTCGGGCGCCAGAAAGGCCACACCGAGTTGTATCGCGGCGCCGAGTATGTGGTCGATTTCCTGCCCAAGGTGAAGATCGAAGTGGCGGTGACCGACGACCAGGCCGAGCGCGTGGTCGAGGCGATCGTCGCGGCGGCCGGCACCGGCAAGATCGGCGACGGCAAGGTGTTCGTCTACGACCTCGGCACCGTGGTGCGCATCCGCACCGGCGAGCTGGATAGCGACGCGTTGTAAGGCGTCAGCGGAAGCGACTTCGGTCGATGCTGTGCCGGCATTTCTAAGGTAACCGACCGATGACAGAAAAACAGCGCCACGGGGCCGGGTCTGCACCGTCGGTCACTGCCCTCGTAGGCGGCATCCAGCTGCCGACAACCAACGCGTTTATGAAATTGGCAGCCGGGCCTACCTTCGGTGGAGCAGCCTGGCCGCATGGCCCAAGTATCGCCAGCGCGCGTCACGCTACGTGGCCGGCTCATACCATTTCAATACCGCAGATCGGCCCCGACACCAGAGGCCAGCAACGGTACCGGCCGCCTGCCCGTAACCCAGCTGCGAATTGTCGAAGAGACCTAGAACGTCCTGATGGGACCCCTGCTTGTCGCCGCGCGATGACTTGCCTACTCTAGTGGCTAATACCATTTCAATACCGGAGTTCGGAATGAAGCGACGTGATGGCAAGTCGGGCTTGCGCCTGCTTCCGGTCCTGGTGGCGCTAAGCCTGACGGCCCCCGCGCTGGCGCAGCCGGTCACACAGCCGGCGATCTTTCCGACCCCGATGTCGATCGCGCTGGAGGGCAGCACCGTGACGCTTGGTCAGTCGGTCGTGCTGGTGGTGGCGCCGGGTGCGGACCCGGCGTCGGTCGCGCTGGTGCGCCGTATCCTCGACACCGCTGGCGTGACCAAGATCTCCACCGCATCGCGTCTGCCTGCCACGCTCGACCGCCCGCATATCGTGCTCGGCACCGGCGAGGCGGCGGTGGTGCGCGATGCCCTGACGCGCAGCAAGGCGGCGCAGGACACCCACAAGGAGGGCTATACGCTCGCCAGCGTCGCGCTCGGCAACGGCAGCCTGATCACGCTGGCCGGTCACGACAACGATGGCCTGTTTCATGCCGCTCAGACGCTGCGTCAGCTGGTCGAGCGCCCCGACATCCCGACCCTGGTGATCCAGGATCATCCGGCAATGCCAATCCGCGGCACCATCGAAGGGTTCTACGGTGCACCGTGGTCGATGGCCGATCGCACCAAGCATCTGGAATTTCTTGCCCGCACCAAGGCCAATACCTTCATCTACAGCCCGAAGGACGACCCGTACGCGCGCGACCGTTGGCGCGAGGCGTATCCGGCCGCGACGTTGAAGGCGCTGGGCAAGTTGGCGGCCACCGCCAAACGCAATCACGTCGATTTCGTCTATGCGATCTCGCCGGGGCCGACGGTGTGCTTCTCCGATCCAGCCGACGCCAAGGCGCTGCTGCGCAAGTTCGATGCCTTCCGCGCGCTGGGCGTGCGCAGCTTCTATGTGGCGCTGGACGATATCGAATACACCAAGTGGAATTGCGAGCGCGACAAGACCACGTTTGGCGCGTCCGGGGCGCAGGCGGCAGGCATCGCGCAGTCGCATCTGCTCAATCTGGTGCAGGCCGATCTGGTCGCCCGCCACGATGCGTCGTCGGAACTGATCATGGTGCCGACCGAGTATTTCGACGCCAAGGAAAGTCCGTACAAGGAAGCGTTGCGCAAGCACCTGGACCCGAAGATCGTGGTGCAGTGGACCGGCACCGACGTGGTGCCGCCGGCCATTTCCATCCCCGACGCACGCGCGGCCACCAAGGCGTTTGGCCGCAAGACGCTGCTGTGGGACAACTACCCGGTCAACGATTTCGAAACCTCGGCCGGGCGTTTGCTGATGGCGCCGTACACGCGACGCGAGGCGGGCTTGTCGGCGGAATTGTCCGGCATCGTCTCCAACCCGATGAATCAGGAAGTACCCAGCCGCGTCGCGGTGATGGGGCTGACCGCGTTCGCGTGGAACGACAAGGATTACGACGCGCAGCGCACCTGGCATGCGGCCGCACGCGACCTGGCCGGTGGCGATGCGCGGGTGACTGCCGCGCTGCTCACCTTCTTCGACACCCAGCATCTGGCACCGACCTTCGGCAGCCAGCCGTGGCAGGAACAGGCGCCGCGGCTGAAGGCGGCGCTCGATCATGTGCGCGAGGCGATTGCGCTCGGCGATGCGGCAGCGCGCAGCCAAGCCATCGCCGAGCTGGCGCGCACGGCGGACGAGATTGCTGCCGCGCCGCAGATCATTCGCGAAGGCGTGGCCGACAAGGGCTTTGCGGAACAATCGCGCCCCTGGCTGGATGCGATGCAAGGCTGGGGCCGCGCGCTGCAGCAAACCGCGGCCGGGCTGGATGCCGCCAATCGCGGCGATGCGCAGGCGGCAGTTGCGTTTGCCGATGCCAAGCAGATTGCCGCCGAAGCCGCAGCGATCCCCTCGATTCCCGGCGCCACGCGTTTCGGTGGCCCGGTCAAGATCGCCGATGGCGTACTGGACCGCTTCGTCGCCGACGCGCCGCGCCTGATCGCCTACCGCGTGCAGTCGACAGCCGAAGCGGCAAACGCGCAGTGACGACCTGGGGCGGCGACCGGACGACGGCCTAGCCACTAGACAGGCGTCGCCGGTGCGCGGCATCGACGCGTACCCCTTGTCCACTGTGGTTCCCCTGCGCAGTTGCGCACCACCTGGCGATTGCTCGCCAGGTGGATAGGCGCACCGTTGGCGTGTCATCGGGATGGTCAGGCGTGCAGCTCGGTGGGCGTGGCCCGCGTCGCCGGATCAGCATGCGGCACGCAGATCGAGATGCATTGTTCCCCCGAGCTGGTGCTGGATGCATGGCGCGATTGCGCGTCACCGCCCGCGTGCCGCGCCCCCGTGCGCCGCCTGGGCGGTGGGTGACGGCAACTTGCCGGTCAGCGTGTTTCGTTCGGCGCTACCGGCTGCGCATCGCGCTTCAGGTGCCGATACAGCCGCTTCCAGCTGCCGCGGATGGTGCGTACCCAGCGCGGCTCGGCGCTGCGTGCGGCCTCGTCGGCGGTCGGCGCGATACCGGCCAGGCGCTGGCGCATCTTCTGGAAATTGGCCAAGTCACTGCGCTGCAGTTGACGCGCCAGCGTGCCGCGTCGCAACCAGCGCGGGAAGCGCCAGGCCGAGGTGAAATCGATCAGCACCGGCACGCCGGCACTGATCACCACATTGGTGCCGTGCAGATCGTTGTGGGTGATGCCGACGGCGTGCAGGCGGCGCAGCGCCTGCTGCAGCTGCTGGAACACCTCCTGGCCGACCACCGCGCTGGCGCTGAGGGTGTCGCCCGGAATGAACTCCATGCCCAGTGCCAGCCCGCCCAGCGTGCCGAGCAGGGCCGGCGCATGCCGCCAGCCGTGCAGGCGGGCCAGCATCTTGGACTCGTGCCGCACCATCAGCCGCGCGATCGGCGCCAGCAGCGTACGGCGGTAGCGGCTGTAGTCCTTGACCACCGCCAGTTGCCCATCCAGATGCGTGCGATAGACGTTGGGCTCGAGCAGCCGGGTGCCCTGCTTGAGCAGCACGGGCGTGACGATTTGCAGGCTGGAGGTGTCCAGCGGCTGGTAGTGCATGGCAAGTCTCCGGACCTTGGCGGCGCGGAGGACTCACGCGTCTGGCAGGTTTACGATGATCGCGGGGGATCGGTCCGGTGAATTTTAGAACTTGCGAGTATTGAAATTACTTTTGTTAAAAAAATGAAATGTTCCGGGAGTGGAACGGCTGGAAGAATCAACAGCTTGCAGAGTCAGCTGCGATCAATGTTATCTGTATCTGTGTGCGACGCGCTGCTTGCAGCGGGCGTGCATTAGCGCATCGCGTGCCGCGCTCGTCGGCACAAGCGCTCACCAGAACGCTGTCGGCCGCTGTATACGCCGACAGGCAGCGATCACAGCCCTTCTTGACAGCTGCTGAGACTCGATTCACTGTGCCGGCTGCGGTCAGGGGGCTGCATCACGCGTCAGTACCGGCACGTCCACACAGACGATGCCTAAAGCCGAGTACGCGCACGATTCTGTGATGCTGGGGAAGCCCCCGAATTGGACAGCAACTGCGCCACTTCCGGACGCCGCCAGGTCATGCCTGCGTGCGCATGGATGCGGGGACGATGGAGTACGACTCATTGGGGAATGCGATGAAAAGGACCGCAACATGGCTGTTGGCCTGCACGGCGCTGGGCTGCGTTTCCGACGCGGCCGCGCAGTCGTTGTCGCGTGGCTGGGACAATTATCGGCAACAGCAAAAACAGCAGACTGGCACCCAGGGGGCCACCGCACCGGCGCCACCGTCCGGCCCGTCGCAAGACGGTACCGCCGCAGGACAGACGGCAGTGCAAGACAGCGCAGCCGGCGAGACCGGCGGCTTCACCACGGTGACGGCGCAGACGCCCGCAGCGGCGGCACCGCCCGCACCGGTGCCTGCCTACGTTGCGCCTGCGCCGCGCGAACAAGAACAGCGCCTCAAGAGCGGCATGTTCTTGGGCGCGCAGGGCGGCGAAGCCAAGGTGTTCGAGGGCAACAAGCAGGACATGGCGGGCTTCAACGTCGGTTACCGCTGGCGTGCTGGTCCGGTTACGCTGGTCGGCATTGAAGTGGCCACCGGAAAGGTCGACGGTTCGAAGGATGCGGATGGCTTTGTCGTCATTCCGACAGTGGACTTCGGCAGCATCGGTGGAACGGCGCGCTTCAACTTCGGCGACACCCCAGTGTTCGCTCTGGTACGCATGGGCTATTGGGGAGGCGAGGCAAAAGGCGAGGACTACACCGAGCGTGTCTACGGCGCATATCTGGGTGCGGGCCTCGGTGTGGATATCGGCAAGCATTTCAGTCTGAGCGCGCTCTACACGAACTACCTGTACGCCGACGAGTACTACGACGACTACGAAGACATCACCATCAATCGTGCCGAAGTGCTGAGCTTCGGCGCCGAAGTCCGCTTTTGAGCCGGCGATAGAAAAACAGCGTTGTGCACACAGCAAGGCGGATGGAGACATCCGCCTTGTTGCCGTTGGGCTGTATGAAGCGCTCGGTGATCCGGTACTGCGCACGCTTCGTCGGAGCTCTGATCGGCACCACGAAGGCACGGATGTGGTGTCATACAAGACAACGCTGCGGCGCAAGCAATCACGACGAGGAAGGTATGGAGGTCTTTACGCAATTCCTGACCGACGAGCAGGACCCGGTGGCCGTGGGCAAGATCCTGCCCAAGGTGAACGAGTTGCTGACCCGCGACGAGCAGGTCGAGTACATCGCGGTGCAGAAGAAAATGGTGATGAACTTGTCGCCGGCCGCGGTGGTGCTGACCAATCGCAGATTCATCGTTGTACACCCCACGCTGTTCGGGATGACGTTTCGCGATGTGCCCTGGCGCGAGGTGCTCGACGTGCATATGAGCGAGCAGATGCTGGGAGCGACGATCATGTGCCGCACCACGCAGGGCGGCTACCTGTCCATCGACAGCCTGCCCAAGAAACAGGCACGGCGGGTCTACGCCTATGCCCAGCAGGTGGAAGAATCGGCCCACGAAAAACGTCAGCAGCTGGAGTTCGACAAGTTGCGTGCGTCGGCCGGCGGTGTGGTGGTGCATGCGCCTGCAGCGCAGGGCGTGGCGCCTTCAGTGCCAGCGACTACGGTGGCCGGCGCGGATGATCCGATGCAGGTGCTGAGCAAGCTCAAGCAGTTGCTGGATGCCGGGTTGGTGACCCAGGAAGAATTCGACGCCAAGAAGGCTGAAGTGCTGGCACGGCTCTAGGGCTGGCAAACGAAGAACGGGGCTGGCGGCACTACGCGCACAAGCCTCAGGTAGATGCGTACCGCGCAGCGGAGTCGTAGTGCACACATGGCCCTGCCGATGCTACGCGACACTGCGAGCATCGCCAGCACGCCTGTAAGCGGTGCTGTCTTCGCCCCCAATCTGCAGGACCAGCGCACGCGAACGATGCGCCGGTTCTTTTCAATCGGGCCGGCGCGCAGCAAGCGGCGCCGGCCCGATGACATGCTTACTCGCCCAGCGCCTTGGCCACGAACGGCGGTGCAACCAGCACGCCGGTATGCAGGTGCGCGGTGTAGTACAGCGTCTCGAAACCCTTGGCCTGCGCATCGTTTTGGCGGAACGCGAAATCGGCGTTGGCCTGCTTGCTGGCCATGGTCACGCTCCACCAGCCGGTGGGGTAGCACGGCTGCGGGAACGGCAGGGTCTTGAACGACTGGAAGCCGGCCTTGCCCATTTCGGTGCGCATTTCCTTGATTAGCTCCAGCAGCGCCAGCGGCGATTCGGACTGCTGCACCAGGATGCCGTCGTCCTTCAGCGCCTTGAAGCAGCTGTCGTAGAACGCCTTGTTGAACAGGCCTTCGGCCGGGCCGACCGGGTCGGTGGAATCGACGATCACGATGTCCACGCTGCCGGCCGAGCAGTTGGCCATGTAGGCCACGCCGTCGTCGAACAGCAGCTCGGCACGCTTATCGTGGTTGGAATCGCACAGCTCGGGGAAATACTTCTCCGACATGCGCGTGACCTGCTCGTCGATATCGCACTGGGTGGCACTTTCCACGCCCGGGTGCTTGAGCACCTCGCGCAGCGTGCCGCAGTCGCCGCCGCCGATGATCACCACGCGCTTGGGTGCGGGGTGGGTGAATAGCGCCGGGTGGCTGATCATCTCGTGATAGAAGAAATTGTCGCGGCTGGTCAGCATCACCGCGCCATCGATGAGCATCAGCTTGCCCCAGTCGGTGGTCTGGTAGATCTCGATCTTCTGGAACGGGGACTGCACCTCGTCCAGCTTGCCGCTGACGCGAAAGCCGATCGCCGAGCCGGTCGGCTGGAAGTGTTCGATGTACCAGTTGTCGTTGGCGCTCATGCAAAATCCTAAAAGGAAGGGGGGCTATTCCTTCTCCCACCGGGAGAAGGTGGCGCAAAGCGCCGGATGAGGGTCGGGCGCAGCCTCATGCACCAAGCTGCTGACGGCACTACCGAACCCTCACCAACCCCACTCCAACCAGGAGCGGGGCATCAAGTCGGCGCGGATTGTAACGGACCCTGCGCGTGCCAGGCGTTACACTTCACGCCCTTTTTGCCCCAGCCGAGTCAGCGAAATGAGCGATTGGTCCCTCGACCAAGCCCGCAAGACCTATTCGATCCCGCATTGGGCCGACGGGTATTTCGATGTGAACGCTGCCGGACACATCGTGGTCACCCCGACTACCGATGGCCCGTCGGTGTCGCTGCCCGAGGTGGTGGATGCCGCGCGCGCAGCCGGCGCCAAGCTGCCGCTGCTGGTGCGCTTCCCGGACATCCTGGGCCAGCGCCTGGGCAAGCTGCAGGCGGCGTTCGCGCAGGCGCAGTCCGAGTGGGACTACGCCGGCGGCTACACGGCCGTGTATCCGATCAAGGTCAACCAGCATCGCGGCGTGGCCGGCACGCTGGCCAGCCACCATGGCGAGGGCTTTGGCCTGGAAGCGGGCAGCAAGCCGGAGCTGATGGCGGTGCTGGCCCTGTCGCGCCCGGGCGGGCTGATCGTCTGCAACGGCTACAAGGACCGCGAATACATCCGCCTGGCACTGATCGGGCGCAAGCTCGGCCTGCAGACCTTCATCGTCATCGAAAAGCCCTCCGAGCTGAAGCTGGTGCTGGAAGAAGCGCGCGCGCTGGAGGTCAAGCCAGGCCTGGGCGTGCGCATGCGGCTGGCCTCGCTGGGCGCGGGCAAATGGCAGAACAGCGGCGGCGACAAGGCCAAGTTCGGGCTGTCGCCGCGCCAGGTGCTGGACTTGTGGAAGACGCTGCGCGACACCGAATACGCCGACTGCCTGCAGTTGCTGCATTTCCATATGGGCTCGCAGATTTCCAACGTGCGCGACATCGCCAACGGCATGCGCGAGGCCACGCGCTATTTCGTGGAGCTCTCGCGCCTGGGCGCCAAGATCAGCCATGTGGATGTCGGCGGCGGCCTGGGTATCGATTACGAAGGCACCCGTTCGCGCAGCTATTGCTCGATCAACTACGGCCTGCATTCCTATGCCAGCAATATCGTGCAGCCGCTGGCCAATGCCTGCGAAGAGCATGGCCTGACCCCGCCGCGCATCGTCACCGAATGCGGCCGCGCGATGACCGCGCACCACGCCGTGCTGATCGCCAATGTGTCCGAAGTGGAGCAGGCGCCGGAAGGTCGCGTGCCCGACGCGCACGACGACGAACCGGCGGCGATCCGCCACCTGCGCGAGATCCACGACGAACTCGACGTGCGCCCGGCGGTGGAACTGTTCCAGGAGGCGCAGCACTTCCATGCCGAAGGCCTGAGTGCGTATGCATTGGGCCAGATCGACCTCACCCATCGCGCGCGTATCGACGATCTGTTTTACGCGATCGCCCATGGCGTGCGTGCACGCCTGAGCTTCGACGAAAAGAGCCACCGCCCGGTGCTGGACGAGCTCAACGAGCGGCTGGTGGACAAGTACTTCGTCAACTTCAGCGTGTTCGAATCGATCCCGGATGTGTGGGCGATCGATCAAGTGTTCCCGATCGTGCCGATCGAGCGCTTGAACGAAGCGCCGCAGCGGCGCGGCATCATCGCCGACATGACCTGCGATTCCGACGGCATGGTCAAGACCTACGTCGAGAACGAAAGCCTGGACAGCTCGATGCCGCTGCACACGTTGAATCCGGGCGAGAGTTATCGCATCGGCTTCTTCCTGGTCGGTGCCTACCAGGAAATCCTGGGCGATATCCATAACCTGTTCGGCGATACCGATGCGGTGGAAGTGGCCGTGGACGGCGATGGCTATCGCATTGCGCAGCAGCGCCGTGGCGATACCACCGATGTGATGCTGGACTATGTGGGCTATCAGCTGGACACGCTGCGCGCGACCTATGCCGAGCGCATCGCCGCCGCGCAGCTGTCGCCGGAGCGTGCGCAGGAATTGCACGATGCCTTGGAAGCCGGGCTGACCGGTTACACCTATCTGTCCGACGAACCGTTGGGCTGAAGCAGTACGCGCGCTGCGGCCGACGCCGTGGCGCGCAGGCAGTGCCGATGCAAGATCAGCACTGCCTGCGCGCCGCCAGAGCTGCGTAGAAGAGCTGCATAGAACGAGTGAGCAGTCGTAAAGCGGGCGCGGCCGGTGATCGGCCTTGGCATGAATCTGTTGGGCACCGCCCTGCCAGCGCGCCTTGAGGGCCGCTTGCCACCGCTCAGTCACGCACGCATGACTCCGCGCAGACGCGCACCGGCGCAGTCCACATAAAACAGCGCACTGTGACCCGCGCGACCCCGCGCCGTTGATCTACAGAGTGCCGCAGTCGTATGACATCCAAACGACCGACGCATGATCGAACGAATGCACGCGCTAGGTGTCGCAAGCGATGCCGCATGTCGTGCAGTGATTTGTCTGGTAGCGCAGGTATATCAACGCTGCCACGCGCAGTGGTCTTATGCATTGCGGTCTTTTATGCAATGCGGAGAACGCAAATCCGCCTGCAATTTCGCCTGCAATCGCGCACCTGCCGCATCGACGCGACATGCGTCGCGTTTTGTGTGTGGCGCTGCATGCAGCGCCGAACCCCCAAACAGACGTATGTATCCAGAACACTAACTGCAATCACACTTCATTAAAAAATATTTGCAGGAAACGCGCAATTCGTGATTTTTGCACGGTTCATTGTGTTGCCCGATTGTTAGTGTTTATTAACTTGCCGGGAAGCAAGTGCTTCAAGAAAAACGCAGTTGCACGTCTTGGTGTCACCTGCGTGCCACTGCGTTGTACGTCTCCATTGTGCGTCTTTATCGAGTGTTCCAACTGCGTATCGCCGGCCTCTGCCGGTGGTCGATGGTGTTTTCTACCTAAACGTTTTTTAGGCCAAGTGCTGATCCGGCGTCTCGTTGACCGCATTGCGGGCAAGACCCGTTGGGCGACTGCGCGCCACACAAGAAGGATGCACGCAATGCACGCTGACGCCTCTCCCGTGATTCCCCTGACCAAAGCGCAACGCGGCCTGTGGGTCGCCAGCAAGTTGCACACCGACAACACCTTGATGTTGTCCGAAGCGTTGGAGATGTTCGGCCCACTCGATCCGCAGCTATTGCTACGCGCCAGCATGCAGCTGACGCGCGAGTTCGACACGCTGCGGCTGTGCATCGTCGAACACGATGGCGTGCCCGGCCAGGTCATCCGTCCCGAGTACACGGCCGCCATTCCGTACTTCAATCTCAGCGAAGATCCCTCGCCACGCAATGCGGCCGAGCATTGGGTGGACGAACAAATCCGCAAGCCGGAAAACCTGCAGGACGGGCCGTTGTGGCATTGCGCGGTCTTCCGTCTTGGCGAAGATCACCATATGTGGGTGCAGTGCGTGAGCCATCTGGTGATGGATGGCTATTGCGCATCGATCATGATGCAACGCATGGCGGTGCTCTATAACGCCTACGCTACCGATAGTGAGCCGGAACCTGCGCAGTACGGCAGTGCGCTGTCGTTGAACGAACTGGAGCAGCACTATCGCGAGTCCGATCGCTTTCAGCGCGATCGCAGCTACTGGATGCAACAGCTGGCCGATCTGCCGCCGCCGGCCACCTTGGCGCGGCCGGGCAATCAGCTGTCCACTGGGTTGTTGCGTGGCACCGGGCAGTTTTCGCCGCAGCAGGTGGTGCGTTTGCGTGCGCTGGGCAAGGACTATGGCGCCAGCCTGCCGCAGATGCTGATCTCGCTGATTGCCGCGTATTACTACCGCTGCACCGGTGCCGAGGATCTGGTGATCGCAATGCCGGTGACCGGCCGCATCAATGCGCGTTACCGGCAAACCGCCGGGCTGGTGGCCAACGTGATTTCGCTGCGTTTGAAGATGGATCCGCAGCAGCCGATCCATCACTTGTTCGCGCAGGTGTCCTCGGTGGTCAAGCATGCCTTGCGGCACCAGCAATACCGCTTCGAGGATGTGCGTCGCGATCTGGGCGTGTTCGGCATCGAACAGAAGTTCGCGCGGCTGGCGGTGAATATCGAGGCCTTCGATTACGCGCTGCGCTTCGGCGAGGCGTATGCAGTGCCGCACAACCTCTGCAACGGTCCGGCCGACGATCTGACCATCTTCTGCTACGAGCGCGGCGATGGCGCCGCGTTGCGCTTCGATCTGGATGCCAACCCGGCGTTGTACGACAGCGACGAGCTGGCAGAACATTGCCGCCGCCTGACCCACCTGGCCGATGCGGTCCTGGCAGATCCGGAGTGCGCACTCGGCCTGATCGATGTGCTGGGTCACGACGAGCGCCAGCGGCTGCTGCACACCTGGAACGACACCGCTGCGCCGCTGCCGGAGCCGAGCACGCTGTTGCACGGCATGCTGCAGCGTGCCGAGCTGATGCCGGCGGCGGTGGTGGTGCAATACGACAACCGCACGCTGGATTACGCCACGCTCTGCGAGCTTGCCTCGCGCGTTGCCGCGCAGTGGGTGGCCGACGGCGTGGGCCCGGGCGATGTGGTCGCCATCGCCTTGCCGCGCAGCGAGCAATTGCTGGTGGCCTTGCTGGCGGTGATGTGGAGCGGGGCGGCGTATCTGCCGCTGGACCCGGAAAGCCCGGCCGCGCGCAATCGGCAGATGCTCAACGATTCCGGCGCCATCGCGCTGGTCTGCGAGCCCGCGTTGTGCGAGCGCTATCTGCTCGGTGGCATGGTGTGGCTGGATCCACGCCCGGCGGTGTTGCCGGCGGCGATCGCACCGCTCGCCACGCCGGATGGCACCGCCTACGTGCTGTACACCTCCGGCTCGACCGGCGCGCCCAAGGGCGTGGAAATCAGCCATCGCAATCTGTTCAATTTCCTGCATGCGATGGAGCACGAACTGGCATTGCGCCCGCGCGACCGTGTGCTGGCAGTCACCACCATCACCTTCGATATCGCCGGGCTGGAGTTGTACCTGCCGCTGCTGGTGGGCGCCCGCGTGGTCATCGCACCGGCCGGCATCACCCACGATCCACGCAGCCTGTCGCGCCTGATCGCACACGAGCAGATCAGCGTGGTGCAGGCCACTCCGTCGTTGTGGCGCATCCTGTTGGCCAATGAGGATCTGGCACTGGACCGTATCCACGCGCTGGTCGGTGGTGAGGCCCTGGTGCCGGAGTTGGCGACGCAGTTGCTGAGCCGGGTGGGGCGTCTGACCCAGTTGTACGGGCCAACCGAAACCACCATCTGGTCGACCATCATGCCGTTGCAGCTGACCGACGCCGCAGCCCCACCCATCGGCAGGCCGCTGCTCAATACGCGCGTCTACGTGCTGGATGCGCAGCGGCAGCCGCTGCCCACCGGCGCGATCGGCGAGCTGTATATCGGCGGCGCAGGTGTGGCCAAGGGCTATCGCGGCAAGCGCCAGCTGACCAGCGAGCGCTTCGTGCGCGACCCGTTTGCCGACGACGGCAGCAGCATGTACCGCACCGGCGACCGCGTGCGTCAGCGCCGCGACGGCATGCTGGAGTTCATCGGCCGTGCGGACGCGCAATTGAAGATCCGCGGCCATCGCGTGGAGCCGGCCGAAATCGAAAACGCCTTGCTGCTGCATTCGCAGGTGGCCCAGGCGGTGGTGGTCGGCCATAGCGATGGCGACAACAACGCGTTGCAGTTGCTGGCCTATGTGGTGGGCAAGCACGGCACCATGCCGGCGACCGAGCTGCTGCGCGCGCATCTGCAGCAACGCCTGCCTGCGTCGATGATTCCCACGCTGTGGATGCCGCTGGAGGCACTGCCGCTGACACCCAACGGCAAGCTGGATCGCCGCGCATTGCCGTCACCGGGCGCATTGCCGCAGCGTGCGCATGTAGCGCCACGCGATGCGCTCGAACACCAACTGGCAGCGATGTTGCAGGACGTGCTGGGCATTGAAGTGGTCGGTGTGGAAGACAACTTCTTCGAACTCGGCGGCGACTCGCTGCGCGCGGCAGAAATGGCCGCGCGTTTCCCGCAGATGTTCGGCGTCGAACTGCCACTGGGCACGCTGTTCCATGCGCCGACGATTGCCGGCCTGGCCGAGGTGATCAAACGCAGCGCGCAGACCCCGAACGATCCGCTCGGCGTGCTGTTGCCGTTGCGTGCGGGTACGCCGGGCACCACGCCGCTGTTCTGCATCCATCCGGTGGTCGGTCTGGGCTGGTCGTATCTCACCCTGCTCGGCCAGCTCGATCCGCAGTGGCCGGTGTATGCATTGCAGTCGCCGGCATTGAGCGACCCGCAGCATCGCCCGGAAAGCATCGAGGCGATCGCGCGCGACTACCTGGCCCGTCTGCGCAGCGTGCAGCCGCACGGGCCGTACCGGCTGATCGGCTGGTCGATGGGCGGCTTGATCGCCCATGCCATCACTGCCGAGTTGCATGCGCTTGGCGAAGAAGTCGAGTTGCTGGCAATGCTCGACAGCTACCCGCATCTGGAGCAGGCCGCATCGCTGCCGGAATCGGAAAACGTACGTGCATCGGTGCATGCGCTGGGCCTGACGCTGGCACACGGCCAGCCGATGCCGACCACGGTGGCCGAACTGGCCAGCCTGCTATGCGATCACTACGGGTTGAACGATTTGCCTGCGGTGCGCCAACTGCTCGAACAACGCCCCACGCTGCTGGACGACATGGGCGGCATGACCCAGCACCACCTGCAGCTGGCGCGGCGTCATCGGCCCAAGCCGCTGGACCAGGATGTGCTGTTCGTCGAAGCAAGCGTGCGCATGACCTCCGGCGGCGACGATGCAGTGTGGGTGGATTACCGGCCGCAGGCCTGGCGCCCGTACGTGCGCAATCTGCATCTGCATACCTTGGACAGCGACCATCATTCGATGCTGTCGTCCACGCATTCGGCCACGCTCAGCGCGTTGCTGCACGCGGCCACTGCGAAAGCCACACAACGCGATGGCAGCATCGCCACCGCCAGCGACGGGGTGGCCGAATATGCCTGAGTCACTGCATACGCCGGCACGTCACCGTCCGGTACTGATCGCCACCCTGGGCACGCATGGCGATGTGCGCCCGATCATCGCGCTGGGCCGCGGCCTGCAGGAGCGCGGTTATCCGGTGCGGGTGCTGACCAGCGCCAACTTCGAATCCCTGATCCGCGCCAATGGGCTGGAGTTCTTTCCGCTCAGCGGCGACCACCAGAAGCTGTTGCAGGGCCATCCGAATGTCGCCGAGATGCGCGGTGGCTGGCGCGGCATCTGGGGCACCTTGCGCGCACAATTGATGGACTGGGCGCGCGACTGGGCCGAGCAGGGCCGCGCTGCCTGTGCCGATGCCGGTTTGATTCTCGGCGTCGGCAGCGCGAGCTTGCTGGCACATAGCCTGGGCCAGGCCTACGGCCTGCCGGTGGTATTCACGCAATTGCAGCCGCTGACCGCCTCGCGCCATGTGCCGTTGATGGTGATGCCCACCGTGCGTCTGCCCGGGCTGGTGAGTGTGGCGCTGCATCACGCGGTGCGCTTTGCCGGCTGGCAGCTGATGCGCCCGGCGCTCAACGGCATCGTGCGCCCGGCATTGGGGCTGCCGGCGTATCCGTGGAGTGGTCCCGACCGCAGCGCGCAGCGCGTGGTCTATGGCTATAGCGAGCATCTGTGCCCACGTCCGCCGGACTGGCCGGACAGAGCCCAGGTCGCCGGTTTCTGGCAGTTGCCGCAGCCGCAGTGGCAGCCGCCGGCCGCGCTGGAAGCGTTTCTGCAGGCCGGCCCGCCGCCGCTGTATATCGGCTTCGGCAGCATGATCAGCACCGATGCGGCGCAGCTCACAGCCATCGTCAAGGCGGCGGTGCGTCTGACCGGTCAACGCGCGTTGCTGGCCAGCGGCTGGGGCGGGCTGGCGGCCGGGGAAGACGCGTCCGACGATGCGGAGCGCTTCTTCCAGTTGGAACAGGCACCGCACGATTGGCTGTTCCCGCGGGTGTCGGTCGCGGTGCATCACGGCGGTGCCGGCACGACCGGTGCGGCGCTGGCTGCGGGGATTCCGTCGGTGGTCCTGCCGTTCGGCTACGACCAACCGTTCTGGGCGCATTGCCTGGCCCAGCGCGGCGTCGCGCCCCCGGCACTTGCACGCGTCGGATTGCAGCCGGAAACCTTGGCCGATGCCATCCGCCAGGCCAGCGCGCCGAGCATGCGTGCAGCAGCACGCGTGCTGGGTCAGCGCATCCGTGAGGAGGACGGGATCAGCCGGGCGGTGGATCAGCTGGAAGCATGGGGACTGCTGCAACCGGCGGTGAAGCTGGAGCAGGCGGCGCGCATCGAGCAGCAGGCCGTCGCGTGATACAGGCCGTCGTGTGATGGATGACGCTGTGGGGGAACCACAGCGTCGATAGCGGATTGGCGGCGGCAATGCGGCTGGGCGTTACCGCAGGTCTCTGAGTGCGGCACGGGTGAGGTGCCGGGCGTGTTGCTGCGGCCAACGTCGATGCCGGCATCGCTGCATCGGCGGGATGCGGCACAATCGGGCTCCCTCGCCTTGCATCGTCCGCATGCGCTATCCCGCCCTCGATCTGCTGCGTGGCATCGCCATCGTCTGGGTGATGCTGTTCCATTCCTTTGTGGTCGGCGGCCTGGGGCCGGACTGGGCGTGGTTGTCCCGTTACGGCTGGATGGGCGTGGACCTGTTCTTCGTGTTGAGCGGTTTTCTGATCGGCACGCAGGTGCTGCGGCCGCTGGCGCACGGGCAAGGCCTGGACTTCAAGGCGTTCTATCTGCGCCGCGCGTTCCGCATCCTGCCGGCGTTTCTGGTGGTGCTGGCGATCTACATGGCGTGGCCGGAGTTTCGTGAGTCGCCCGGGTTGGCACCGTGGTGGATGTTCGTCAGCTTCACCCTGAACCTGTTCGTCGATTACGGCCGCGATGCCGCGTTCTCGCACGCCTGGTCGCTGTGCGTGGAAGAACATTTCTATCTGGTGTTTCCGTTGCTGGCGACGCTGTTGATGCGTCGGCCCTCGGCCGCGCGCTTTGTCGTGCTCTGCGTGCTGGTGGTGGTTGCAGGCATCGCGCTGCGTGCCGGCATCTGGTGGCACAACACCGCCCTGGACAGCGCCGGTGCCGGCCTGCAGCGCAACTGGTTTGTCGAAGACCTCTATTACCCGACCTGGAACCGTCTGGACGGTCTGCTGGCCGGTGTCGTCCTGGCGGTGCTCAAGATCTTCCGCCCCACGCTGTGGCAACGGCTGCAGCAGCGCGGCAACGCGGTGCTGTGTGCCGGCATTGCGATTCTGGCGCTGGCGTTGTGGCTGTTTCGCGAGCGCACCGGCCTGATCGGCAATGCGTTGGGCTGGCCGGTGTTGTCGTTGGGGCTCGCCTTGCTGGTGCTGGCCGGCACCGCCACCCGCGGCGTGCTTGGCGGCCTGCGCGTGCCGGGCGCGGCGTGGCTGGCGGGCATTTCCTACAGCCTGTATCTGACCCACAAGGCCGTGTTCCATCTCACCCAGGGCTGGTTCGGCTCGGCGCTGGAGGGGCGTGGCGTGCTGGCATTTGCGGTGTATGGCCTGATGGCAGTGCTGGGCGGTGCGGTCTTGCACTACGCGGTGGAGCGCCCGTTTCTGCAGCTGCGCGACAAGATGCTGCGGCCAGGCGCGCGGCCGTTGGTTGCCGCTGATCGCGCCTGACCGGGCATCGCAAAACGCCGCGCAATGCGCGGCGTTGTCGTCATCTCTGGCAGTGCGCCAGTTCCAGCGCCGCACCGAGCTTGGATGCTGCGCGATCTGCGCACGCGCCAATCAACACATCATCGGATCGCGGCGCGACCGAGGCATTGGCGTTGCAGGCCATCGTTACTGCGCGTCGCGTGCCACCTGGAAACCGGCGAACGACTGCGTGACCGGCATGATTTCCAGCCGATTGATATTCAGATGCGCCGGCAGGCTGGCGACATAGAAGATCTGCTCGGCGATGTCCTCGGCGGTCATCGGCGTGGCGCCGCGGTACAGCGTGTCGGAGGCGGCCTGGTTGCCGCCGGTGCGCACCAGGGTGAATTCGGTTTCGGCCATGCCCGGTTCGATCGAGGTCACGCGCACGCCGGTGCCGTGCAGGTCCGCGCGCAGACCCAGCGAAAACTGCTGCACGAACGCCTTGGTGCCGCCGTACACGTTGCCGCCGGTGTACGGGTAGGTCGCCGCCACCGAGGCGATGTTGATGATCGCGCCGCGGCGTGCGATCAACGCCGGCAACAGGCGGTGGGTGAGGGTGACCAGGGCAGTGACGTTGGTGTCGATCATCTGCTGCCACTGCGTCAGGTCCGCCTGCTGTGCAGGCGCGGTACCCAGCGCCAGGCCGGCATTGTTGACCAGTACATCGATGTCGGCGAAGTCAGCCGGCAATGCGTCGATCGCTGCCGACAAGGCCTGCGCATCGCGCATGTCGAACGCGGCGGTGTGCACCTGGCCGGCGGGCAGTTCGGCGGCCAGCGCCTCCAGGCGCTCGGCGCGCCGGCCGGTGGCGATGATCTTCCAGCCGGCAGCAGCAAAACGGCGCACGGCGGCGCTGCCGAATCCGGAGGTGGCACCAGTGATCAGAACGGTCTTGGACATGGGGATAACTCCTGCGAAGGTGGATCAGGCGAAGCAATCAGGTGTGGCGACCGTGCCGGATGCGCGTGCCGCTGCACGGCGTGCGTGCAGCCCGGCCGCACCGAGCGGCTTGCGCGCAACGACGTCGTAGCAACAGGCGGCAAGCGCGATCCGACACTGTTGCTACTGCGCCTTGATGGCGATGGCAGGCAATCCGCTGCCGGTCAGTTTCTGCTTGGCTTCGGCCAGTTCGCCGGCGCTGCCATACGGCCCCATGCGCACGCGGTAGACGGTTTTGCCGCTGATTTCGGCCGATTCCACGCGTGCGGCCAGGCCCATCATCGCCAGCTTGGCCTTGGTCGATTCGGCATCGCCGGAGGCGCCGAACGAGCCGGCCTGCAGGATGTAGCGGGTGTTGTCTGTCACTGCAGGTGCAGCCGCCGTCGTTGCCGCTGCGGTCGTCGCAGCCGGTTTCGGCGCTGCAGTTGCAGGTGCGGCGGCAGCCGGCGTGGTGAGCGCTGCGGTGCTGGCCGGCGCCGGTGTCGCCGCCGGACGCGCAGGCGCAGTTTCCGCCAACGGCTTGGGCGCGCTGGCGGCGGTTTCGTTCAACGGTACCGGCACGCTGGCGGCCGGCGTGGCTGCAGCAACACGTGCTGCTGCACCCGGTGCGGGCGCAACCGGCTTGCCTTCCAGCGCCGCACGCGCACGCGCGGCTTCTTCGGCGCGCGCACTGGCCGCCAGTTCGGCATCGGACATCTGTACTTCCTTGCCGGGCAGCAAGGTATAGAAGTCGTACTGCGTCTGCGCATCGCCGGGTTTGGCTTGCGGCTTGGGCGGTTGTGCGCTGGGCTTGGGCAGGTCGGCCGGCGTATCCACGTCGGCATCTGCCACCGGCTCGGGCTGCGCATCGGGATTGGCGCGCGGGCCCACACGCAGGAAGCCGTCGCCGTCCTTCTTGAACAGGTTGGGCGCTGCCAGAAAGATCACTGCCGCAATCGCGGCGCCCGCCACCAACCACACCCAACCGGGGGTGCCATTGCTGGTGTTGCGTCGCGCCTGACTCTTACCGCGTCGTGCTGCCATCTACCACTTCTCCGAATCACGTCGTTGCGGGCCGTGCGGCCCGACTTACATCTTTTCTGGGGCGCTGACGCCGAGCAGTTCCAGGCCGTTGGCGAGCACCTGTTGCGTGGCGACGGCGAGGGTGAGTTTGGCGTCGCGCTCTGCGGCATCGTCCACCAGCAGTTTGGTGTTGTGATACCACGTGTGGAAGGCGTGTGCCAATTCACGCAGGTACTGCGCAATCTGATACGGCTCCAGCGTCTGGCCGGCGATTTCGACCACTTCCGCATAGCGCGACAGCTCGACCATGACGTTGAGCGAATGCTCGTCATCCAGACGCGCCAGCTCGGCCAACCCATGCGCCTGCTCGTACTTGTAGCCTTTTTCCAGCGCCTGACGCAGCACGCTGCACACGCGGGCATGCGCGTACTGCACATAGAACACCGGGTTGTCGTTGCTCTGCTGACGGGCCAGGTCGATGTCGAAGGTGAGCTGCGAATCGGGCTTGCGCGCGATCAGGAACCAGCGCACCGCATCGGCGCTGGTTTCTTCGATCAGATCGCGCAGGGTGACGTAGCTGCCGGCACGCTTGGACAGCTTCACCTCTTCGCCGCCGCGCATCACCGTGACCATCTGGTGCAGCACGTATTCCGGCCAGCCCTGCGGGATGCCCAGTTCCAAGGCCTGCAGGCCGGCGCGCACGCGCGTCAGCGAGCCGTGGTGGTCAGCGCCGAGCTCGGTGATCGCGCGCTCGTAGCCGCGCTGCCACTTGGTCAGGTGATAGGCCACGTCCGGCACGAAGTAGGTGTAGGTGCCGTCGGACTTGCGCATCACCCGGTCCTTGTCGTCGCCGAAGTCGGTGGACTTCAGCCACAACGCGCCGCCTTCCTCGTAGGTATGGCCGGAAGCGATCAGCTTCTGCACGGCCTCTTCGACCTTGCCGTCCTTGTACAGCGAGCTCTCCAGGAAATAGATATCGAAATCGACGCGGAATGCGGCCAGGTCGTGGTTCTGCTCGTTACGCAGATAGGCCACCGCGAAGCGGCGGATCGCGTCGAAATCGGCAGGGTCCTTGCCGCCGGTGACCAGATGGCCTTCCAGGTCGACGGTGTCGCCGGCCAGGTAGGCGTTGGCGACATCGGCGATGTAGTCGCCGCGGTAGCCGTTCTCCGGCCAGCCGTCGCTGTCGGGGGTGAGCCCTTGCGCGCGCGCTTGCACCGACAACGCCAGGTTCTCGATCTGCACGCCGGCATCGTTGTAATAGAACTCGCGCTTGACGTTCCAGCCGTTGGCATCGAGCACGCGCGCCAGGCTGTCGCCGATCGCCGCCGCGCGGCCGTGGCCGACATGCAGCGGGCCGGTCGGGTTGGCCGAGACGTACTCCACGCCCACCGAGCGGCCATTGCCGGCCAGCCCGCGGCCGTAGTCGGCGCCCTGCTTGATCACATGCGCCACTTCGCGCTGGTAGGCGGAGGGTGTCAGATGGAAGTTGATGAAGCCCGGGCCGGCGATCTCCACCTTGGCCACGTCGTCGCTGGCCGGCAGCGCGGCGACCAGTGCCTGGGCCAGTGCGCGCGGATTGCTGCGCGCGGGCTTGGCCAGCAGCATCGCGGCATTGGTGGCGAAGTCGCCGTGTTCGCGCGTCTTGGGCCGCTCGACCACAAAATCCGGCGGCAGGGTGTCGGCAGGCAGGGTGCCGTTGGCGCGCAAGGCTTCGATGCCTTGGCCGATCAGTGCGCGGAGTTGGGCTTTCACGTGGGATCTGCTTGGAACGAAACCACCGATTTTACCCGACCGCGCGCCCCCGGGTCCGGCAGACGGTTCAGGTCACCGCCGCGTTGTCATTCCAGCCAGCCGCGCTCGGCTAGCGACACCGGGCGGCCGTCGCCGATCACGAAGTGGTCGAGCAGGCGGATCTCCACCAGATCCAGTGCCTCCAGCAAACGTTTGGTAACCGCGCGGTCGGCCTCGGAGGGCTCCGGGTTGCCGGACGGATGGTTGTGCCCGACGATCACGGCCGCTGCATTGTGCAGTAGCGCCCGTCGCACCACTTCGCGCGTATGGATGTCGGCGCCATCCAGCGTGCCGGTGAACAATTCCTCGAAGGCGATGGCGTGATGTTTGGTATCCAGGTACAGCACCGCGAACACCTCGTACGCCTTTGCACGTAGTCGCTGCGAAAAATAGCGGCCGACGCTGGGTGGGTCGCTGAGCGCTTCGCCGCGCTCCAGCTCGCTCATCAGGTGACGGTGTGCCAGTTCCAGTGCCGCGTTGAGCTTGCAGGCCGAGGCGGGCCCAAGGCCGGGCAGGCGCGCCAGGGCCGGGGCCGGGCGATCCAGCAGCACGCGCAGCGGGCCGTGGCGAAGCAGCAGATCGCGCGCAGTGCGCACGGCGTCCTGGCCGCGCAGACCGGAGCCGACAAAGATCGCCAGCAGCTCGGCATCGGATAAGGCAGTCGCCCCGCGCGCCAGAAGTTTCTCGCGCGGGCGTTCGTCGGTGGGCCAGTCGTGAATGTGCATATGGCGAGATTGCCGGTGCTCATCGCTCACGCCTATCAGGCCAGGCGGGGGCATCGGCTAATCTAGTTGTCCTTGTAACCGTAGGACGACTCCGACGTGATCGGCTCCACTCAGGCCCGCCCCCTGGACGGACAGCGCTTGCTGCTGTGCGTCGGCGGAGGCATTGCCGCTTACAAATCGCTCGAACTGGTCCGTCGCCTGCGCGACGCCGGCGCGCAGGTGCAGGTCGCCATGACCAGCGGCGCACAACAATTCGTCACCCCGCTCAGCTTCCAGGCGCTGTCCGGGCTGCCCACCCGTACCACCTTGTGGGACAGCGCCGCCGAGCAGGCGATGGGGCATATCGAACTGGCGCGTTGGGCCGATCAGGTGATCGTCGCCCCGGCCACTGCCGACCTGCTGGCACGTCTGGCGCATGGCCTGGCCGACGACCTGGTCACCACGCTGTGCCTGGCCACCACCGCGCCGCTGACCGTGGCCCCGGCGATGAACCACCGCATGTGGCTGCATCCGGCCACCCAGGCCAACGTGGCGACCCTGCGCACGCGTGGCGTGAGCGTGGTCGGCCCGGACGACGGCCCGTTGGCCGAAGGCGAATCCGGCCCCGGCCGGCTGGCCGAGCCGGCGGCGATCATTGCCGCAGTGTCTGGCACCGCCGCGCCTGCCGCCTCCAGGAGCGCAGCTGCGCCGGCCTTCGTGCCCGGCAGCGCGCAACTGGACGGCTTGCGCATCGTGATCAGTGCCGGTCCCACCTTCGAGGACCTGGACCCGGTGCGCTACGTCGGCAACCGCAGCAGCGGCAAGATGGGCTATGCCCTGGCCGCCGCGGCTGCCTACCAGGGCGCCGAGGTGGTGCTGGTCAGCGGCCCGGTGCATCAGACCACTCCGGCCGGCGTGCAACGGATCGACGTGCGCTCGGCCGCGCAGATGCGCGATGCGGTGCTGGGCGCGTTTCCGGCCGACATCTACATCGGTGCCGCCGCAGTGGCCGACTACACCCCCAAACGGGTGGTCGCGCAGAAGATCAAGAAGACCGGCGAAACGCTGACCCTGGAACTGGTGCGCACCCCGGACATCCTGGCCGAAGTCGCCGCGCAAACCGGCGCACTGAAGCTGGTGGTCGGTTTTGCCGCCGAAACGCACGATGTGGAGCACTATGCGCGTGGCAAGCTCGCCGCCAAACGGCTGGACCTGATCATCGCCAATCAGGTGGGGATCGAAGGGGGGGGCTTCGAAAGCGACAACAATGCTGCCATCGCCTATTGGCAGGGCGGCGAACGTGGCTTCCCCAGCAGCAGCAAAACCGAATTGGCCGAGCAACTGCTGGCCCTGATCGCGGAGAGATTGCAGGCATGAGCCACCCAACCCAGTCCTTGCAAGTGAAGTTGCTCGACCCGCGCTTCGGCGACCTGTGGCCGTTGCCGGCCTATGCCACCGAAGCCAGCGCAGGCATGGACCTGCGCGCTGCGCTGGAAGCGCCGATGACGCTGGAGCCGGGCGATGCGGCGCTGATTCCCAGCGGCATCGCGATTCATCTGGCCGACCCGCAGCTGTGCGCGGTGATCCTGCCGCGCTCGGGCCTGGGCCATCGCCACGGCATCGTGCTCGGCAACGGCACCGGCCTGATCGATGCCGATTACCAGGGGCCGCTGCTGATCAGCACCTGGAATCGCGGCCGTGCGGCCTTCACCATCGAGCCGGGCGACCGCATCGCACAGCTGGTGATCCTGCCGATCGTGCGCGTGGGCTTGCAAGTGGTGGATACTTTCGTCGACAGCGCGCGGGGAGCGGGTGGATTCGGCCACACCGGCGTGCGCTGACGGGGGCGTCATATGAGCAAAGCGAGCGAGCGCAGCCAGGCCGCGTCCGGCATGCGCACGAGTGGTCCGGTGTTGGGGGGCGTGTTGTTGCTGCTGGCAGCCTGGTTCGGCTGGAGCGGCTACGCGCAGTGGCGCGAAGATGCGATGACGCAGGACCTCGAGCAGGCGCGCGACCGCGCCGTGCAGGACGTCAGCCAGGCCATGGCCAAGCAGGCCAGCCAGCTCGACGCCGTGCTCAAGCAGCCGCAGGTCATCGCCGCGTTGGCCAATGGCGATGCGCTCGCCGCCGCTTCGGCCATCCGCGAGCGCTTCAAGGGCGCCGAAGACGTCCAGGTACTGTCTGGCGATCTCACCGCTGCCTATGAAAATCCCAAGGACTTCGGCTATGCGCGGCTGAGCCTGCTCGAGTCGGCGCTGGTCGGCAAACGTGCGCAGGTGCATGTGGTGCGCGACGCCAAGCAGGTCCGCCTCGGCGTGGCGGCAGCGGTGACTTTAGGCACGCAGCCGGCCGTGGCGTATGCGCGCCTGCCGCTGTTGCGGTTGACCGGCCCGCTGGATGCGATCGCAGTGCCCGGCAGCGCCTATCTGGCATTGCGTCAGGGCAGCTACAACGTCGCCGAGCAGGGCGATGCCGGGCTGGCCGACGCCGCCGAAACACTGGCCAGGCCGCTCGGCGATAGCGGTCTGCGCGTTGCCGCTGCCGTGCGGCAGAGCGACAGCGGCCCGTTGGGTCTTGGCGCAGTTGGCTGCGCGATCGTGGCGTCGTTGTTGCTCGTCATCGCCGTGCTGCTGGTACTTGCCAGCCGTGGCCGTGTCGCCCTGCCGCGCCGCCGCGTGGCAAGCGAATCGACTGCCGACGAACCTACCTTCGGTCAAAGCCTGCAGCACGACGCCAGCGTCGCCAGCCAGGCACGCGCGCTGGACCAGGACGCCGCCGCATCCGCGCCGCCCGCCCTGGTGCCGGCGGTGCAGATCGCCACCGAGATGTTCCGCGCCTATGACATCCGCGGCGTGGTCGGCAAGGACTTGAATCCTGGCGTTGCCGCGCTGATCGGCCAGGCCATCGGCAGCGTGATGCAGGCGCAGGGCCTGCGCGAGGTGGTGGTCGGCCGTGACGGGCGCCTGTCGGGCCCGGAGCTTGCCAACGGCCTGATCGAAGGCCTGCGCCGTGCCGGCTGCAGCGTGATCGACATCGGTCTGGCACCGACGCCAGTGGTGTATTTCGGCGCCTACGAGCTGCGCGCCGGCAGCTGCGTGGCGGTGACCGGCAGCCACAATCCGCCCGACTACAACGGCTTCAAGATCGTGATCGGCGGCGAGACCCTGTCGGGCGCGGCGATCACCGACCTGCACCAGCGCATCAACGAAGGCCGCCTGCACACCGCAGCGGCGCCCGGCGAACTGGAACAGCGCGACATCAGCGATGCCTATATCCAGCGCATCGCCGACGACGTGCAGCTGGACCGCCCGATCAAGGTGGTGGTGGATGCCGGCAACGGCGTGGCCGGCGATATCGCACCGCGCTTGCTGGAGGCGATCGGCGCCGAAGTCATTCCGCTGTACTGCGATGTCGATGGCACCTTTCCCAATCATCACCCCGACCCGAGCGAGCCACACAATCTCGACGATCTGGTGAACATGGTGCAGCGCTTCGATGCGGATATCGGCGTGGCCTTCGATGGCGATGCCGACCGTCTGGGCGTGGTCACCAAGGAAGGCGCCATCGTGTTTCCCGACCGCCTGCTGATGCTGTTCGCCGCCGACGTGCTGCAGCGCAATCCCGGCGCGCTGGTGATCTACGACGTCAAATGCACCGGCAAGCTGTCCGACTACGTGTTGCGCAATGGCGGCAGCCCGTTGATGTGGAAGACCGGGCATTCGCTGATCAAGTCCAAGATGCGCGAGACCGACGCCGAACTGGCCGGCGAGATGAGCGGGCACTTCTTTTTCAAGGAGCGCTGGTACGGTTTCGACGACGGCATCTATGCCGCCGCGCGCCTGCTGGAAATCCTGGCCCAGCGCGAGCAAACCCCGTCCGAAGTGCTGAACGCGCTACCCGAAAGCGTGTCCACGCCGGAGATCAAGGTGCCGGTCGACGGCGATGCGCATGCGCTGGTGGCGCGCTTTGTCGAACGTGCGCAGGCCAGCGAAGAATCGCCGTTCGAATCGGCTCGGCTCTCCACGATCGACGGATTGCGGGCGGACTTCGCCGACGGCTGGGGCCTGGTGCGTGCCTCCAATACCACGCCGATTCTGGTGCTGCGGTTCGAAGCCGACACCGAGGCTGCATTGAACCGGATCCGCGCGTTGTTCCGCAGCGAATTGCAGGCCTTGCTGCCAGAGCATCTGTTGGCGTTTTGATCGACAGGTGAGTGACGGGCGATTGCTCTGCCGGCATGGCGGCAGAGCAGGTGGTGAGCAGCAGTTGCCGATCAAATGCCGCTTGAAGCTGGCAGCCCCAAGCGATCACGATCACGCGCCTCCTAAACCTGCCATGCGTAAGCGATCATCCGGCGCCGGAATGGCGGCGTCGTTCCCGGCGTTGTCGTGCAACAACCAGATCGCGTCCCAATACGGATACCCACCGATCTGCTCGGCCAGTCCCGCACGCAACGGCAACGCGACCAGCGAGCGCGCGAACTGGCGGTGATCGGCCTGCAGCGGAAGTGCCGACGCCTGCATCTGCGGCTGCCACACCGTTCCGCCACGGCCACGCGCGCGATTGACCGCCTCGCCAGCCGCCTGTCGCGCGACAACAGCCATCTGCAGCAGTGCAGCCTTGCCCGGTGCCTGCAGCAAGGCGCACCAACTGTCCGGCAGCAGCACCCAGCACAGCAGGCGCGCACCATGCCAGTGACCGGCCATCGCAAGGCTCGCTGCCGCCGCCCGCGCGCAGCGCCAGTCCGCAAACAGCGGCACGTGTTGATGCGTCTGCAGACGCAGATGCCAGTACACCGCAGTGGGCGCTGGCATGGAGACGGGGCGATGAAGCAAGGCGCTGGACATGACCCCAGCATGTCGATGGCGTTATCGGAGCGGCATCGGCGATGCGCGTCATCTCAGGTCGGTAACCATCGCAGCGCGGTGTACGAACTCTCGGAGATCGCGCGCCTGGCGTTATGCACTGCAAAGTAGAGCCGATGCAGCATGCTCCATCAGCTCAGTTGCGCAGCCAGCATCACCTCAAACGCCTGAAGACCGGAGCACCAGTGCCGCACTTGCGACTCCCAATCCCGACTCCTCAATCCCCGCTCAATGCACCGCCCGATCCCGCTTCCAGCCGCGATGCTTCACATCCAGATACAGGCTGTAAAACGCGGTAAACGCCGGAAACAGGTTCTGCAGCACGCCCACCGAATCCTGCTTGGCCGAGAACACGAAGTAGCTCAGCGTCATCAGGCTGCCGACCACGCTCATGTACCAGAACATGCGCGGAATCACCGGCTTGCCGGCGCGCTTTGAGGCGACGAACTGCACCAGCCAGCGGCCGCCGAACATCAGCGCGCCCACATAGCCGATCAGTTTCCAACCGGTGACATGCAGCCCGGTCCAGTACAGCCAGGTCAGCGGTTGATCCAGCCAATGCAGTTCCATCAGCGCTCCTGCACCACGGTGCGCTTGCTGCGGGTGATCAACCAGGCCACGCCGCGCAGGTCGCGGATGCCCACCAGGGCGCGATTGAGGTTGTTGTACTTGGAAACGCCGGCTGTGCGATGGCGGTGGTGCACCGGCACGCTCACCGTGCGCCAGCCGGCGCGCTGCATCAGCGCCGGCAGATAGCGGTGCATATGGTCGAAGTAGGGCAGGTCCAGAAACGCCTCGCGCTCGAACAGCTTGATGCCGCAGCCGGTGTCGGGGGTGTTGTCGTGCAGCATGCGCGAGCGGATCGCATTGGCCCACTTGCTGGCCCAGCGCTTGGACCCCGAATCCTGGCGATTGACCCGCCAGCCGGCGAACAGCTTCACCTGTGTCTCGGCGCTGGCACGCGCGGTCAGCAGTTTGGGGATGTCGGCCGGGTCGTTCTGGCCGTCGCCATCGAGCGTGGCGATCCAGCTTGCACGCGCGGCCTTGACGCCGTTGCGCACTGCCGTGCTCTGGCCGCTCTGGGTGACGTGATGCAGCACGCGCAGTTCCGGCGTGGTGGTCTTCAGGCCTTGCAGCACCGCCAGCGTATCGTCGCGCGAGTGGTCGTCGACATAGACGATTTCGAACGCCACCAGCCCGCGCAACGCAGCGACGATTTCGCCAACCAGCGCGGCGACGTTATCGCGCTCATTGAACACCGGGACGACGACGGAAAGCTGAGGTTGGCTCATGGATTCGTGGTGGCCAGATGAAGGCTGAGCGAAAAAGATCGCGCATTGTGCCCTGACTGTCTGAGTCAGGCATGAAGCGAACGTGCGTTGTGCGCAGTAGAGCCAATGGAAAGCGGCCTGTAGCGTGTTGGATGCTAAGCGCGATCGCCGAAATAGCGGCGGCACCAGTCCACCACCTGCGGCAAGCCGCGCTCCACCGGGGTGGCCGGCTCGAAGCCGAACGCGGCCTGCGCGCGCTGCGTATCGGCCATGGTGCGGACCATGTCGCCCGGCTGCATCGGCCGGTAGACCTTCTCGGCCGGGCGGCCAGCGGCCTGCGCGATCACGTCGATGAAGTATTCCAGCTCCACCGGGGTGTGGTTGCCCAGGTTGAACACCCGGTTCGGCACCGGCTCGCTGCTAGGTGTGTCCAGCGCGCCGAGCACGCCGGCCACGATGTCGTCGACGAAGGTGAAATCGCGCTGCATCTTGCCGTGGTTGAACACCTCGATCGGCCGCCCCGCCAGTACCGCGCGGCTGAAGATCAGCGGCGCCATGTCCGGCCGGCCCCACGGCCCATACACGGTGAAGAAGCGCAGGCCCGTCGCGCGCAGGCCGTACAACTGCGCGTAGGTGTAGCCCATCAGTTCATTAGCGGCCTTGGTCGCCGCATACAGCGAGCGTGGCTGGTCCACGCGCTGGTCTTCGGAGAACGGCGGGGTGGCCGAGTCGCCATACACCGAGCTGCTCGAGGCATACACCAGATGCTGCACGCCCCGATGCCGGCACAGCTCCAGCATGTTGACGAAACCGACCAGGTTGCTGTCGACGTAGGCGGATGGATTTTCCAGCGAGTAACGCACCCCGGCCTGCGCGGCCAGATGCACCACGCGGGTGGGCTGAATCTCATCGAACAACGCGGCCAGGCCATCACGGTCGGTCAGATCCAGCATGCGGATGTCGATGTCCGGGCACAGCGCTGCCACCCGGTCGCGCTTGAGCTGCGGGTCGTAGTAGCTGTTGTAGTTGTCCAGGCCCACCACCGTCTCACCACGCGCAGCCAGCGCGCGGCAGGTGTAGGCACCGATGAAGCCGGCAGCGCCGGTCACGAGAATGGTCATGGAAGTTGTCCTGGAGATTTTGAGTGGCAAAAGGGAGGCGAAAGGCGACGCTAGACCACTCCGAAGCGCTTCCTGGCGACGTTCGCTCACCCATCGCACTCACCCCATGCTGAGCGGTGCTTCGCTGGCCAGTTTGGCTTTGCGTTCGGCGCTGAACGACCACCACGGGCCCGGTGCCTCGCCTTCCATGAAACGCACGATCGACAGGAACACATCGATCACGCACGGATCGTGCAGCACACCGGTGCGCAGGCATAGCTGCGCGTACATGTCGTAGGCATCGCGGCCGCGCAGCTGCGCGGGCACACGGATGCCGATCAGACGCAGATCCTTTTCGCAGGCCGGCCCGACGTTCGGCAGGTCGGTCAGACACAGCAGATGATTGCGATCGACCTTGGCGGGATGCATAGCCGGAATGATCCTCTTGCGCGGATGCAGGAACTCAGCTGCGCTGGGCGCGTAAACGTTCCAGCACGCCATCCAGCGTGTCCAGGTCGGTGTAATGAATCACCAGCTTGCCCTTGCCGCCGCGGCCGTGGTTGAACACTACCTTGGTGCCCAGCGACTCGGACAGCTCGGTTTCCAGCGAGGCGATGTCGGCCTGCGGTGCGGCGGCGGCCGGCTTGCCCTTGCGCAACGATCCGGGCACCTTGCCGGCGGCGAACTGCTGCGCGCGATGTTCCACCTCACGCACCGACCACCCCTGGTCGGCCGCTTCCTGCGCCAGCTTGCTGGCCAGTTCCGGCGCCAGGGTGAGCAGCGCACGCGCATGGCCCATTTCCAGGCGGCGGGTTTCCAGCAGCACCCGGATCGCCACCGGCAATTCCAGCAACCGCAGCAGGTTGGACACCGACGCACGCGAGCGGCCTACCGCACCGGCGGCCTCGGCATGGGTCAGCGAAAATTCGTCGATCAGCCGCTGCAGCGCCTGCGCTTCTTCCAGCGGGTTGAGGTCTTCGCGCTGGATGTTCTCGATCAGCGCCATCGCGATGACGGTGCGGTCGTCCAGCTCGCGCACCACCACCGGCACCTCGGTCAGCCCGGCCAGTTGCGAGGCGCGCCAGCGGCGTTCGCCGGCCACGATCTCGAACTGCCCCGGCGCCAGCTCGCGCGCCACGATCGGCTGGATCACGCCCTGGGCCTTGATCGATTCGGCCAGCTCGGCCAGCTTGACCTCGTCCATCTCCTTACGCGGCTGGTACTTGCCCGGCTGCAACTGGGTGACCGGCAACTGGCGCAAGCTGTCGCCCGGCTGCAAGGCGTCTTCGCTGGCTGCGCTCGGCGCCGCTGCGGCTGCTGCGCCCTTCGGTCCCAACAGCGCTTCCAGGCCGCGGCCCAGACCACGCTTCTTTGCGGGGATCGGCTTGCTCATCAAACGGTCTCCACGGGCCGGTAGGCCTTGTTGCGATCGTTCTGGCGGCGCACGATCTCGCCGGCCAGCCCCAGGTACGCCACGCCACCGCGCGAGGTGCGGTCGTACCCGAGGATGCTCTGGCCATGGCTGGGCGCCTCGGCCAGGCGCACGTTGCGCGGCACGATGGTGCGGAACACCTTGTCGCCGAAATGCTGGGTCAACTCGGCCGACACCGCATTGGCCAGGTTGTTGCGGATGTCGAACATCGTGCGCAGCACGCCTTCGATTTCCAGCGCCGGATTGAGGTTGGCGCGCAGCGCCTCGATGGTTTCCAGCAAGGCAGTGAGTCCTTCCAGCGCGTAGTACTCGCACTGCATCGGCACGATGATCGAGTCGGCGGCGGTCAACGCATTGAGCGTGAGCAGCGACAACGCCGGCGGGCAGTCGATCAGGATGAAGTCGTACTCGTCGCGGATCGGCGCCAGGGCGCGCTTGAGCCGCTGTTCGCGCTCGCTCTGATCCATCAGCTGGATCTCGGCGGCGGTCAGGTCGATGTTGCCCGGCAGCAGGTCGAAGCCTTCCGGCGCGGTCACCCGGATCTCGGCAGCGGTGTTTTCGCCCAGCAGCAGATCGCAGGTCGAGGCGGCCACATCGCGCTTGTCGATGCCGCTGCCCATGGTGGCGTTGCCCTGCGAGTCCAGATCCACCAGCAACACACGCTTGGGCGCGCGCGCCAGGCCGGCCGCCAGATTGACTGCCGTCGTGGTCTTGCCGACGCCGCCTTTCTGGTTGGCAATGGCGATGATCCGGGCCATGCGGGAGAGCCTCGTGGGCAAGGAGTAAGACCGGCCATTATGCGGGCAGGGCGTCGGATCGGGAAATGCCGCCCGCAGCAGCGCGCCGCGCCGGCGGGAATGACGGCTGCGCCAGTCAGCCGCTCGGCGAAGTGCCGGCCGGCGGCTCCTTCATGGCCCGGTAGCGCAGCAGGATGTCGGCGATTTCGCCGTCCAGCGCCACCCGTTGCTGCTCGAAACTGGTCTGTAACCGCAATTGCGCCATCAGTTCGCGATGGCGCTGTTGGATGTCGCCGGCCAGCTTGTCGGCAACTGCCTGACCGGCCAGTTCGCGATTACCGGCAGTGCGCAGCATGCTGGCCAGCCCCTCGCGCAGGCTGGTCACATTGAAGCGCGCGGTGTGGATGTTGTTGTCGACGATGGCGATGCGCTCATTGAAGACCCGGCGCAGGTCGTCCTCGTTTTGGTAGGACATCAACATCGCCTGGTCGGTGCGCTGGCGCATCTGCTCGGCGGCCAGATCGGCCTGGCGTTGCTGCTCGCTGGCCGCGGCGGCGGCACGCTCGTCGCTGCTCATCGCGCGCTGCACCTCGGCGCTGCGCATGCCGCTCTTGACGTTGAATTCGTCGCGCGCCTGGTTCACCGCCTCCGGCGGCAGCGTGTCGCTGCACACGCGGGCGCCGTTCTGGTTCCAGCAATACAGCTTTTTCGCGGCCGGTTTGTCCTGCGCACTGGCGGGCGCGGCGGCGATCGTTGTCGCAACGACAGCTGCCGCCGCAGCGGCGAGTAACGCCAAACGGATGTGTATCGGCATCATCGCAGCCCCCTGTCGCCTGCCGTCAGCCTGTGGTGTCGGTGCCGTAGCGGCCACGATAGGCCAGCAGCGGTTCCCGGAAGCCCACAAGGTCGGCGTTTCCTGCCGCAAAAGCAAGCAAGTCGCCCAGGTTGGCCACCGCAATCACCGGGATGCCGGCCTCGGCTGCTACCGCCTGTGCGGCCGAGCGGCGATCCTGTTCGGAGGCGATCTCCTGCCGGTCCAGCGCCACCACGATCCCGGACGGAACGCCGCCCGCGCCGCGGATGATGCCCAAGGCCTCACGGATTGCGGTGCCGGCGGTGATCACGTCATCGACGATCAAGACCTTGCGCCCCTCAAGCGGCGCACCGATCAGGCTGCCGCCCTCGCCATGCGCCTTGGCTTCCTTGCGGTTGAACGCCATCGGCAGATCGCGCCCGCGCCCGGCATACGCGCAGGCCAGCGCGGTCGCCAACGGAATGCCCTTGTAGGCCGGCCCGAACAACAGATCGAATTCCACTCCCGCCGCATCGATCGCATCGGCATAGCACTGCGCCAGCTGCGCAGTCTTGGCGCCCGAATCGAAGCGACCGGCATTGAAGAAATACGGGCTGAGCCGCCCGGACTTGAGCGTGAACTCGCCAAAGCGTAGGGCATCGGCGCCCAGGGCCAGCTGCAGGAAACGGGTGCGGTGGTCGGTCATAGTGACGAGATTGGGGAGTGGGGATTCGGGATTGGAAAGCATAGCCGGTCGCGCCTTGCGGCATCCGCTGATGCGGTACGCTTTCACGCATCTCCAATGTCCATTCCCGAATCCCGGCTCTTCATCTATGCGCATCATCAGTTTCAACGCCAACGGCCTGCGCTCGGCCACGACCAAGGGCTTCTTCGAGTGGTTCGCCACCCAGGACGCCGACGTGCTATGCGTGCAGGAGACCAAGGCTCAGGAGCATCAGCTGGCTGGGCCGAAATTCCTGCCCACCGGCTACAAGGCCTGGTTCCGCGATGCCAGCACCAAGAAGGGCTACAGCGGCGTGGCGATCTACAGCAGGCATGAGCCCGACGAAGTGCGCACCGCGCTGGGCTGGCCCGAGTTCGACGAAGAAGGCCGCTATATCGAAGCGCGCTTCGGCAACCTCAGCGTGGTGTCCTTCTATATTCCGTCCGGTTCATCGGGCGAGTTGCGCCAGGGCTACAAGTTCCAGGTGATGGAATGGCTGCGGCCGATCCTGGACGAGTGGCTGGCCAGCGGCCGGCAGTACGTGCTGTGCGGCGATTGGAATATCGTGCGCACCGCGCTGGACATCAAGAACTGGAAGTCCAACCAGAAGAACTCCGGCTGCCTGCCGCCCGAGCGCGACTGGCTCAACGGCCTGTGCGCCGACGCGCCTGAAGAAGCCAACGCCGCCAGCGGCCGCGGCTGGGTCGACACGTACCGCGTGCTGCACCCGCAGGGCGAGGACTACACCTGGTGGAGCAACCGCGGCGCCGCGCGGGCCAACAACGTCGGTTGGCGCATCGACTACCAATTGGTCACGCCCTGGATGCGCGACAAGCTGCAACGCTGCGCGATCTACCGCGAGCAGCGCTTCTCCGACCACGCCCCTTACATCGTGGATTACGCGGAGTGAGCGGGGTCACCAAGCCACGTCGACGCTGGCAGCAAGTGCTGACCAACCTTCGCCAGCGCAAAGTGCTGACGATGCTGCTGCTGGGCTTCAGTTCCGGCCTGCCGTTGTACCTGGTTGGCAACACGCTCGGCTTCTGGATGCGCAAGGAAGGCATCGATCTGAGCACGATCGGTTTCCTGTCCTGGGTTGGCCTGGCTTACACCATGAAGTTCTTATGGGCACCGATTGTCGACAAGACGGACGTGCCGTTGCTGGGCCGGTTGGGGCGACGCCGCGGCTGGATGCTGCTATCGCAGGCGGTCGTGGCGATAGGTCTGGTTGGCATGGCGCTGGTCCAGCCCAAGGGCGGCCAGGTACTGGTGATGGGCATTGCCTGGGAACACCTGGTGGTGTTCGGCGTGATGGCGGTGGTGGTTGCCTTCGCCTCGGCCACACAGGACATCGTCATCGACGCGTGGCGTATCGAAAGTGCCGACAACAGTGAGCAGCTCGGCCTGCTGACCTCCGCCTCGGCACTAGGCTATCGCTCGGCCTTGTTAGTGACCGATGCGCTGATCCTGATCATCGCCGCACGCGTCGGCTGGCAAGTCTCTTATGAAGTCATGGCAGCGCTGATGGTGCTGGGCGTGATCGCCGTGACGATGGCGGGTGAGCCGGCCCGCGAAATCATTGCCGTGCAAACACAGGCTGCTTCGCTGTGGACCCCGCGCGGGCTGTTCGACGCAATCGCCGGGCCGTTTCTTGCCTTTATTCGTGAGCATCGCAGCGGCGCAATCTTGATCCTGGTAGCCATCAGCGTCTATCGCATGGCCGATTTCGTGATGGGGCCGATGGCCAATCCGTTCTATGTCGACCTTGGCCTGTCTGAAGATACCGTCGGCGCCATCCGCGGCTCGGTGGGGCTGGTTGCGACGTTCGTCGGCATTGCAGCGGCCGGTCTGGTCTCCGTGCGCTGGGGAGTGCTTGCGACATTGATGGTTGGTGCAGTGTTGGGACCATGTTCGAATCTGGCATTTGCATGGTTAGCCTATGTCGGCCCGGACACGACCAAATTTGCAGTGGCGATGGCGATCGATAACTTCGCCAACGGATTTGCCGGAACCGCGCTGATCGCCTACATGTCCAGCCTGACCAGCTTTGGCTATACCGCAACCCAGTACGCTTTACTGAGTTCGTTCTATGCCATGCCGGGGAAGGCTCTGAAAGGCTTCTCGGGCTGGTCGGTCCAGACATTGTCACAGGGACGAACCCTGCTGGAGGGGTACGCCTTGTTCTTCGTCGGGACAGCGCTGATTGCGATCCCCGTTGTGGTCCTGTGCGGGATGCTTATCCTGCAGCAGCGCCGGCATACTGCTGCGGCTTGACGGCCGCGGGTGGCCGCAGCGCTGCGGGATGATCGCCAACACGCCGGAAACCTTGCGAATAGGGAGTATGCATGACCGATCTGGTATTACGTGACATCGACCCATTGCTGGTAGACAGGATCCGTCGCATCTCCGTTGCACGCGGCTGGACCCAGCACCAGGCCGTGATGCATCTGCTCGAACAAGGCCTGTTCGCCAGCGAGTACGAAGTCACCGGCGGCCTGCAACACCCGGAAGTCGATGCCCTGGCCGAAGCGATCGCCGCCCTCAAGGCGCTGCCGGCGGGAAATCATCCCTAGCGCTGCACAACGTTCAGCCAGCGCTGCCTCGCGTGCGAATCCACCCGGCGCGACGATGGTGTACAACTGCGGACGGCTCGGTCAAAAGCCATGCACATTGCCGAGAAGGACTGAGGCTACGGCACACTCGCCGGCTAGACCGCACACATCATCGCCACACCTGATTAGTTGAGCGCTGGTGAGAGTCGCCAGATGCAAGGGAGGGCATTTCGAGAAGCGAGGCCGGTGGCATCCGGATAGAGCCGATGCAGGCCGCTTACGCCGGATAAATCGCCCCCAACAATCGCGGCCCCGCCGCCCCGGTCACCGACGGTAGATTGGCCGCACGCCCCGCGATCAGCTCCGCCGCCAACCACGCAAACCCCATCGCCTCCAGATAATCCGGATCCAGCCCATGCCGCGCGCTGGATTCCACCACCACGCCCGGCAACCGTGCCGCCAATCGCGCCATCAACACCGGATTGCGCACCCCGCCACCGCACACCAGCACCCGGCGGGTGTCGGGCTGCAGCCGCAACAACGCATCGGCGATGCTGGCCGCAGTGAGTTCGAGCAGCGTCGCCTGCACATCGGCCGCAGCCAGCGCCACGTTTCCTAAGGACTGCATCGCCTGCAACGCCCAGGCCAGATGAAACTGCTCGCGCCCGGTGCTCTTGGGCGGCGCCAGCGAAAACCACGGGTCGGCCAACAACGCCTGCAGCAGCGCGGCATCGACCTGCCCACTGGCAGCAAATATCCCATCGGCATCGAACGGCGTGCCGTGATGCTGCTGGCACCAGCTATCCAGCAACGCGTTAGCCGGGCCGGTATCGAAGCCCAGCACCGCGCCATTGCGCGGGATCAATGTCAGGTTGCCGATGCCGCCCAGATTGAGCACTGCACGGTCTTCGTCGCCCACGCCCAGCATGGCCAGATGAAACGCTGGCATCAACGGCGCGCCCTGACCACCGGCAGCCACATCGCGACGGCGGAAATCGGCCACCGTGGTAATGCCGGTGTGCTCGGCAATCCGGCTGGCATCGCCAATCTGCCAGGTGAAGGCCGGATCGGCCTTGGGTCGATGCCGAATGGTCTGCCCATGCGAGCCGATCGCCCGAATGCGCCCACGCGCAATACCGCTCTGGCGGATCAATTGATTGGCGGCGGCCGCAAACGCCAGCCCCACCTGCGCATCCAGCTGCCCAAGCGCATCGATGGCGATCACTTCGGCGCCCTGGCCCAGCATCACCAGCGTCTCGCGCAGCTGCGGCTCCCAGGCCACCGTCGTGCCGGCAACCAGTTCGCAGCGGCGGTGGCTGTCGTCTTCGAAGCGCACCAGCGCGGCATCGATGCCGTCGGCACTGGTGCCCGACATCAGGCCCAGGTAAAGCGGAGATTCCAGGTGTTCCAGAGCAGACATGCCAGAGCCAGTTGTGTAGCGATCCCCCAGCTTGTGCAGCCGGGCAGGGGCCGTCAACCGGCCCCGCACCCACTCAACCGCGCGGCTTGCCCTTGGCAGGCTTGGCGGCGTCGGCGTAGATCAACTTCTCCATGCCTTCGATACGCGCCAGCGCCGGCGCCGTCTGCGCACGGAATGCGGCCAGCTCGGCGCCTTGCAACGGTTCCGGCGGCGGCATGGTCACCGACATCGGGTTGCGCTGCTGCCCGGCCACGCGGAATTCGTAATGCAGATGCGGGCCGGTCGCAAGACCGGTCATGCCGACATAGCCGATCACCGTGCCCTGGTTGATGCGCTGCCCCGCCTTGACCTTGCCGAAGCGCGACATGTGCCCGTACAGCGTGCTGAAATTCCTGCCGTGGTCCAGGATCACCACATTGCCGTAGCCGCGCTGGGTGCCGACAAACACCACCCGCGCATCGCCGGCCGCCATGATCGGCGTCCCCGACGCTGCCGCGTAGTCCACACCTTTATGCATGCGCATCGTGCCCAGCACCGGATGCCTGCGTGCGCCGAAGGTCGAGCTGATGCGGCTGTAAGCCACCGGCATCCGGATGAAGCTCTTCTTCAAAGGCCGGCCGGTGATGTCGAAATACTCGGCCGGCTTACCGGCACGCTCGAAGCGGAAGCCGGTGTAGGTTTTGCCGCCGGTGGTGAAGGTCGCCGCCAGGATGTCGCCGGTGTTGATCCGCTCGCCTTCGCGCCAGGTCTCATCCATCACCACGCTGAAGCGATCGCCCGGTTGCAGATCCTTGTCGAAGTCGATGTCGTACTTGAAGATCTCGTCGGTCATGATCGCCACTGCCGCCGGCGACAGGCCCGATTTGCCGGCCGAGGCGTACAGCGAGCTGCTGATTTCCCCGCTTGCCACCACCGTGCGTGTGGTCGTTGCACGCTCGGTGACGTTCTCGCGCACGCTGTCGCCCAGCAGGCGCAGCTCCACACGGTGGCTGTCGTCGCGGTCGAAGCGCAATGCGCGCAGCTCGCCTGGCGTCGGTATATCGAAGGCGATCTCGGCGCCCGGACGCAGCTTGGTCAGCGCCTCCTTGGTGCCCGGATGTGCCAGCACCTGGTACATCACCGTGGTCGGAATTCCCAACTCGCCGAACAGGGTGCTCAGCGTCTGGCCCGACTTGACCTGCACGATTTCCCAATCGGTACTCGGCGCCAGCTGCTTGCGGCTCGGCACCAACGGCGGCAGCGGCAAAGCCAGTGTGGAATGGCTAGAGAGTGGCGTATCGATGGCGTTGGAGAAGCCCGGCACGATCGTGGCCACCAGCGCACCGATGGTGGCGAACAGGCTGGCGTGGATCCAGTGGCGGCGCGTCCATTGATCGTTGAACGCTGCAGGAAGATGGGCCTTGAGCTTGCGATGCAGGGCAGTGTCGTGGAGGACGTGGAGGCGTTCTTGAAAGCGCCGCTTGCGTGCACGGCCCTGCTCTGAGTTCTGCATCGTTCAAATTCCTCGCTGGCTCGAAGTGCGAGCCCAATCGCCGGTACCATAGACAGCCTGTAACAGCGCGTCAAACCATTGAGCCTGTTCAACATTTTCATTTGGCGCGAAATTAACCCGCGTTTAACATCGTTCACGTTTTTGACGGCAAGCGCCGCTGGAGTCTGTGGTTGGCCACTATCGAAGAATCTCTCGCACTCATCGGCCGCGGCGCCGAAGAGATCCTCAAGCTCGATCAGCTCGAAGCACGCCTGAAGTCGGGCGTGCCATTGCGAGTAAAGGCCGGGTTCGATCCCACCGCGCCGGATCTGCATCTGGGCCACACCGTGCTGCTCAACAAGATGCGGCAGTTCCAGCAGCTCGGGCACCAGGTGATCTTCCTGATCGGCGACTTCACCGGAATGATCGGCGACCCCAGCGGCAAGAACGTCACCCGCAAGCCGCTCAGCCGCGAAGACGTGCTGGCCAACGCGCATACCTATGAGGAGCAGGTCTTCAAGATCCTGGACCGCGAGCGCACTGAGGTGCGCTTCAACTCCGAGTGGTTCGGCCAGATGAGCGCCGCCGACATGATCAAGCTGTCGGCCCAGCACACCGTGGCGCGCATGCTCGAGCGCGACGACTTCGCCAAGCGCTTCAGCAGCCAGCAGCCGATCGCCATCCACGAGTTCCTCTATCCACTGGTGCAGGGCTACGACTCGGTCGCCTTGAAGGCGGATGTCGAACTGGGTGGCACCGATCAGAAGTTCAACCTTCTCATGGGGCGCGGTCTGCAGGAGCATTACGGCCAGGCCCCGCAGGTCGTGCTGACCATGCCGTTGCTGGAAGGCCTGGACGGCGTGGCCAAGATGTCCAAGTCGCTGGGCAACTACATCGGCATCAACGAGCCGGCCATCGACATCGTCACCAAGACCATGAAGATCGGCGACGAGCTGACCTGGCGCTGGATCGATCTGCTCTCCTTTGATATCAGCGTTGCCGAGGCCGCACGTCTAAAGGAGCAGGTCGCTTCCGGTGAACTGCATCCGCGCGAGGTCAAGCTGCGCCTGGCCCGCGAACTGACCGCACGCTTCCACGATGCCGCTGCTGCCGAGCAAGCCATCGCCGGCTGGCATGCCGTGGTGACAGGGCAGGGCGACACCAGCCTGTTGCCGCTGCAAGAAGTTGTCGTTCCTGCCGAGGGGCTACGGATCGCCAGTCTACTCACCGCTGCTGGCCTGACGCCGAGTAATTCCGAAGCGACGCGCAAGCTCAAGGAGCGAGCGGTCAAGATTGACGGCGAAGTGGTCGAAGACCTCGCTCGCCAATTCGGACCAGGCTTTGAAGGTGTCATCCAGGTAGGCAAGCGCAATTTCGCCCGTGTGGCGCTGGTCGGCGGCTGAGCTGGCGAAGGGGCTGCTGCATGGCGGCAACCCCGGCTTTGCGACGACATATATAAGAGCCCGTAGCACCTCATATGTGCGATCAGCGGCTTGCTGCAGTCACCTATGACGAGATACCGCCGCACGCTAAGCAAAGATCGTGAAAATTTTTTCACAAACCTCTTCCCAAATAGGCGTCTTGAGCATATAGTTCGCCTCCCCCGACGCAACGGACCCGCAAACGCGGAACCAGAGCCGAAGGGTTCGAAAACCTCCAG
>NZ_JBWWVR010000007.1:0-258905 GCF_056675575.1 Xanthomonas sp. NCPPB 3959
CGAGGGCCCCGCGCCCTCGATCCACTCAGCGTTTGACCTGGACTTCTGACGCCATCCACCAAGACGCGGCCGACAACACCAGACTCACCGCCAAGCGCCCGCTCGCTAAGTTTTGTTAGCCACTCTTATTCCGCAATCAAGCTGCCCAGTCGCAAAGCCCCCTCACCGTCGTGGCCCAGGGTGTCGCCCGGATTGCTCAGCCGGCAGCGGCGCAGCGACAGACACCCGCAGCCGATGCAGTCGGTGAGCTGGTCGCGCAGCGCCTGTAGTTCGCTAATGCGCGCATCCAGTTGCCCGCGCCAGCGCGCCGACATGCGCGCCCACTCCGCACGTGTGGGGGTGCGCTGCTCCGGCAACACCGAGAACGCCTCCAGCACCTGCTGCAAGGGCACGCCAAGCCGCTGCGCCACGCGGATCACCGCAATCCGCCGCAACACATCGCGCGCATAACGGCGTTGGTTGCCTGCGGTGCGCAGGCTGCGGATCAAGCCCTTGCGCTCGTAGAAATGCAATGCCGACACCGCCACGCCACTGCGCTTGGCCACTTCGCCCACGGACAACTCACGCTGCATTGCCTTGACCTCAACCTTGGTTGAGGCAGGATGCTGCGCGGCCATGACCGGTGCAAGTACCGATGTCATGGCTGTGCTCACGCTCGTTCCTGGATCTTCGATGCCCACCGACATGCCCGCCGCAATCACCACGCCCGCCACGCCACTGGGCGCCACGCAACCCACTTCCATTCTCGCCGCGCCGTATCGCGCCGCAACGCTGGGCATGGTCGCGCTGGTATCGCTCAATGCCTTCGAGTCGCTGGCGGTTGCCGCCGCCATGCCGACCGTGGCGCGCGAATTGAACGGGCTGCCGCTGTACGCGCTTGCCTTCGGTGGCACCTTGGCGACCAGCGTGGTCGGCATGACCGCCGCCGGGCGCTGGAGCGACCGACGCGGCCCGGGCGGCGCGCTGGGTGCAGGACTGCTGTGCTTTGTGATCGGGCTGTTGATCGCCGGGTTGGCGCCAAGCATGCCGCTACTCATCGCAGGGCGCTTGCTGCAAGGCCTGGGCGCCGGGGCGTATTCGGTGGCGCTGTACGTCATCGTCGGGCGCCTGTATCCGGAAGCGTTGCGGCCGCGTGTGTTTGCCGCGTTTTCCGCCGGCTGGGTGGTGCCCTCGTTGATCGGGCCCGGCATCAGCGGGCTGATCGTGCAGCACGTGGGATGGCGCTGGGTATTTCTGTCGGTGCCGCTGCTGGCGATTCCGGCCGGGCTGATGTTGTGGCCGGCCATCCGCGGGCGCGCGTGGTCGGGCGAACCGTACGCCGACTCCAACGCCGCGTTCGGCTGGGCGATCGGTGCGGCCTTGGGCGTGCTCGGCGTGTATCTGGGCGGGCAGCTGCACGGCATGCTGGCGTTGCTTGCGATGACGCCAGCGCTATTGCTCACGCTGCTCTGCGCCTGGCACCTGTTGCCGGGCGGCACGCTGCGGCTGGCGCGTGGGCTGCCCAGCGTGATCGCGCTGCGTGGCATTGCGGCGGCGGCCTTCTTCGGGTTCGAGGCGTTTCTGCCGTTGCTGCTGTCGCGCGAACGCGGCCTCTCGCCGCTGCTGGCCGGCGTGGCGCTCAGCGTGGGTGCGCTGGGGTGGTTCAGCGGCTCGTGGTATCAGGGCCATAGCCGCGCCGGCTGGGCGCGCCCACGCCTGCTCAAGATCGGTGCGTTGTTGATGTCGCTGGGCATCGTGATCAGCGCGGGCGCGGTGTGGCCGCTCATTCCGGTACCGGTGGCAATTGCCGGCTGGGCGCTGGCAGGCCTGGGCATGGGCCTGCTGTATCCGAGTCTGTCGGTGTTGATGTTGTCGTTGTCGCCACCGGCGCAACAAGGCGCGAACAGTTCGGCGCTGCAGTTGAGCGAAGCGATTGCGGTGGCCGGCATGCTGGCGCTGGCCGGCGCCTTGTTCGCTGCGCTGCTGGCTTCCGCGACGTTGGCCGCATACCTGAGCGTGTTCGCGTTGGCGTGGCTGCTGGCGATGGCGAGCTTTTTCGTGGCGCGGCGAGTGTGATGGTGTGCAATCGACTTTGCCGATCCTGCCGGGATCGTTCAAATCTCGACTGGAAAACCATCGCCGCGAGCGGTTGGTCATTTTTTCGCCACCCATCTTGACAGCGTTGCAGGCCGCGGCCTGCGCTCACTTGTCCACAGCCTTGTGCAACTTCCATCCACAGGGGGTGTGGAAAACCTGCGCTGCTCGGCCTGCAGTGAAGGGCTTGCGCGCAACCAAGGCGTGTGTAAGGCGATGAAGCGCGTTGTCTGCGCTGTGCAGGGCAGGACCATTGCGCAGAGCGCAGCCACGTAACCGGCGAACCTCACCAACGGCCACAGCTGAGGCAATCGCAACAAGCAACACCGCCACCTTGCGGTGGCGATGCGCACTCACTACTACATCAATCCACGATCACGTGCGGTACGAAGCGCGAGGTGTCGCGGGTGATCGGGCCATCGTCGTCGCGCATGCCCAGCCCGGCGGGGCGATCGGCCACGACCCAACTGCCCACCAGCGCATGCCGCCCGTCGAACACCGGCAACGGATGGTGCGCCTGCAAAATCGCCGGCCCATCCACATACGGCCCATCGGTCTGTGCGGCATCGCCCTGTGCGGTGACCAGAGAGATATTGGCGCCCTCGCGCGAGAGCAGCGGCTTGCGCACCCAGCCTGCCGTCGGCGCTTCGCCGGCTTGCGCAAAGCGTGCAGGCAGCAGATTGGGATGGCCTTGATGGCGCTCCCACAGCAGCGGCAGGATGCCCTTGTTGCTCAGCACCGATTTCCATGCCGGCTCGATCAGGCGCACACGGTTGGCAATCAATGCCGGCCCGAAGCGCTCTTCCATCATGAATTCCAGCGGGTAGAGCTTGAACAGCGTATGGATCACCCGGTCCTGCTCATCGGTGAACCAGCCATCGGCGCTCAGGCCGATATCTTCGATGGCCACTTCCTCGGTGCTGATGCCCACCTGGTGCGCGCAATCGCGCAGATACCGCACCGTGGCGCGATCCTCCAGCGAATCGCGCACCGCTGAAAAATGCATCTGCGGCCCGATCGCCCCCTCCACCGCCAGCGCGCCCAGGGTTTCGCACAGCAGATCCTGGATCAGGTTGTACTGGTCGGTGCCCTTGGGCAGCACGCCGGCGGCGATCTGCTGTTCCAGCCACAACCACTGGAAATACGCCGATTCGTACAGCGAGGTCGGCGTGTCGTAATTGAGTTCGTACAACTTGGCCGGGCCGTCGCCGGCATACGCCAGATCCATGCGGCCGTACAGGTGCGGGTCGCGGTCTTTCCACGAGTTGGCGATCCAGTCCCAGTAGAACGGCGGGATCGCCAGCTGCGTCATCAGTTGTTCCGAGCCGACCACCTCGTCCACCAACTGCATCGCCATATCGTGCAGTTCCTGGGTGGGCGCCTCGATGTCGTCCTCGATCTGGCGCAGCGAGAACGCGTAATACGCGCTTTCGTCCCAATACGGTTCGCCGTCGATGGTGTGGAAATGGAAGCCGAGCGACTCGGCCTGGTCGCGCCAATCGGTACGTTCTGCAATTGCGATCCGTTGCATGTCAGCCGCCGTACCCGGAGCTGCGCCCGCCGCTGCCGAACGAACTGCGCGCCGCCGCACTGGAGCCGAAACCCGAGCGCGACACGGTGATCGCACGCGACGGCATGTCGATGGCGCCGCTGCGCCCGCGCACGGTGCCGATACGGTTGCTGGCCAGATCGCCATTGGGTTTGTAGTAACCGCCGCTGCGGTAATCGCGATACAGCGGCATCGCGCCGCCGTAGCGATAGCCGCCGCCACCGCTCATGTTGCCCAGCGCATAGCCGAGCAGGAAGCCGCCCATCGGCGGAATCCAGCTGTGTTGCCCCTGGGTCTGACCCGGCACCTCGGTGCAGCTGCCGAACTGCGCATCGCACTCGTAGCGCGAATTGAAGCGCGGCGCAGCCTGCTGATGCTTGGCCACCGCCTCGTCATAGGCCTTGAGGCATTGCTGGATGTCGGTCTGTTCCTGCTTGATCTGGTAGCAGTCGGAGGCCGACTGCAGCACCACACCTGTCTCTGGTTCAGAACCACAACCGGTGACGAGGGCGGCCGGCAAGGCGGCCATCAAGGTGAGCTTGAGATTGCGTGAGCGCTTCATGCCTGTACTCCGTTACGGCGTGATCGCCGCAGCATTGATCAGCCCGACCGCGATCGACACGCCAGCCGAAAAGATGCCCGCCGCAGCAACGTTGTCGGTGATCTGCCGCGAGATGCGCCCGGCCACCACGTTGGCCAGCAGATACGCCACGATCTGAATCCCGCAGGCGACCGCGCCCCAGATCAGCGCATCGACCAGGCTCACCGAATGGGTGATGGCCGAATGCAGCGGCAATGCCACACCGATGAAGTTGCCGGCCAGTGCGGTGGCCGCAGCCACGTTGCCCTGCCGCAGCAAGGTGAAATCCTTGTGCGGGGTGACCAGGGTCACCAGCACCACCGCGACGATCAACACGCCCAGACCGGTGCCGAAGTAGGAAAGAAACGCGAGAAAACTCTGCAGGTTGATCGGGTTCATGACAGGACCAGGGTAGGTGGAAGACGAGCGCGCGCGCTCAGGTGATATCCAGATCGGCGACGGTGACATCGATGCCGACTGCATAGGTGACGCAGAATTCGTTGGGGCCGGAATCTTCGCCAGTGACCAGCAGGAATTCCTCACGCTGCAGCTCAGGCACATCGCGGCTGTAGAGCATGGCGTAGTGGGTCAGATCGCCATCGCGGCGCGGCGGCTGATAGCGGTACAGCACTTCGTCGTAGGCGATCGGCGGGATCCGCGCGGCATCATCGGTGGACTGGGTGGCGCGCTCCCAACGTTTGCCGGCGTAGTCGATCTGCGCCGCACCCAGATGCGGATGCTGCATCACGAACTCCTGAAATGCCTGCTTGCTGGGCGGGTTGACCGTCTCGCAATACACAAACGCCTTCATCGCTTCCAGATCGCCGCCCACCGTGGTGACCTGCAAGAACGCATCGTCGTCCAGATAGAAACGATGCAGGGAATAGCCATCGCCCAGATTGACGTGGCCATAGCACGGGATACCTTGATGGCCGCCCGGTAGCTCGGCGGTCATGGCCTCCGGCGCCATGCGATACAGGGTGGTGTCGATCTCCACCTGGCCACCGACACGCAGGCCCAGCGGCAGCGTGTGGCCGATCGCGCCGGTGCCGGACGCGGGCGCCGCGGGTTGTGGTTGACCGAACAACTTGCTGAAAAAACTCATCGTCATGCACCTTGTGGCGATGGGGAATGGGGAACGGCGGCAGTGCGCAGGGCGTGCCATGCGATGGCGTGCGCAGGCACGCGCTGCTCGGCCAGGTAATACAGCATGGCACCGGCCGCCACAGCGGTGTGTGCGGGCGGGTTCAACCGCAACGCACCATCGGGCGCGCGCAGGCCCAGCAACAAAGCGCCGCGCTGGCTGAAGTCGGCCGCCACGACGCGGTAATCCAGCGGGCCTGCATCGGCCGGAACCGCAAGACTGAACTGGGTGGGGCCATCGTCCACAGACAGCAGCTCGGCAGTGATCGCCGCGCTGCCCGGATCCTGCGCAGCGCGCGCCAGGATCTCGGCGGTCATCGGGCGAGTGCATTCGATGGCCGGATAGTGGCAATTGACCAGCCGCGCGGCGCTGCCCGAATCGAAGTGCGCCACGATGTGCGCACGCGGCGCATGCGCCATCAGCGCGAACACCGCCGCCAGGGTCTGATCGTCGGATGGCGGGTTGACGATCACCCGCGCCGCGCCCGCGATGCCCGCACGCAGATACACGTCCGTGTGCGTGTACGACTCGGCGGCGATGAAGCGCATGTGGTCTGGCATCGGGTTCTCGGCCACGCCCTCGGCGATCAGCACCACGCCTTCGTCGTCGGTGGCGGTGTCCGAGAGCAACAGTTCCAGCAAACGCGCGGAGGCGGCGCCCTGCCAGCCGATCAGGATAGTGTGCCCGCGCAGATCGGCGTAAGCCATCTTGCCCATGTAGTGGCGCCTCCAGAAAGTGATGAGCACGCCGCTGGTCTTGGCCAGCACCGTGGCGAACAGCGCCACCGCGCCCGGCATCAACACGAACGCGGCGATATAGCGCCCGGCCACCGAGCCCGGCGACAGGTCGCCGTAGCCGATGGTGGTGGCGGTGGTCATGTAGTAGTACGGAAACGCGTCCAGGCCGACGAGCTTGTGCTCGCCAGCCATCAACAACAATGCCCAACTCACGCCCATGTGGGCCAGCAGCGCCAGCGCCACCAGGCCCCAGCTGACGCGGCGCACATGGCGCCGCAGTACCCGGAACAACCGTCCGACAATGATCATGGCGCGTCCTGTGCCGTGCGGTGGATCAGCTGTCGCTGCGCGGAACCTGCTGCACGTCGCGCACCTGGCCGATCAGCGGCGCGGTGCCGCTGGCGGTGTCGTGGCCGAGTTGGGCCGGCTTCTTGAAGCGTGCCAGCACTGCGGCAGCGTTGGACTCGCCTTCCATCAGGCCGGCTGCGGCCAGACGCCGGTTCAGATCGCCGTCGCCGCTGGACGATTCGAGCTCTTCGGCCGATTCGATGCGTGCGGAAGTCTCGGCCTGACGCGCCTTGATCCGCTCCAGCGATTCCAGTGCCGAGCCCATCTTGCTGCTGGCGCCGGAGTGCCGCGCGGCAATCGCCGCCTGCGCTTTTTGCACCGCGTCGGTGGCCTTGACCGTGTCGATCTGCTGGCGCATGCCGCGCAGCTGGTTTTCGGTCTTCTGGATGGTGGCCTTGAGCGTCACCACCGACTGGTCCAGCGCCGTCTTGGAGGCCTTGTCGCCGGCGTCCTCGCTTTCCAGCGCGGCGAGCTTTGTCGCCACATCGTGGGCCAGCGATTCGTCGCCCTTGGCCAGCGCACCTTCGATATAACGCGTGTATTCGGCCATCTTGCCGGCGCGCGCGTCGATCTTCTGCTGGGCCAGCTTGCTCTGTGCCATCAGCTTGGTCAGCTCTTCGCGCGAACGCGTGAGCTGGGCGCCGGCATCGCGCATTTCCTGGTCCAGGATGCGCAGCGCATTGGCGTCGACCGCCTTCTGGCCGGTTTCGTGTGCAGTGCCACGCAGCAGCGTGATCAGCTTTGAAAAGATACTCATGACAACACGCCTTTAGGAAAAGTACGGCTTGAGAGATTCGGCGGCATCCAGCGTATTGGCCGCCAGGGTCTGGATTTCCTCGTCGATCTGGTCGAGCGTGGACGACGCCGACAGTTCGCCAAAGACCACGTAGCTGTCCTTGCCGTCGACCTGCACCAGACCCAGGTTGGACAAGGGGTTGAGCGGATTGAGCCGCAGGCAGGCATCGTTGAAGGCGGCGCGGTCGCTGACCTGGTCGGCATTGGCCAGCAGCGTGGACACGAACACCTGCGAGCCGGAGGCGGCGACCTGGATCTGCATGTCTCCGTGGTCGGCCAGGGTGAGATTGATGGCCGGTTCCAGCCCGTCGATCAGCTCGACCTCGATCGGCTGGTCGCGGTAGCGCTCGGCCAGCAGGCCGTGCAATTCGACAGTGGTGTACTGCGTCATACGATGTCCTGTCCTTTGGTCATGCAGCGGTGGTCGAGCAGCTGCGGTGATGCAGCAATGCTCGTGCAATGGGCGGACATACTACAGACTGTCCGCGACCGGCAGAAAGGGCCGGAAGTCAGCTGGTCAGGCCAGCTGCAGGCGGAAGCAGACCACCCGTTCAGTTGGCTCGAAGCCGCACGCCGCATGCGCCGCCTGGGCGCCGCTGTCTTCCAGCCGCGCATCGGAGGCCAGCTCCGCACAGCCTTGATCACGCGTCCACGCGACCGCCGCTGCCACCAGTGCACGACCGAGCCCGCGGCCGCGCCAGGCCGGAATCACATACCAACCTTCTAGAAAGCCCACCGGCGTGCTTTCGGTGCCATTGACATACTCGTGGCGCACCGACACCTCGGCAAACCCCAGCGCCGCATCCGCGTCGTCCACCACCATCAGGTAACCGGCATCTGATTGCGCCAGCGCGGCCTGCAGTTCGGCGACGCTGTCGTCGGCAACGCCACCGTCGGCATCCGGCCACAAGGCCAGGCGCAAGGCCAGCAAGGCCTGCGCATCGGCACCGACCGCCGCGCGCACCCGCCACCCGGCTGGCGCGCTCACGGATACAGCATCCGCTTGCTCCAGCGGCTGGCCGCATCGGCCTCGTAGCGCCAGCGCTCGTGCAGGCGGAAGTTGGCGCCGTACCAGAACTCGAACGCCTGCGGCACCACCCGGAACCCGCCCCAGCCATCCGGGCGCGGCACCTCGCGGCCCTCGAACGTGGCTTCGACCTTGGCGATGGCCGCGTCGAACTCCTCGCGCGAGCCCAGCGTCTGCGACTGCAGCGAGGCCCAGGCGCCGATCTGGCTCATGCGCGGGCGCGAGGCGAAGTAGGCATCGGATTCGTCCGCACTCACCAACTGCACGCCACCTTCGATACGCACCTGGATGCCGGCCTCGCGCAGGCTACGCCACAGAAACAGCAATGCCGCCTGCGGATGGGTCTGCAAATCGCGGCCCTTTGCGCTGTCCAGATGGGTGTAGAACACGAAACCGCGCGCATCGAAGGCCTTGAGCAACACGGTGCGCGCGCTCGGCCGGCCATCCACGCTGGCGGTTGCCACGGTCATCGCGCTGGCTTCCAGTTCGGCGCTGTTCTGTGCCTCGGCGTACAGCGCGGTGAAGGTGGCAAGGGCTTCTGCGTACAGATCGGTCATGACGGTGCGTGGGCAGCAAGATTGGCGCCTATTGTGGGCGCATCGCGTGTGCTTCGCCTATGTCCGCACGGTCGCAGCCATCGATCTGCCTGCGGCGGCGGCAGGTGTCGATGCCGAGGCACGCAGTCGCACGTCACACCGCACGAATGGTTTCAGGCCACGTCAATCGGCCCGGCGCGCGGGCGTGAATGCTACGATCCCTGCGCATGAACCCCGCTCCCAATCTCGTGATGGTCGGCCCGATGGGCGCCGGAAAAAGCTGCATCGGCCGTCGTCTGGCCGAGCGCTTCGGGCTGGAGTTCGTCGATGTGGATCAGGCCATCGTCGAGCAGGCGGGCAAGAGCATCCCGGCCATTTTCGAACAGCACGGCGAAGCACGGTTTCGCCAGCACGAACTCGAGACCCTGCAGGCACTGCTGGAGCAGGACAACAAGTTGATTTCCACCGGTGGTGGCGCAGTGCTGGATCCGCTCAACCGCCAGCGCATCCGCGAGCGCGGCTTTGTGGTCTATCTGCATGTGAGCGTGCCGGCGCAGTTGACGCGGCTGGCGCGCGACCGCAATCGCCCGCTGTTGCAGCGCGCCGACCGCGAGCAGGTGCTGCACGCGATGGCCGCGCAGCGCACCCCGCTGTACCAGGAGGTCGCCGACCTCAGCCTGGAAACCGATCATTTCTCCCCCGCCGAGGCCACCGCACAGCTGGTGCTGCGCCTGGCCGCGCAATGGCGCATGTCGAGTACCCCCGCATGACACTTCCCCGTTCCTCGCGCAGCGTCGATGTCGACGGCGCGCAGCCCTACACCATCACCATCGCGCCCGGCCTGCTGGCCGACGGCGCGCGCCTGGCCAGCCATGTGCGCGGCCGCCACGTGCTGCTGCTCAGCGACTCGCAGGTGGCCCCGCATTACGCAGCCGCGGTGCGCAATGCCCTTTTGCAGGCGCGCCCGGACCTGCAGCTCGGCGAGCTGGTGATCGCCGCTGGCGAAGCCTCCAAGACGCTGGATAACTTCGGCGCTGCGATCGCTGCGCTGGCCGAATTGGGCGCAACCCGCGACGCCTGCGTGTTCGCACTCGGCGGCGGCGTGGTCGGCGATCTGGCCGGCTTCGCAGCGGCCTGCTGGATGCGCGGGGTGGATTGCGTGCAGCTGCCCACCAGCCTGCTGGCGATGGTGGATTCCTCGGTCGGCGGCAAGACTGCGGTGGATATCCCGCAGGGCAAGAACCTGGTCGGCGCGTTTCATCCGCCACGCGCAGTCATTGCCGACACCGACACCCTGCGCACCCTGCCACCGCGCGAGCTACGTGCAGGTCTGGCCGAGGTGATCAAGTACGGCGCCATCCGCGACCCGTTGTTCTTCCAGTGGCTGCATGCCGAGCGCCGCGCACTGCTGGACAGCGACGCCGCAGCGCTGGCCCAGGCCATTGCGCGCAGCTGCGAGCACAAGGCCGAGATCGTGGCGCGGGATCCGCTGGAAAAAGGCGAGCGCGCCCTGCTCAACCTGGGCCACACCTTCGGCCACGCGATCGAGACCGAACAAGGCTACGGCGCTCCCGGCAACGACAACCTCAACCATGGCGAAGCCGTGGCGGTGGGCATGGTGCTGGCCGCACGGCTCTCGGCCGCGCTGGGCATGAGCACTGCGCAGGACACCGAGGCACTGCGCGCCCTGCTGCACGACTTCGACCTGCCCACCGAGATCCCGGCCGGTCTGTCGCCGGAAGCGCTGCTGGGGCGCATGCGGCTGGACAAGAAGAACATCGCCGGCCGCCTGCGCCTGGTGTTGTGGCGCGGCATCGGCAAGGCCGAGGTGGTGCCCGATGTGGACGAGGCCGCGGTGCTGAAGATTCTGGCGGGCTGAGGTGTACGCGTTTGGCCGGCTGCGGCAGTAAGCGCGATCCAACATCCCGGAAAACGCAGCGTCGTTCGTACCCACGCTGCCAGGTCGGGCACGCTGCAGCCTGCCTTATCCAATCCCGAATCCCCACGCCCTAATCCCTGCCTCCCAGCCTTCAGCACCGCCCGGCTACAATTGGCGCCATGCGTATCCACTTGCAACACGATCCCGGCGGCAATGCGCCGCTGCGTTATGTCCAGCTGACCCTGCAACCGGATCTGTTCGGTGGCTGGGAGCTGCTGCGCGAGAGCGGCGAGATCGGTGGACGCTCGCAGCTGCGACGCGACCAATATCTGCTGCAGGATGAGGCGGACCGGGCCTTCGACAAGGCACGCGACACCCACCTCAAACGCGGCTTCCAACTCATCACCGGCGGCGCCGACGCGCCGCGCTGAGGAACACCATGCTCAAGAACGATCGCCTGTTGCGTGCCCTGAACCGCCAGCCCGTCGACCGCACCCCCGTGTGGCTGATGCGCCAGGCCGGCCGGTATCTGCCGGAATACCGCGCCACCCGCGCGCGCGCCGGTAGCTTTTTGGGCATGGCCAAGAACCCCGAGATCGCCTGCGAAGTGACGCTGCAACCGCTGCAGCGCTTTCCGCTGGACGCAGCGATCCTGTTCTCCGACATCCTGACAATTCCCGATGCGATGGGCCTGGAGCTGTACTTCGTCGAGGGCGAAGGTCCCAAGTTCCGCCATCCGGTGCGCGATGCGGCCGCGATCCATCGGCTGGGCGTGCCAGACATGGAAACCGAGCTGCGTTACGTGATGGATGCGGTGCGCCTGATCCGCCGCGAGCTGGATGGTGCGGTGCCGCTGATCGGTTTCTCCGGCAGCCCGTGGACGCTGGCCTGCTACATGATCGAAGGCGGCGGCAGCAAAGAATACGCGCGCATCAAGGCAATGGCCTTCAACGCGCCAGAGGTGCTGCATCACCTGCTCAGCACCGTCACCGATGCAGTGATCGCCTATCTGTCGGCACAACGCGCGGCCGGCGCGCAGGCGCTGCAGGTGTTCGACACCTGGGGCGGCGTGTTGTCGCCGGCGATGTACCGCGAATTCTCGCTGCCCTATCTCACCCGTATCGCGCGTGAGCTGGAGCGTGGCGACGGCGCCGAGCGCACCCCGCTGGTGTTGTTCGGCAAGGGCAACGGCGCCTACGTGAGCGAACTGGCCGCCAGCGGCGCCGAAGCGGTGGGCGTGGACTGGACCATCTCGCTGGCCGACGCCGCACAGCGCGCCGGTGGCCGCGTCGCCCTGCAAGGCAACCTGGACCCGGCCACCCTGTACGGCTCGCCCGAGGCGATCCGCGCCGAGGTCGGCAAGACCCTGGACAGCTACGCCCAAGGCAACGGCGGCTCGCGCGAAGGCCACGTCTTCAACCTCGGCCACGGCATGTCGCCGGACATGAATCCCGAACATGTTGGCGTGCTGGTGGAAGCGGTGCAGACGCTGAGCAAGCGGTAATGCGCCGCGCGATCGACAGCACCCGCACGTGCTGTCGGTCGCCACGCAGCGCGCGTACGCGATCGGGTCATCAACTGCGCGGCGTTTTGCTGATTGGTGCATGAGCGGATGCAGCGCGGGACCGCCGGAGCACCTCGAGTTGCCTGCCGACCTTGGCGTGCAGCGCCCTCAAGCAGGCGCTCTGCACCGCCGGCAAACCCGGCGCGCACTGCCGTGAAAGCATCTCGCAAGGGCATCCGCAGCAGTTGCGGATTTGCTGCGAATTGTGTTCAAGAGCGACCGCAGGTCGTCACCAGCGGCCGTCAGATGGGCGCGGAGAAATTGTAGTGTCCGCGTGTGCCTGCCGAGCATCGGCCGCGCCCGTCCGGCGATCGCACGGTGATGCAATGAGTTGCCCTAAACCAAGCGCATCCCACCGACTTCGTGCGGCAGTCAGCTTGTCATCCTGCCTGTGTCGATGCGATACGACGCAGACGTCGTTGAACTCTCACTGTCAATCGCTCAGGCCGGGACGCTGGGCGAAGCCGCGCACCATCAGGAGGCCGTGCACCAGCAGCAGGTGCGCCATGCCTCTGCATACGACCTCCACCGGAGCGGCGGCGGTGGTCATGCCACCCACGCTTGGCACGCAGCGCCGCCGATAAACCCACGCCAGGCGATACTGCACACCGTTGCGGACAGCTCGCTGCCCGGCTCGCTGCGACTGCAAACCAGCTCGCTATAGCCGTTCAAGCATTTGTAGACCGCGCACCCTCTCCCTCTTCCGCACGTCAGCCAAGCACAGTCTGACCGCGCAACGGCAACACGTCGTTGCGATAGGGCGGGCGTCACACACGACCAAGCGGACGCGAGCTATCGGGCCCGGGCTGAGATAATCGGACGTTACTGGTATTGCGCAGCGGGTTTATGCAAACGCCGTTGCGATTCACCCATGAATTCCCCGCACGGCGTTCCAAATCGCCGCATCGCTACGCATGCCGCTCTAAAGCGGATCGGGCTTCACGTCGATAAACCCGGCATTGCCGTCGTTTAAACCAATTTTTCCGAGCCAAGGAGATCTACTGTTTCTCCACGGTGATGCGGTGCCACTGCAACACATCTCCGGACAGGCAGGCCGCCTGCCGAACCTCGACATCGTCACGTTTGTTCAAGCGCTTCACTCATTCGAGAAACAGGGAGAAAAGCATGGCATTTCCAACCGCCGTCAACGACCAGATCACCGACTCCGTCACCCAAGCCAATACCAAGGTGCTGGGCGATGCCCCGGCCATCGCCATGGGCAATCTGTACCAGGCCACCGCGCAGGCGCTGGCCAATGCAGCCCATAACGCGACCAACGCGCAGCAGCAGAGTTATGTCACTGCGCAGTCTTCAACCACGATGGGTGTCGCCACCCTGTACTCCATCGATACCGCCACCACCGGGGTAGCGACCAAGCAGATTCTGAGCACTGGCGTGAAGGGCCTGGGCTAAGTCAATCGTGATTTCTGGCACACAAGGAGCAAGCAATGGCATTTCCGACCGCAGTCAATAATCAGATCACCGATTCCGTTACCCAAGTAAATACCAAGGTTCTGGGCGACGCACCGGCGATCGCGATGGGCAATCTGTATCAGGCAACTGCGCAAGCGTTGGCAAATGCTGCCCACAACGCAACCAACGCGCAACAGCAGAGCTATGTCACTGCGCAATCGGCCACCACGATGGGCGTGGCGACGCTGTACTCCATCGACACCGCCACCACCGGCGTCGTCACCAAGCAGATCCTGGGCGTCTGACGGCCCGGCTAACGCCAAGGACATTCGCCAATGGCATTTCCCACCGCCGTCAACGATCAGATCACCGACTCGGTCACCCAGGCAAACCTGCAGGTGCTGGGAAGCTCCCCTGCCGCAGCCATGGGCAATCTGTATCAGGCCACCGCGCAGGCGCTGGCAAACGCGGCCCACAACGCAACACTCGCGCAACAACAGATGTATGTCACCGCACAGGCAGCAACCACCATGGGCGTTTCGCTGCTGTACTCGCTCGATACCGGCGCCACGGGTGCCGCCACCAAGAAGATGCTCGGCTAACCGCTAACGCCGCAGGCTCTTCGTTCTTTCACTACCTCAAGGAGTTTTCACCATGGCCTTTCCGACTGCCGTCAACAGCCAGATCACCGATTCCGTTTCTCAAGTCAACACCAAGGTCCTCGGCGATGCGCCGGCGATCGCAATGGGCAACTTGTTCGTCGCCACCAGCCAGGCGCTGTCCAACGCCGCGCACAACGCCACCAACAACCAGCAGCAGTCCTACGTGACGATGCAGGCATCGACGACGCAGGGCGTGTCTACGCTGTATTCGATCGACACCGCGTCCGACGGCGTCGCTACCAGGGAAATCCTGAGCGCCGGGCTCCGGTAATCGGCAGCCAGGCGCCGCTGCCACAGCGCGGGCGGCGCCTGGTTCGATACGCGATGCCTTTGTAACTACCACGCAGTTCGCTGGTCGAATCGAGAAAGGACGCCTCATGCTGCAACTACGCCATATTCCCACGTCCAACACCCTGGACGTCGTAGTGAGACTGATCAGGGGCCGCACCATTGTGGCGACGTTCGCGCCGCACCAAAAGGCGGTGATCAACGTCGAGTTCGACGGCATCCTGCCTGTGATTCCCGGAGCGCAGCCGTTGGTCTATCGCCAGAAGCTGGACCGCGTGATCGACGTACCGCACGGCAATTTTGCATTCCTCGAGCGCGTGCCCGATGGCGTGGCCTTGCAGTACGCGTGCAAACACGCGCCACAAAACACCGTCATGTTCTCGGCGTCGGCTGGCGTCGCACAGCGCAGGCCGTCGTTGGCTTAGGACGCCAACGCCAATGCCCCGTCATGGAGCCAAGCGCGCATGCCGCAAGCGTTGCCAGTCTGGTGGGCAATGCCGCCACAGGTGCGGCGATGGCCATCGGGCAGGCACCGGCCTTTGCAATGGGAGCGACCTATCTGGCGCTGTCGGATTCCATCGCCCTCGCAATGGAAAACGCAGTCGCCAACCAGCAGCGCGGACAGGTGCTTGCCGATGCAGCCCTTACTCAAATCCTTGCCTTAATCATCCAGAAGGGAGCGACTTCGTCATGATCGACGACAGTAGCGTGAACAGCCAGGTCGTCGATGCGGTGAGCAGCATCGTGACGCTGACCACCGGTCAGGCGCCCGCACAGGCGCTCGGCATGCTCGATGCCGTGATGCTGGAGACGCTGGGCATGGCGATGCACAACGCCGTCAATCGGCAGCAAGGCGCCGGCATGATCAATGCAGCAGCGATCACCGCCGCCTGCGCCAAGATGATCTCGGCACCGTTCCCGGTTCCGCCGCCACCACCGCCTGCACCACCCGGACCACCACCGACGGTCGCGCCGTTGCCCGGCCCGCCCCCCGTACCGCCCCCGCCTGCAGCACTCATCGCCGCTGCAGCGGCGGAAGCCAAGGTGGCCGTCGACGTGCTGAAAACGCAAGCGCAGGGCGCCTCGGCAGATGCCGCGACCGCAACCGCCGACCTCTTGGAAGTGCATGCACTGAGCGTACCGCCGCCCCTGCCCGCTACTCCTCCCGCCTCCGGCGCCGGCCCCGATGATGCTGCCACTCCTGATGCTCCTGCTGCTGCACCCGCAACTTCACCCGCAACTGCAGCTGCTGGCACACCCCCTGTTGTTCCTGCATCTGCATCTGCTGCTCCTGCTGCACCTGCATCTGCATCTATCCCTGCACCTGCACCTGCGCCGCCTGCTCAGTCCTAGGCCGTCTGCAGAGATGAGGTCATCCCCCCCTACCACCAGGCCTCATTGAAAGGCGGCCGATCATTCCATGGGAACCAAGATGGAACCGACAAAGGTCAATGCGCAGGTCATCGATGTCATCAACCAGGTGCAGCTGGCGACCATGAGCCCGCAGGTCGTGCTGACCAGCGGAGCCGGCAAAGCCTACCAATCGGTGGCGCAGTCGACCGCCATCGCGGTGCAGGACGCCACCGACGCGTTGCGCAATGTCTCCACGATTGCGACCACCGCGGTCGGCGTGGCGATGGCGCAGTACTTGGCCACCGGGGATGACAAGTACGTCACTGCACTTACCAAGGCGCAGGAGCTGATGCAGGGCGCCACCGACGACTTTGCCAGGATCGGTTCGGCGGCCGGGCTGGTGCTGAAGAATTTCCCCGCTGGTTGAACTCACAAGGAGTCACGCAATGTCCGTTTCGATCGCAGGCCGCCTGATCTCGATGCCCACGATGCTCTCGACGCTGGGCAGGCAGTGCCTGGCCTTCATCGATGGAGGCACGCAATGGTTGGCCTGGGCGATCCAGTCGCCCGGTGTGCGCTACGACTTTCCCGACGAGAGCAGCTTGCTCGACGAAGTGCAGCAAGGCCTGCATGGCTCGCGCCTGGCCTTGTTGCCACAGTTGGAGCTGAAGGTCAGCCCGGTCAAGCTGATGACCTTGAGCCCGACCGACCTGGGCACGCTGGCGCAAGCCGAAGCCGGCGACACCGGTTCGGTGGTCAAGGCGCAGCTGCAGCGGATCTTTCGCGACAACGCCCTGTACACCGCAAGCGACCTGGCCGCAGGCCGCAGCCTGCTGACACAGTTGAAGGTCGATGGCGCCGGCGTGTTCCAGTCGCTGGACCTGGAAGAAAGCCTGGCGCTACGCCAACTGGCCGCAGACGCGCCGCCAGCCAACGTGACGCCGGCACTGCAGCAGGAGGCAGCAGCATTCGCTATCGAGCAGGCGCGGACGCCGCTGGAATTCTGCGATTACTACCGCTTCTATCTGGCCTGCACCGCCACGATCGCAGCTGTGGACGAACGCGCGCATGCGGCAGCATCGGCACTGCAGACGCTGTTGCCGCAGCTGTTCACCACCCTGGATTGCCCACAGGTCCAGGGGCTGCCTTCGCCCAACGAGGTTGAACGCAGCGTTGCCGAATGGCTGGCACGCGGTCGCCAGATCGGCTTCGCGCGGCTATCGCTGGCGGCCCAGCAGATCGTCCAGCACACACGCTACCGAGGCGACGGCGACGACCAGGCGGCAGGCGACGCGATCCGCCTCTACCTGCAGTCGGCACAGGCATTCCTGGCAGCCAGCCGGCCCAGCCGTGGGGTGCTGGGCCAGGATGGCAGCAGCTGCATGTTCTCCATGCACAACGACGCCCTGGCTGCGCTGCTGCAGGTCAACAACGGCGTCATCTCGCTACGCGATTTCGGTGCGGCACCCGCGCCCAACAGCCCGCCGCCCGCTGCGGAGACGGAGGCCTCGGAATGAACGCATCGAGCTCGCTTCCCGCGGCCACCGATCAGGCCCCGCCTGCGATCAGCGCCGCCGACGCGGCTCGCGACGCAGTGCACGCAGGACGCGCAGCCGCCCTGGCGGCCGCACGCCAGACCATGACGCAAGCCGAATACGCACTGGGCGAAATGCTGCGCACGCTCGCAGCGCAGCGCCCGCCCGATACCGCACCACTCACGGTAACGATCCAGCCATCGCGCACCGATGCCCTTGCCCCACTCCATCCCGCTTCCCCTTCAGGAGACACCAGCATGTCCGACGATACCCAGCCCACGCCGCCGGCTCAGACCGCAGTCGCGGCTACCTCCACCACGGCGCAAGCGCCCGCGTTGTCGCAAGCAGAGGCCGCGCTGAAAGCGGCGCAAGCCCAGATCGATCAAGCGATGGCGGCCAGCAACATGGCAGTGCAGGCGGCGATGCAGGCCGCAACCGCGGCGACTGCCGCAGCCGGCAACGGCCAGGCTGCCGATAGCGCAACGCAAGCATTGCAGCAGGCCGACCAGGCCGCCGCCGCTGCGGTCGCCGCCGCACAGCAGCAGGCCGAGCAGGCGATGGCGGCAACGTCGTCGGCCAATCCAAACACTGGCGACGGAACAAGCAGTTGATGAATCGATGCGTTTCGGCGTTGCGTTGACGCCCGTTCTTACGGTGAACCATCCGGTCTCTTCAGAGGCCGGTCACCCGATTCTCCACCGCCAAGGCAACCAAACAGCGCGGCCCGCTTGCGCCGGCAATCTCGACCCGGTCCAGCCAACGCTCGATCCGAAGGAATTCCGACATGACGTTCTATGCAGGCTTCGACACCGATCAATTCCCAGGACTTCCCGCGCTGCAGTGGCTCAAAACGCAGACCGGCCTGACGTGGTGCGGCTACTATCTGGCGCCCGCACCAAGCCATGCCGATACCGGCTGGATGGGCCAACGTGACGCGTTGATCGCGCAGGGCTGGGGCCTGGCCCCCGTCTACCTCGGCCAGCAGACGGTCGGCCCCGGTTCGCACGAAGTCACCGCCCGACAGGGCAGCATCGACGGCGCACAGGCCGCAGCGCTGGCACGCAGTGAAGGCTTTCCCCAGGGTGCGGTCGTCTATCTCGACTGGGAAGATGGCGGCAGCCCGCCCCAACCAGCCATCGACTACATCCGCATGTGGATCGCCGCGCTGGCGGAGCGTGGCTACTCGCCAGGCCTGTACTGCTCGCACGCGCGCGCAGTGGAATTGCTGTCGCGGATCGGCCCCGGCCCATCCCAACGCGTCTGGGCCTGGCGCGTCTCGATGGCAGGCCGTCATCGCTATGCCGGCGACATCCAACACATCCAGGCAGGCGACCCGGCCGGCTGCGGCTATTCCCAAGCCCTGCTCTGGCAATACGAACAGGATGCGGTGCTGTCGCTTCCCGGCACGCCCTGCGACGGACTTGAAGTCGACCTCAGCTATTCGACCCATGCCGATCCAAGCGTGCCGTGATTGCGTCTGCGTTCTGCGTCAAGGAGAAGCCGAATGCATGAATGCGAACAAGAGCGTGAAAAGCACCGTGCCGCCAGCCGGGCACTCACCACATCGATCAACGATGCCAAGCAATATCCCAACGTTCGCTATGCGGTCATTCAAACCTTGACACAACTGGACAAACGCATCAGCGGCCTCAATCAGACCGAGGACGACTGCATAGTGACCAAGCAGACCCCGCACCTGGGTCGGTGCCTCGTGCGCATCCATCTCACAGGAAGCAATGCACTCAATGCCTGCCTGAGCGAGGACACCGATCCGCTACATAACGGTACTTCGGGATGGAAGATGCAAATTCTCGTCAACCCATGGCTTCCGGCAAGAGCTCAAGGAAACTGCTACAGACAGGCGAAAAAGATCGTTTCCGATGAATTAACTGCCGCTCGCATGCAGGTTGCGCGCGGCTTGCATCGAGACACTCAGATCAGGCTTAAAATCGATCCTGCAGGGACGCCGAATCAGCATTTTGGCGTCCGAACGATAAACCTTCTTGATACCAGAAGCGGAACGCTTCACGCGACAAACCTAATTTGCGACCAGCTAGAACGCACACAAAATCCTCCTAGATTCGACTCACCTGATCTGAAACCATACGCTCAACGCTGGGCACCCAAAAACGTCGATAAACGCTTACTCGACCACTTTGGAAAGGGCAATCCCGGGACAGAATCCAAAAACAGCGGAGCTCCAACAACACCCACACCAAGCATTCTGACCAGAAACCGAGGACATTTCAGTAGAACTTATCGCCTCGCATACACCTGGCATTTCGAGCGAGGTTCAGCAGGAGCGGACGCCAGCCATTCTCGATGGAACAAACACAACATCGAGGGAGAAGACACAACATGCAAGGATGATGTAAGCACTCACCATGTACTGATGAAGCTTATCGAAATAACCATCCTGAGGCCCGATACGATCGACGCCATCATGGCCTGGTCCGACCTTGAACGTTATCGACCGATGAGCAGGGATCCGGCGCTCGGAAAGCTATCGCTCCCAAGCCTGGATTACCACTTCCGCGAAAATATGATAGCACTGTGCAAAATTGCCGACAGCAATTCGCGGCACAAGCAAACGCGGAGCGAGTACGAGAAGCGTTTTATTAGCCTACACGACTCAACCATATTGTTTGACCAGGCAAGCAGGAAAAGCGATATGGCGCAAGCAGACCAACAGGACCCCTACCGCACACATTTCCTGACGATACTCAACGCCATCGCCGGGAGAACATTTAAGGATGAAGATCCCAGCAGGCTCATGAAGGAATTGATGACATCAGTCGAATTAAGGAGCATCTCCCTTGATCCCCGACGCAGTCTCGCCGATCAAGCGCTCAATGCCGACACGGCAACGCTGCAACGCATTGCGCACGCACGCGGCACCCTACAAGCGTTGGTCCACCGAATTCATCGCACTGCATTTCCTGAACTACCACCGCTATCAGCGGCGTTCAGCGACGACCTTGCGTTGATCGATTTACTCAAGAGACATCCATACATCGATGTTGAACGATTTCCATTCCTTGGCATGGACATGGCCGCTGTAGTTCGCATCCCTTACGAGAACCAGATGAAGCTGGAATTAGCAGACTTTTCCAGATCGCTTGACGATTTCCCGTTTATACGCATGCATCGACACAGCACCCCGCGACCGGGAAACATCAGCCATGAAACGACGCTTGCCTTGTATAACGAGAACACGGTGTTGGGCTTGATCACCCTCACCAGCGCAACCCCATATGAGGCGCCATTCCACCCTGTCGGAAAGGACCTTAAAAGATGCCACGCATCATTACTGGATATACAAGCACAACGCAAAGCGGCTATCGCATTGACCGAAGGCTACGTACTGCGAAGACAATTGGGGCTGCAATACGAGTTTATTCAAAACGCTTTGTCCGAGCACTCACGGCTGTATTAAGTGCAAACACATCCATGCGCAAGCCCTCGCCCCGGGTCTTCCTGTGAGCGAACTGTTCTACGAACCCATCGCTGGCGGCATTCAGCCGCTGCCTATTGAACGGCAAGCCGCAGACCACCGTATCAGCAACAGGATTGCTGTCATGGCGCGCTCGACCTGGCGCTGAGACAGGCCGGTAGGCATGTTCCGTTTCGTCATGAAAGGAGATGTGAGATGACAGTGCTACTCAACTCGATGTCAGGACAAGACAATTCCGTCGGCATCGTGGGCATGTCGCGCCATCAGGGATGGTGGAACCATTCGCCAAACATGCGCTACGAAGTCAACCCCGACCGTGGACTGATCTCCTGGACCGAGCAAAATCTCGGAATCGGATCCTCAAGATTATCGCGCTCCCCACTGCTGGAGCAGTTTACCGGGCATACGGCTGTTATTTCCCGTGTCGGCGGGCAGGTCCAACTCGTGAGAGGACTTGTGCCAAACGTGACGGGCTACCCCTGGGCGTTCTTCGGCGAAGGGGGAGGCGGCCATTGGCAGGACGACGTTGCCATGCTGAGCGACCCTACCTGCATCAGTTTCGAGATACCGGTGACTGCGGAAGATGCCGAGAATTTCCCACAATGGTTCGATGTGGCGTCGTCGCAAATTAACGTTTATGCATTGAGGAGTGGAGACGGATTCAACAGCTTCAACTGTGTTCTTGCATCTCTTACGATCCTCATAAACTACCTTCTCGACTCAACAAACGACTACTCCAACTATGTTTCTCAGCTGACAAAAGTCGAGGATTCACTACAGGGCCACCTGATGCAGAACATGATGGGCGGATTCCAATAGACCATCAAAGCCACTCGCTTTCCGTGGACTGGGAACGTATCAGTTGGCGAAAATCAAATCGACCAACATCATCGATACCCGCCTACCACCTTCCAGAGCATTGCCTACCCTGGAGGATTCCAGGATACCCACCTCGCAGCGCCATGCCGCGATATCGCACCCTGTTGTCATCCCAATCCGAAGGGACGCAGGCTTTATTAATCAGAAAGCTTGGAGGCGATCATAATGTCTGTTTTCACAGTTTTTTTCTGCGGAACTGGCTCAAACAGCGAAGACTGCAATAGCGCAAACTATCTGAATGGCGAGCTCATCTCGACATTGGCACGCAATCATCAGGGAATCGAGTTTGACGACTGGATCCTCGCAGACGGGCCAGGCAGCGGAAACCATCAGGAAGATCACAAATGGACCCGTCCGGGATATTATCTAAAGCCCAGAGGAATCGTCCTTGGTGCAGGCTGGGAGGAGAACGTCAAGCATGCGATTGCGGTGATCAAGAAGGATCCCACCTACATGCGCACCAAGATGACGGATACGGAAAGGCGCATTCTTCGTAATGAAATGGTCAAGGCCAGGCCGACAGGCCATGACATGCCCATCGACTTCGGCGGGGTCTTTCGCAAGCCAGACCGGAAGATCACGCCGCAAGCCTTGCAGAATGAGAGGGCGCGGATCCTGCAGACGCCGTTGCCTACCTGCGTGAACCTGGTCGGCTGGAGCCGCGGCGCCGTAACTTGCCACATGATGGCGAACGCAATGCGCGCAGACCCAGAACTTGGCGATATTCCCGTCAACATCTTTGCAGTGGATCCTGTGCCGGGCCCCGGAAATTTCCAGGCCAGCAGGACCACCTTGGGCGCCAATGTCCTCAATTATTTTGCGGTATATGCGCGAGATGAGAGATCCGTGGGATTCGCCCCGATCATTCCGGATGTGCCAGAGAGCAACAGGTTGCTGTCGCTACCAGGCAGGCACGCCACACTGACCGGAAACGCCTTCGCAAATGGGGTAAACAAGGGCGCACAGAGCTTCTCAGCGCCGGGAAAGGTCGTGCGACATTTGGCGGAAGAATTTTTAAAAAGCAACGGGACTCAGCTCGAGTCGTGCCTGAACCTCAATGATATGGAATTACTTGGTCTATACGACGAGATACTCAGGGACAATGAAGGCTACGTTGCGATGCGTAGTCACACCTACACCTTTCCCGAACATGCCTGGGGAAGCACGGACAGAAATGTGGGGGTCGGCTCCGGCTACTGGGGGGTGGGGCTGGGCTCATTGCCGATGTTACGGCAGCCTCCGGTTTTCGTGAATTGGCATCACCGCGACCTCTATGTCAAGCAGTTTGCGAATGCCATTGAAGAGGCCGAACTGCTAATTGCAGCGGCATTGATTCAAAGCCCGCTTCCGGTCACCACTGGCCGCCTCTACCAGGTATACGACTCCGTACTGGGTCACGAGAGGGACCCAGTACGAGGCTTGTAAGAACGTCGCATTTGCGGCTAGTCAGTCCCAACTGCGATATGGGCGTTACGGAACTCACGCGGGCTCACCCCGACCAGCCGTCGGAAGCTCTTCTCGAAATGGCTCAGATCACCGAAGCCCACCTTCAGCGCCACCTCGGTGATGCGCAATTTCCGTTGCTGATGCAAAAGCTCCTTGGCCTTTTCGATGCGGAGCTGCTGCAGCATCGGTTTGAACGGGGTACCCAGTTCGTCGCGGAACAGGAAGCCTAGATGCGACTGGCTGACGTGCGCCTGCCTGGCCAGGTCGCCCAGGGTCAGCGGCTCGGCGTAGTGCTCGCCCAGATGCACCAGGGCACGCCGCAGCGCGTCGTGCAGGCTAGCGAGACGTTGGCCGGGGCGATGCGGAAGGCCGTCGATCCAGTCGACAGGCGTTTCCGGCGGCGTGGGCTCTGCCGGAGGATCGGCCTGTCGCGACACCGTGGCGCGCCCATCGCGCTGCGTGTCTTGCTCCCGGCCTTCCAACAGACGCGGTGCGTGGCGCTGGATGTCGGCGCTGCCGACCGGCCTGCCGGCGGTCATGACCGCCAGGCGCAGCACCACCCGCTCCAGCTCCTGGAGGTTTTCCGGCCATGGGTAGTGGGTCAAAGCGTCCATCAGCACTTCGGTGACCACCTGACCATGATCTAGGCCATGCCGTTCCAGCACGTGCTCGACATGAAAGACGATATCTGCCCGCCGCTTGCGCAACGGCGCGAGCTCGATTGCCAGGACATCCAGTTGCGACAGCAGCGCGCGTGAGAAGCGCCCCGCACGCACGCGGCGCGACAGATCGGCGGTCGTGGAGGCGATCACCCGCGGCAAGGCCTCGTAGCCCGACACAGCCCACGGTGTGTATCTACCCCGAAGATGCCCAGCAAGCTGACGCTGTAGCGCGTCGTCGAGCTCGTCCACGCCCTGCAGGAACAGCGTTCCTCCCGCCGCGCGCTCGAACCATATTGCCGGCGTGTCGTCGGGCGCGGCGCAGTCAACCGCAACGAACGACCCCTCTCGCCAGGGCGCAGTTGCATGCAGCAAAACCGCCACTTCCTCCTTCTCGGTACCGAACTCGCCGCGCACGATGACTGGCAAGCGACTGTCTGCGGCCTGCTCGATGAACGCATCGATCATCCAGACGTCTTCGCAGACCCCCGTTATCATCAATGATCGAGCGAGCCGATCTTCCGCCAAGGTCCGCGCTGCATCGCGCTTGATCAGATAAGCACAACACTTTGCGATCTGCTGACACAGCATCATCGCTTGCGTGGTCATGCCGCCGTGGGCCTGGGTCACGTGCAGCGTACCGAGCACCTGCCTGGCGTGCTGGACGGGAAAACAACGCTTCATCGTTGCTTGGTTGTCCGCCTGATCCGAAGCAGGCAGATCGCTTTCCTCCACTCCGAAAAACTCGCATGTCGCGCCATTCAATATCTCGCTCTGTGCCAATTCCGCAACAATCTTGCCGAGCATTGCCGCCAAGCGATCGCCTGGGAGATAGCCGCGCTGTAATAGATTGAAGACCTGCTTTTCCATGGAATGTCCGACCTGATCACTGGCGCGCTCAGAAGGCGGCCATACCCAAGTCGCGCCATCCCTGACCAGACCGTCGGCAAAGCTCCAAGAAATGAATTCCGCTCTTTAGGTTCAACGCTCCCCTCGCCTCCCGCTCGATCGATCCATCGCAACGCAGGGAAACCCTTGCTTGCCTTGGCTGGACCCGTTTGAGGCGTAAGAGATTCGCCAGCGAATCAACCGCTTGTCGCAAGCCATATCGGGCATTAGCACGCCGCCACTGCCCTGTCCCGACGATTCGTGACGTGTGGCTGGCCTGACATTCAATTGGGTGAGGTTCGTCTCATTCATTGCCGATGCAGCGATACATCGCTGCGACGGACTCAAGCAACGGCGTACCGCATGCCGTTGCGACTTTCTGCACAGTGGCGCGGGGATAATGCGTCGTCCTCCCTACGACGATGCTCATGTCTCAGCCCGTTCCCGTCTTACGTGACTACGACAGCATCAAGCCGTTGCTGTGGCTGGTGTCGCTGGCAATCTTCATGCAGATGCTGGATGCGACCATCGTCAACACCGCGTTGCCGTCGATGGCGGCGAGCCTGCATGAAAGCCCGCTGCAGATGCAGTCGGTGGTTTTCAGTTATGCGTTGGCGGTGGCGATGTTCATCCCCGCATCGGGCTGGATTGCGGATCGCTTCGGCACCCGGCGCACCTTCTTGGCCGCGATCATCGTTTTCACGCTGGGCTCGTTGTTGTGCGCGGCCGCGCAACAGTTGCCGCAGCTGGTGGCAGCGCGCGTGGTGCAGGGCATCGGTGGCGCGATGTTACTGCCGGTAGGCCGCCTGGCGGTGCTCAAGACGGTGGCGCGCGCCGACTTCCTGCGTGCGATGAGTTTCATCGCGATTCCGGCACTGATCGGTCCGCTGATCGGCCCCACCTTGGGCGGATATCTGGTCGAAGTCGCCTCCTGGCACTGGGTGTTCTTGATCAATCTGCCGATCGGCGCGATCGGGTTTATCGCTGCACTCAAGATCATGCCGGATCACTATGGCGATGCGCGCAAGCGCTTCGATCTCATCGGCTATCTGATGCTGGCGTTCGGCATGGTGGCGCTGTCGCTGGCCTTGGACGGCATCTCCGAACTCGGCCTGCGCCACGCCTTCGTGATGCTGCTGGCGATCGGCGGGCTGGCGGCGTTGGCCGGTTACTGGTTGCATGCGGCCAGCGCGCCGGCGGCGTTGTTTCCGCTGGCCTTGTTCAAGGTGGCCAGCTTTCGCATCGGTATTTTGGGCAACCTGTTTGCGCGCGTGGGCAGCGGCTCGATGCCGTTCCTGATTCCGCTGTTATTGCAGGTGGGCCTGGGCATGAGCCCGATGCATGCGGGGCTGATGATGGTGCCGGTGGCGCTGGCCGGCATGGTCGCCAAACGCGCCGCAGTCAAGTTGGTCGGCCGCTTCGGTTACCGCCGCATCCTGATGCTCAACACCGTATTGGTGGGACTGGCGATGGCCAGCTTCGCCTTGATCGATGTCGGTCAACCGCTATGGCTGCGGCTGGTGCAGCTGGCGTGCTTTGGCGCGGTGAACTCGCTGCAATTTACCGTCATGAATACCGTCACCTTACGTGATCTGGACCGCGACCAGGCCAGCCCCGGCAATAGCCTGCTGTCGATGGTGATGATGTTGGCCACCGGCTTCGGCGCGGCGGCGGCGGGCAGTCTGCTGGCCGCCTTCAACACGCATCTGGGCGACAGCCACGGCGCCACCGCAGCGCTGCATGCCACCTTCCTGTGCGTGGGCGGCATCACCTTGTCCTCGACATTGATCTTCTGGCAGCTGGCCGAAACACGGCCGCATCCCAAACATGTGGAAGAAGTTGCCGAGTAGCCATACGTGTGCGGCAGTACCTGGTGCAGTACGTGAGCGAATCACCACCCGGGAGTTCAAGTGCGGTAATAGTTCTTAAATCTCCTCGCGCGGGCGCTTGCTTCGCAACGCCTCGGCGATGGTGTCGGCGAGCATGTCGCCGGTGAGCGGCTTGCGCAGGAAGCTGTCGAATCCGGCTTGCTCGGCAGTAGGCTCGGCTGCTTCATCAGAACGCGCGGTTACTGCAATCAGCGGCATGTCGTAGCCGAACACGCGCAGCTGCCGCGCCAGAGCGAAGCCATCCAGGCCCGGCAGATCCAGATCCAGCAGGGCAAGGTCGAAAGTGTTGTCGGCCGCTTCGGTCAGTGCGGCCAGCCCGTGCGGTGCGTGCACCACCGAGTGGCCTTGCGAACGCAGCAGGCCAACGATGACCTCGGCGATGGTCGGGTCGTCTTCCACCAGCAGGATGCGCTGCGGGGCGACCGCTCCACCGGCACGCGCCACCTCGCCGCCGAGCGTGGCGTTGGAGGCGACCCAACGCAGCGGTAGATCGACGACAAAGCGCGTGCCGGCGCCGAGGCGACTGATAACTTCGATATGCCCCCCCATCGCCATTGCCAGTTCCTGGCAGATCGCCAGACCCAGGCCGCTGCCACCGTAGCGCGAGGTGGTCCTGGCGCCGTCGCCTTGTTCGAAACGCTGGAACAGACGCGCCTTTTGCTCGGCATTGATGCCCGGCCCGGTATCGGCCACCTCGAAACGCAGACCTTGATACGAGCCAAGCGTGGTCAGCTTGAGCCCGACAACGCCGCGCTCGGTGAACTTGATCGCGTTGCTGAGCAGATTGAGCAGAATCTGGCGGATGCGGGTGACATCGCCGCTGGCCGTGATATCACCGAGCAGGCCCACTTCCAGGCTGAAACGCAGGCCGCGCTCCTGCGCCAGTGGCGCCATCAGGCCTTCGACTTCGGCTACCAGTTGGCGCACCGAAAAGGGCTCCAGATCCAGTTCCAGCCGCCCGGATTCGATCCGCGCCAGATCCAGCGCATCGTTGACCAACCGCAGCAGATGCGCGCCGGCACGCCGGATCGATTCGGTGTAGCTGCGCTGCTTGTTGTCCAACGAGGTCTTGAGCAATAACTCGCTCATGCCCAGCACACCGGTCATCGGTGTGCGTACTTCGTGGCCGAGCGTGGCCAGGAAACGTGTCTTGGCGAGCGAGGCCTGCTCGGCAATTTCCTGCTTGTGCACCGCCAATTGCCAGGCATTCAAGCGACGCAGGCGACGGCGATACAACAACACCGCCGCGGCAATGACGCATAGCGCGAGCAGACCCAAAAAGACCAATCCCCAGGGCGCCAGCCACCACGGCGGCAGCACCTGGAAGCGTAGTGTCTGGCTCGCCGACCAGATGCCCTCGGCGGTGCGCCCTTGAATTTCCAGCGTGTAGTGACCCGGCGACAAACGCGAAAACTGCCGCTCGCCACTTGGCCCGACGTCGATCCAGTCCGGGTCGTAGCCGCTGAGGCGGAAGCGGTAACTATTGGACTCGGAATCAGCCAGGCTGAGCAGGCGCGCAACGATGTGAAGATCGCGATCGGCGTCCTGCATTGTGAGCGGCTCCTGTCCGGTGATATCCAGCCCACGCTCCCCGCGCCGCAAGCCCACTCGCTCGATAATCAATGGCGGTCTGCGTGTGCTGGGTCGCATCGTGGCCGGATCGAACACCACGACGCCATCAGGCGCCGCGCCAACGATCTGCCCGCTGCCCGCCTGCACCAGTGTGTTGATTAGCAACTGCTGATTGGGGAGCCCATCGTGCACCCCATACACACGCACCAATCTGCTGCCAGGATCGATCCGGATCAGGCCGCGCTGACTGGACACCCAGGCCACTCCCCTGGCATCGACCACCATTCCATTGGGCGCCACCATCGGAAACTCCTGGTCTTTTCCGACGGTATCCAGGTGCTTGAGCTGCTTTCCATCCCACAGATATCGGCGTATCTCGCCCGCCAACCCGGTCCAGACCACGCCACCCTCGCCAAGCCGGAAAAGATAGGTCGGCACGGACGGCGCACCGTCGACGGGGATAAATCGGTCGGCAGCGGGGTCCCAGCGCCTTAGACCGGCGTTATTGCTCAGCCATATCTGACCGTCGGGACCAAGGCGTATGTCCAGAATGGTCAATGCTTCCAGTCCATGACTGCCATTGACGATGGTCCGAAGCAACTGTCCATCTTCGTTGCGGATTTGCAGACCATGCTCCAGCACAGTCACCCACAGTCGGCCCTGCGCGTCCTCTGCCATCCAACTCGGTCGGTCCGCGGCACCGTCGGGATCGGGTTCCACATCTTCCCGCAGTTGCCAGCGTTTGACTTGTCGCGTCCGCGGGTCGTAGCGGACCAACGATCCTTGTACCCCGATCCAGACGAACCCGCGCCTGCTTTCGAGCATGGAGTCTGGCGGACGAACTCCGTCGATTTTCGCCAGATGCTTCTGCAGTTGGCCGGTGGTCGGATCGAGATATTCCAGCACGCCCCGGCTACCAGCTAACCAGGCACCGCCCGAAGACGAAGGCGCTGTCGACAGCACGGAGGGATTGGCCAGCGACTGCGGATCATCGCTGTAGTGCGCAAGCACCGCAAAGGTGTCCCAATGCGGAGGCAGGTGCCACAGACCGCCTTCAAGCGCCGCAAACCACAGCCCGCCCTCCCGATCTTCGTAAGCTGTGATCCAGTTTCGCCTGACCAGACCATGCGCCGACAAGCTGTAGATCGGCACGCTGCTGAAGTCGGTTCCTGCAGAAGACAGGGCGATGCCGCCGTTAGTGTCCAGCCAGTAACGCCCGCCACGATCATGCAGCAGGATACCCAGGACACGCTGCTTGCTGGCCGCGTTTTTCCATGGCTGAAGGCTGACCTGGCCGTTGGCGTTTATGCTAAACGCGTCACCTGCGATATCCGAGATCCAAAGCGTGTCGCCACTGCGCTCCATGTACAACCGATTGACGGCTTGCGTGGTTCCAGGAAGCGGCACTCGCTCGAAATGCGCACCATCCCAGCGAGCCAGCCCTCCAGGGGTTCCAATCCACAAGGTCCCGTCGGGCGCGACCTCGAACCCGTTCACGCTGTCGGACGGCAGACTGGCGGAGTCGCCGGGCACGTTGGAAAATCGCTGCATGCTGCCATCGGGACGCCACCGGTACAGTCCGTGGGCAGCGGTGCCAAGCCAGATGTCGCCGTTCGGAGTCTGTGCCAGCGCCCACACCGTAATTTCGGCCAACTCCGGGAATTGCGCATTCTGCAGGCGTGTGAACGCGCGTGTTTTGGCGTCCAGAAAGCCGGCACCGCCATTCTCGAAACCCATCCACACCCGATTGTCGCCATCGACGCAAATGGTCCAGATCGCGTTGCTGGTCAGCCCGTCTTCCATCCGCCAGATGCGATAGTTGCGCCCATCAAATCTAGCTAGTCCGTCATCGCTGGCGAGCCAGAGATAGCCCTGCTTGTCTTCGGCAAGTTCACTGATGGTGTCCGACGGCAGCCCGTCGGCGACCGTGACCTGGCTGGGTACCGGCGTGAGCAGCGCGCCCGGGGTCGCAAGTGCAGGTCGCACTGTAACGCACGGAAGCAGCGCCACCGCAGCAATCAACCAATAGGAAAAACACAGAAAAAGGCGCACTGGACACGTTTCACGACAAGTCGCCGCATAGTGCGGGCCAAGCGCAGTGCGGGCAAGCCCGGGCCCGCTTGTAGCTCCACTGCTGCTCATCTTTCCCATGCCCACAACCGATACGGCAGCGTCACAGGTCCATCCGCTGTCTGCCGCAGTCGGCGCACAGGACTGCGTCCAGCCGAAACGACCCGGACGCCCCGGAAGATCGCCGGCACGACGCATCGCTGTTCAAGCTGCCCGTTACCCGACGAAGGCGCCGCACGACGCCCGAACACCACTTGTCTCCACTGACTGGGCATCCGCTCTATCCGTCCCCGCGCGGACGCACGCTTCGCAACGCCTCGGCAATTGTGTCGGCAAGCATGTCGCCGGTGAGTGGCTTGCGCAGGAAACTGTCGAATCCCGCTTGCTCGGCGGTCGGCTCGGCGGCTTCATCAGAGCGCGCGGTCACTGCAACCAGCGGCATGTCGTAGCCGAACACGCGCAGCTGACGCGCCAGCGCGAAGCCATCCAGGCCCGGCAGATCCAGATCCAGCAAGGCAAGGTCGAAAGTGTTGTCGGCCGCCTCGGTCAGTGCGGCCAGCCCGTGTGCCGCATGCACCACCGAGTGGCCTTGCGAACGCAGCAGGCCGACGATGACCTCGGCGATGGTGGGGTCATCTTCCACCAGCAGGATGCGCAGCGGATCGATTGCAGCACGAGCACGCTCCACTTCACTGCTGAGCGTGGCATTCGAGGCGACCCAACGCAGCGGCAGATCGACCACGAAGCGCGTGCCGGCGCCAAGGCGACTGATCACTTCGATATGCCCACCCATCGCCACCGCCAGTTCCCGGCAGATCGCCAGGCCCAGGCCGCTGCCGCCGTAGCGCGAGGTGGTCCTGGCGCCATCACCTTGTTCGAAACGCTGGAACAGACGTGCCTTTTGCTCGGCATTGATACCCGGCCCGGTATCGGCTACCTCGAAACGCAGGCCCTGATACGAGCCCAGCGTGGTCAGCTTCAAACCGACCACGCCGCGCTCGGTGAACTTGATCGCGTTGCTGAGCAGATTGAGCAGAATCTGCCGGATACGGGTGACATCGCCGCTGGCAGTGATGTCGCCGAGCAGGCCCACTTCCAGGCTGAAACGCAGCCTGCGCTCCTGCGCCAGCGGTGACATCAAGCCTTCGACTTCCGCGATCAGTTGGCGTACCGAGAACGGCTGCAGATCCAGCTCAAGACGCCCGGATTCGATCCGCGCCAGGTCCAGCGCATCGTTGACCAGCCGCAACAGATGCGCACCGGCGCGGCGAATCGATTCGGTGTAGCTACGCTGTTTGTTGTCCAGCGAAGTCTTGAGCAACAGCTCGCTCATGCCAAGGACGCCGGTCATCGGCGTGCGTACTTCGTGGCCGAGCGTGGCCAGGAAACGTGTCTTGGCGAGCGAGGCTTGCTCAGCCAGTTCCTGCTTGTGCACGGCCAATTGCCAGGCATTCAAGCGACGCAGGCGATGGCGATACCACAGCACCGCCGCGGCGATGACGCATAGCGCGAGCAGACCCAAAAAGACCAGTCCCCAGGGCGCCAGCCACCACGGCGGCAGCACCTGAAAGCGTAGCGTCTGGCTCGCCGACCAGATGCCTTCGGCAGTGCGCCCCTGTATTTCTAGCGTGTAATGCCCTGAGGGCAACCGCGAAAACAGCCGCTCGCCGCTCGGCCCAACGTCGATCCAGTCCGGGTCGTAGCCGCTCAAACGGAAGCGGTAGCTGTTGGATTCGGAGTCGGCGAAACTGAGCAGCCGTGCAACGAAGTGCAGATCGCGATCGCCGTCTTCGACCACCAGCGGCTGGATATGGCTGAGGTCCAGCCCGCGCTCGCCGCGACGCAGGCCCACCCGTTCAATCACCAGCGGTACACGGCGATCACTCGGCTTCAGCTCAGCCGGGTCAAAGATCACTAGCCCGTCCGGCGTTGCTCCAACGATCAAACCCTTGGCAGATTGCACCAACGAGCGTGGCACAAACTGCGGATTGGGCAAGCCGTCATGTACGCCATATACACGCACGCCATGGGTCGCTGAATCCACCCGAATCAGCCCGCGCATGCTGGACAACCACGCCACGCCATCGCGATCGATCACCAAACCATTCGGCGCCAGCGCCGGAAACTCATGCTCGGCACCGACGGTATCCAGGTGCTGCAGCGCCCCATTTTTCAACAGATAGCGGTGCAGTTTCCCCAGGCCGGCCAACCAGGCGACTTGATTATCGCTAAAGCGGAGAGTGAAAATTTGTTCATTGGGTGCGCCCGAAATCGTTTCGAAGCGCGCGTTGCTCGCATTCCACTGGAGCAAACCGCGATTAGTCGCAAGCCATAGGTTTCCCTCCGGGCCGGTCTGTAGTTCGTGCACGACCTGATCGCGATACAGTCCGTGACTGCCACGCAGCACGGTCCGTATGACATGCCCGTCCTCGTCGCGCTCCTGCAACCCCACTGCGGTGTTTATCCATATGTGTCCGTCGCCGGTCTGCTGCAAAATGTCCTGCGAGGCATCTAAGGCGGCATCTTTACTCTCGGAGCGCGCCCCGCTTGCGCCGTCTTTCCAGCTCAGCAATTGGCCGTTTGCCGGATCGAAACGCGCCAGCTCGGCGTATTGACCAACCCAGACCCTGCCTTTGCGATCCTCCAGCACACTGTTGGCCCAGCTCTCCGTGCCGAAGCTCGCCAGCACCCGCTCGATCTTGCCGATGCCCGGATCAACGCGCTCAAGCACGCCCGCCGTGCCCACAAGCCACATCCGGCCATCCCGTGACTTGGCCGCAGCTTGCGTTGCGAGATTTCCGCCCTGGCCGCCATCGTCCATGAGGTTGAATACCACTGCAAAACGGCGCCAGTTCGACGGCAGATGCCAGAGTCCACCATTGGGGCTGGCAAACCACACTCCGCCTTCGCGGTCCTGATAAGCGGACTCCCAATTGGGACGGATGCGACCATGCGCTGAGAGGCTATACAACGGCACATTGCGCACATCCTTGTCGATCACGTGACCTAGCCCGGCCAATGTATCGAGCCAGTAACTGCCGTCTTGATCCCGTAGTAATACGCCAAGGACCGGATATTGCGAAGGCGCGGTCCAGGGATGCGGACTCAAGCTGCCATTAGGGTCACGCCGAAACAGCTTGTCGTCGCTGGTGCCGATCCAGACACTGCCATCCCGATCTGCAGTGAGCCGCGTGATGATTTGCTCAGTACCATCCGGAAAGACCTGCCGTTCGAAATCCTTGCCGGTCCAGTGCGCAACGCCATCGGCTGTGCCAACCCACAAGGTGCCCTTCGCGTCCACTTCGAGTCGATAGATGGCGTCATTGGGCACACTGCGCGGATCGTCAGCGCGATGGACGAAATGATCCAGTAATCCATCCGGTTGCAGTCGATACAGCCCGTTTATTTCGGTACCGAACCAGATGCTGCCATCTTCGGTAGATTTGATATTCCAGATTGCCGCGCCACGCAGTTCCGGGTAGCGCGCGCCATCGTAGAAGGTGAAGGCGCTACGAGAGGAATCCAGCATGGCCAGACCGGCCATGCCGGTACCGATCCAGACACGGTTGCGCTTGTCGACGTGGACAGCCCAGACCTGGTTATCACGCAGCCCTTCTTCGATGCGCCAGATGCGGTAATTGCGGCCATCGTAGCGGGCCAGCCCATCGCTACTGGCCAACCACAGATAGCCGTTTTCGTCCTCGTCGAACCCATACACTACGTTGGATGGCAGCCCATCGGCCACCGTCAATTGACGCGGCTGCGGCAACGCCGGCACACCGCCCAGCACCAACGTCGGCCAGCCGCATATCAGAACCAGGCACAGCAGCAGCCTGCAGCGCGCAATCAGATTGGTCGCAAGCATGCGACGGAAGGGAGAGCGTGGTTGCAGCATGCCTTCTTGTTTTTCCTTTGAACGCATAGTGCGGACCGGGCGCGATGCTGGCAACACGCGAAGCTGCGATCCTGGCAATCTAGGTCATTGGACAGGCGTCGTGTTCGAGCTTTTACTCTGAAGCGCAGCGGCGGGGTTGGTCTAAGACAGTTACCACTAGCCAGCTATCTCAACCGCTCAAGGGCATCGGCTGCGTATCGGCGCGTACCCGCGCCGCCGCAATCGCGTCAACCAACATATCGGCGGTGACCGGCTTGCGCAGGAATCCATCGAAACCTGCGGCCTGCGCCTGGCGCTCCGCATCGCCGTCGGCACGCGCGGTGACTGCGAGCAGTGGGAACCCATGCCCGAGCCGGCGCAGTTGCGATGCCAGCGCAAATCCATCCAGGCCGGGGAGATCCAGATCCAGCAGCGCGATGTCGAAACCGCCATCGACCGCCTCCGACAGCGCCGCCAACCCATGCGCGGCATGCACCACCCGATGCCCACGGCCCATCAGCAGGCCGGAGATCACCTCGGCCACGGTCGGGTCGTCTTCCACCAGCAAGATGCGCAACGACTCACCGGCCACCGCGCCCAGCTCGCCAGAAGCGATGCGCACGCCGGAGCGGTCGATCGGCAACGGCAGGTCCACGCTGAACTGGGTGCCGACGCCGAGCCTGCTGCGCACGCGGATCGCGCCCTTCATCGCCACGGTGAGTTCCTGGCAGATCGCCAGCCCCAGGCCGCTGCCGCCGTAGCGAGCGCTGGTGCGCGCGCCATCGGCTTGTTCGAATCGCTGAAACAAGCGCTTCTGCTGCTCCGGGCCGATGCCCGGCCCGGAATCGCGCACCTTGAAACGCAGCACCTCGCCATGCCGACTGACCGTGAGAGAAACCTCGCCGCGTTCGGAAAACTTGATCGCGTTGCCGAGCAGATTGATCAGGATCTGGCGTACCCGCGTCGCGTCGCCCAGCACGACCAACTGCGCAGGCAATTGATTGCGATAGTGAAAGCGCAATCCGCGCGCTTCGCTGATCGGATGCATGAAATCGGCCAGTTCCTGGGTCAGTTGCGCCGGGTCGAACGGCTGCTGCACCAGCTCCAGTTTGCCGGCTTCGATACGCGCCAGATCCAGTGCATCGTTGACCAACCGCAGCAGATGCGCACCGGCCTTGCGGATCGCGTCGACGTGACTGCGCTGCTTGGCATCCAGTGGCGTGGCCAGCAGCAGTTCGCTCATGCCGAGCACACCGGTCATCGGCGTGCGTACTTCATGTCCCAGGTTGGCAAGAAAGTTCGATTTGGCCACCGAGGCCTGCTCGGCAAGCTGTTGGCGTTGTTGTGCCAGCACCCATTCCTGCTGGCGCCGCACGCGGCGCCGCCAGGCCCACACACCCAGGCATGACAGCAGCACGCACAGCAACGCGGCCACTAGCTGCGCCGGTGTGCTCAGCCACCACGGCGGGCGAACTTCCAGCTGCAACGTCGGTGCAGCGACCCAGTCGCCCTCGCCGGCACGCGCCTGCACTTCGATGCGGTAGTCGCCGGGCGGCAAGCGCGAAATCACGCGTTCGCCGCCAGCGCCCTGCTCCACCCAGCGTTCGTCGTAGCCGTCGATGCGGTAACGATAATGCGCAGAGGCCGGATCGACGAACGACAGCAATCGCGCACTGATACGCAGATCGCGATCGCGCGCCTGCAGCACCATCGGCACCTTGTGAGAGACCGGCTGCGAGCGCTCGGCATCGTTACGGCGCACCTGCACCGATTCGATCACCAGCCGTGCCGATGGCGCGGCGGAAAACGGCCGCGATGGGTCGAACAGCACGATGCCGCTGGTGGTCAGCGCCAATACTTGTCCAGTGGGGCCGGTGACCGGTGGACGCATCGAGAATTCGCTGTCGGGCAGGCCATCGCGTTGGCCGAACATGTGGATCCGCGGCTGCCCGCGCCGATAGGCGAGCAGGCCACGTGAAGTAGTGGCCCACACCGTGTCTGTACCGCCCAATGCCAAGCCACGGATGTCCGTTGCCGGAATCCCCTGCGCGCGCCCGATGCGCTCCAGTAGCCGCGCCTGCGATCCATCCCAGCTGTAGCGCTCCAACGCGCCAGAGCGCCCCGCCCAGAACTCGTGTGGCGATACAAAAGCCAGTGCGTAGACCTCATGTCCATCGCCGATTACTTTGCGAAAGCGTTCGCCCTGCCAGACCCACAGTCCATAGCCGGTCGCCGCCCATGCACTCCCATCCGGCCGCACTAACAACTGCTGCACCATGTCGTCGTCCATGCCCAGATCGGCGCCGAAACGGAATGTCGCCAGCACATGTCCATCCGCCGCACGTCGCTGCACGCCGCCCTGCACGATCGATAGCCAGAACTCGCCATCGATACCGGCTGCCATCAGCTCCACGCGGTGGATATCGGGCGTGCCGACATCCACAGGAAAGTCGCGGCGCGCGCCCGTGGCAGGGGTATAGCGCGTGATGCCCTCGCGCATTGCGATCCACAGATTGCCATCGCCTGCCGGCAGCACCGATTGCACCGAACCGCCACCCAGCGCATCGCTATGCACCACCGGCACTACTGCACCGTCTTCGCTGACCCGATACACCCCCTCGCCCGTGGTCACCAGAAAACGTTCACCATCTGCGGCAACGTTCACCAGATACAGGCTTTCCAGAGGTTTTCCCAGTGTTTCGAAGAATGTCGAGAAGCGCTGCCAATCCGGCGGCAGGTACGCCATACCTTGCGAGATCATCCCTAGCCACAGGCCGCCCTGGCGGTCCTGCATGACATCGAGCACACCGCTGTGCGCGGTAAGAAACCCACTACCACGATCGCCTTCCATCACTCGCAGCGCAGTTTCGCCGGGTGCTACTCGAAAAAAACCATCGGCTGCGCCGACCCAGTAACCGCCATGGACATCGTGTACCACAGTGCCGGCACGCACGGCGGCCGACCCGGCCCAGGGCGCCGGCTCCAGCACACCTGCCGTTGTCACGCGGTACAAACCCTTGCTGCTGCCTACCCACAGCGTACCGTCGGGATCCTTGCTCAGCTTGAGCACGGCCGTGCTCAATTGCGTCGGCGCAATGCGGACGAAGCGCTCGCCGTCGCGCATCACCAGACCACTGGCCGTGGCAATCCAGAGCCGGCCGCGCGCGTCGGTCACCATGCTCAGAATGGTGTCGCTGGGTAAACCGTCCGCTGCATCGGGCGTTGCATGAAATGCGGTGATGCGGCCGTTTTCTTCGCGCCGGCACAAGCCACCATCGCTGGTGCCGATCCAGATCGCTCCTTGCGCCTGCGCCAACGACCACACCTGCCCCACGCAGGTTTCGGTGATCTCGGGAAACTGCGCGAAATCCTTGCGCCCTGCATCCAGCATGCCCACCGGCGAGCCATTGGCACCGATCCAGACCCGGTCGCGATCATCGACAAGCAGCGTTTCCACCTGGTTGCCGGGAATCGATCGCGGATCGGCCGGATCATGCCGCCACACCTGCAAGCCGATGCCGTCATAGCGCGCCAGACCGTCGCTGGTGGCCGCCCAGATATAACCCTGCCGGTCCTGCGCCAAGGCCAGCACCATGCGCGAAGGCAGGCCTTCGACCGGCCCGAACCGGCGCATGCGCGGGGTCTCGATCTGGTTCACCGCCAACGCATCCACACCGATCAGCAGCAACAAGAGCGCAAGCAACGACAGCAGCACCTTCTTCATCTTCATCCTTGTCCCCATCGCCACCTGCACGCTTGCGCGCGCTCCCTGGCGGGACTGCACTGTACCTGCTTGGCCACGGCCGCCCCTAGTCGGCAACCGGGTCTTCCTGTGCGTCGCTGGCGTCAGCAAGCGCGCGCGCCAGTACCTGCGCAAGCAAGTCGCCGGTGACCGGCTTGCGCAAGAACCCATTGCACCCGGCCGCCATTGCCTGCGGTTCTGCATCGGCGTCGGCGCGTGCGGTCACCGCAACGATCGGAAAACGCACGCCGCGCGCGCGCAACTGCGCCACCAGTGCCGCGCCGTCGATGCCGGGCAGGTCCAGGTCGCACAGGCCGGCATCGAAGCTGCGCGTACTCACCTCGGCCAGTGCCGCAAGACCATGCAACACATGCGTGACCTGATGCCCGCGCGTCTGCAGCAGGCCGACAATCACTTGCGCCACGGTGGGGTCGTCTTCGACCAGCAGCAGCTGCAGCGGCGCCTGATCGTGAAGCGGCGTTGTGCGTGCCACATTCGGCGTCACTGCAGGTAACGCAGCCACCCAGCGCAACGGCAGTTCGACCACGAAACACGCGCCCTGCCCCAGTTCGCTGCTGACTGTCACTTCACCGCCCATGGCCGCTGCCAATTCGCGGCAGATCGCCAGCCCCAGGCCACTGCCGCCATGCCGCGCAAGCGTGAGTGCGCCTTCGGCCTGCTCGAAGCGCTGGAACAGGCGCCCGCGCTGTTCTGCACTCATGCCGGGGCCGGTATCGCGCACCTCCATCCGGATGCCTTGCTTGTGGCCTTGCGGCAGCACTGAGACACGCAAACTCACACTGCCGCGCTCAGTGAACTTGACCGCGTTGAACAACAGATTGAGCAGGATCTGCTGCACCCGGCTGGCATCGCCGTGCAGTGCCGGCGGCAACGCATCCTCCAGCTCGCACTCGAAGACCAACTGCTTCTGCTCGGCAGTCGGGCGCACCAGCTCGGCCACTTGCCTGATCAGCTGGCGCAAATCGAAATCGCGGTAATCCAATGGCAGCTTACCGGCCTCGATCCGCGCCAGATCCAACGCATCGTTGACCAGCCGCAGCAGATGCTTGCCCGCCGACTGGATTGCGCTGGCGTAGCCCTGCTGACGTCCATCCAACGGTGTTTGCAGCAGCAACTCGCTCATCCCCAGCACACCGGTCATCGGCGTACGCACCTCGTGCCCCAATGTCGCAAGAAACCGCGTCTTGGCCTGCGACGCCTGCTCGGCAAGCTCGCGTTTGTGCTGCGCAAGTTGCCATTGCGCACGCATGCGCACACGCCGGCGATAGGCGGCGGCAAGCAATGCGCTCAGCAGCAATCCAAGCAGGCAGATCAGCGCGATACCGACGTCGCTGCGCCACCAGGGTGGATTGACCGTAAATCGCAGGGTGCGCACTGGCGAGCGATTACCCAAGGGGTCTACACCCTGCAGCGCGAGCTCGTAGTTGCCGGCAGGCAAACTGGCAAATTCGCGGATCCCCGCGTTGCCCGAGGTCTGCCACTCCGTATCGAAGCCTTTCAAGAAACTGCGATAACGATTGGAAAGCGGATCGCTATACGACAGCAGACGACTGACGATCTGCAACTGCCGGTCCCCGGGACCCAGCTGAAACGGGCGATCCATCGGCAACGCGATGCGTGCACCATTACGCAGCACGCTGAGATGTTCCAACTGCAATGCGGGCACAAACGGTGCGATATCGGGCATTGCGGTATCCAGCAACACGGTGGAGCCATCGCTTGTCGCCCCGATCAAGGTGTCGCCCGCCATCAGCAGGCAATGCTGGACGAATTCCTGACTGGTCAACCCATCGCGCGTGCCGATATTGCGCAGCCGTGCCGGCGTCACCGAGGGATCGATCCGCCAGAGCCCACGCAAGCTGGAAATCCAGACCCTGCCATGCGGGTCGATCTGCATTGCAGAGGCGTCGAATCCGGCCAGCCCGTCGGCTTCGCCCACGTGGCGCACACGCGTCCAGCCTGTTGCGGTTTTTTTCCATTGTTCCGCACCGGTGGCCCGGTATACCCACACCGTCTCCGGCGATTGGCTGGCAAACGCCTGGATCGGGGTTCCTTCGAGACCTGCAACCGGCACAAAGCGGCGAGAGGTGTCGTCCCAGGCAAACATGCCGCCCTCGCCCGCAGCCCAGACACGCCCGTCGGGGCCTTGTTCAAGCTGCTGTACAGCGATGTCGCTGAGGCCATGCAGGTCCTGCTGAGTGATGCGCTGCAAGACGCGGCCGCTACGTAAATCGCGCTGCTGCACCATGTCGAGGAATGCCATCCACACCGTGTCGCCCTGCTCGATGATCCAGTCCGGCGCCGACAGCGCGGATGCCGGTTCGGGACCATCGGACGGCCAGTGGATGAACTCACCAGTGCGCAGATCCATCCGCGAGAGACCAAAGCTCAAATTGCCCAGCCAGACACGCTGCAGACGATCCTCCAACGCCGACACCAGCTCCATGCCCTTGAGATGCGGCGACTGCAATCCTGTCTGAAACGTGTCGCCCGTGCTCGGATCAACGCGCAACAAGCGACCGTCTGTATCCACCTGCCACAAACCACCAGACCGTGTGGCGGGTGCCAGATTGCAATAAATGGCATCGCCGGTCGGCACGGCGGGCTTGAGCACGGCACTGCGCTTCCAATCCGCCGGCAAATACCCCAGGCCAGTGCCATGCATCGGAACCCAAAGCCCCCCATCGGCCGCTCCCAGCAGACCGACCACATTACGGCGCGACAACGGACCCTCACCGCTGAAGGCAGGGACCGGTGGACGCTCGCCACGCGTCCGCCATAGACCGCGTCCGCTCCCTAGCCAGAACTCGCCGTCCTGAGCAGCCACTGCGCCCCAGAACTCGTTGCCGCTACCGAACATCGTTCCCCAGGGAAGCGGCTGCCATTGATCGTTGGACCCCATGACATGCAATCCAGACTCGCTGCCCAGCCACAGACGGTCGCCGGTCCATTGCAGACCGAAAATGGCCGACTGCCGGTTCGGCTCGTCTGGGACATATTCGCGACGCAGATGTTTCCCGTCGTAATAAGCCAGTCCATTACTGGTTGCGATCCACAGCCGCTGCCGGTTGTCCGCTGCAAGATTCATGATCATGGCCTGGTCAAGATCGCCATCGACCGCGCCCAGATCCACCGACGACATCGTCCCACCAGCATCGATGCGGACCAGCGCGCCGGACGTGGTCCCTGCCCAGATATCGCCGTCGAACGCAGCGATGCTGTAGATCTCGCCGTCCTTCAGCAAAGGATAGTCCGCAGTGCGATAGTGGCGAAAGTGGCGTCGTCCGGCATCCATGACGCTCAGCGTCTTGCCGCAGCCGATCCATATCCTGTCCAGCGCATCGATATGCAGCGCCTGGACCGCATTGCAGGGCAACGACGCAGGGTCGTTCGGATCGTGTCTCCAGGTCCTGAATCCCGCGCCGTCGTAACGCACCAGGCCATCCAGGGTGCCAAGCCACAGATAACCGGCACGATCCTGGTGGATCGCAACCACCATGGTCGATGGAAGTCCATCGCTAGGCCCTACAATGCGGAAACGGGGAATCTCGGGAATCTTCGCCGCACATGGCAAAGCGCCAAGCAGCAAGACAAGCACAACGATGAGCGCACGCATGTGGGCATCCTTTCCACGTCCAGCCCGCATGCTCGCAACGGATCGTTGCGAGCGCAAGCCAAGCGGAGCGCAGCGGGAATGCCTAGAATCCGCCCATGACAATCCTCGCCCGCCTGTTGCTGCTTCCCGCCCTGGTCGCGACCAGCCTTGCCGCAACCGCCGCGCCGGTGCGTTACGCGCTGGATCCGGTGCACACGCGGGTGCTGTTCGCAGTCGAACATGCCGGGTTTTCCAAGGCGTTGGGCACCGTTTCCGGAAGTAGCGGCACGCTGGTGTTCGACCCGGACGACTGGGCCTCCGCACGGCTGGATGTCAACGTGCCGCTGCACCGCGCCGACCTGGGCGATGCCAAGTGGAACGAGGCCACGCTGGCGCGCAACCTGCTCGACGCCGAGCGGTTTCCCGACGCGCATTTCGTCTCCACGCACGTCGAAGCCAGCGGCGAAGACCACGCCAAGGTCAGCGGAAACCTGACCCTGCACGGCGTCACCCGCCCGGTCACCCTGGACGTCACCCTCAACGCGCTCAAACGCCATCCGCTGCCGCCGTTCCGGCGCACTGCCGGTTTCTCGGCCACCGCCACGCTGAGCCGTGCCGAGTTCGGAATCGACGCGTGGAAGTCGATGATCGGCGACTCGGTGGAACTGCGCATCGAAGCGGAAGCCGTGCGCGAAGGCCGTGCCGAAGACGACGCACCGCAACCGCAGAACATACCCGCCGCCCCTGACGCTGCCACCAGCCCGGAATCCTGAGCATGAGCCTGAAGAACATCGAACGTTGGGGCGGTGTCAGCCAGACCCTGCATTGGCTGATCGCACTGCTGATTCTGGCGTTGGGCGTGGTTGGCCTGATCATGGGCAACCTGCCCAAGACCCCGAAATATTTCTGGGTCTACACCGCGCACAAGTCGGTGGGTCTGACCGTGCTGGCATTGGTGATCGTGCGGCTGGGCTGGCGCATCTATGCAGGCGCACCGCCGCCGGTAAGCGGTACCCCGCGCTGGCAGGAACGCATCGCCGGGCTCACGCACTGGCTGCTGTACGCCATGATCTTCGCCATGCCGTTGTCGGGCTGGCTGTACGACTCCACCAGCGGCCTGCGCCCGTTCCGTTGGTTCGGCTTGTTTGCCGTCCCCAAGCTCAGCCCGCCGGACGAACAACTGCGCGTGATTGCGCATTTCATCCACGAGTGGGGCTTCTGGTTGTTGATTGCGGTGGTGCTGGCGCATGCCGGCGCTGCGCTCTACCACCACCTGTTCCAGCGTGACGCCACCTTGGTGCGGATGTTGCCGCGCGGTTGGCTCTCTTCCAAAACCTAAAGGATTCCCCATGTCGTCCAGGTTGTTCGCCTCTCCCCTGCTGGTCGCCGCCTCATTGGTGGCCACGTTCGCTGCCGCCCCGGTCCTCGCTGCCGATTACGTGCAGGCACCCGGCTCGTCGCTGGTGTTTGCCAGCAAGTACGACGGCGAAGTCTTCACCGGCAAGTTCCCCGGGTTCGACACCACGCTGAGTTTCGATCCGGCCAATCTGGCCGGTGCCAAGCTCGACGTGCGCATCCCGCTGGCAGGTGCCGTCAGCGGCAATGGCGACCGTGATTCGACCCTGCAGGGGCCGGACTTCTTCAACGTGGCCAAGTTCGCCACCGCGCGCTACCGCGCCGACAAGTTCCGCGCAATCGGCGGCAACCAGTACGCCGCCGACGGCACGCTGGAATTGCGCGGCATCAGCAAGCCGGTCACGCTGACCTTCACCTGGACACCCGGCGCACAGCCGGTGCTGGCCGGCAAGGCAGTGGTGAAGCGCCTGGACTTCGGCGTGGGCGGCGGCGACTGGGCCGACACCAAGACCATCCCCAACGAAACCGCGATCAGCACCAAGGTCGTGTTCAAGGCGAAGTAACGCCACCGGCCGCAACCGGACGCGGCCACTAAACGGCGGACTACCTCGTCGGGTCCGCCGTTTTTTTGTGTCTGGCGATTGGATGACACCGCGCGACAGTTAGACCCGGCACTCATCCAAAGGACGCCGACGATGCGCACACACGGAACGTTGACCCGCTGGAATCCCGATCGCGGCTTCGGCTTCATTACCCCGGCTCAGCCGGGCGATGAGGTGTTCGTGCATATTTCCGCGTTTCCCAGAAGCGCAGATGCGCCGCGTATCGGCGAGCTGATTTCCTTCGAGATCGAACCAGGCAAGGATGGGCGACAGCAAGCGGTGCGCGTGATGCGCGCCGGAGCGCGTGCGCCCAAGCATGACGCGCCTGTGCGACGCAACACGGCACGCATGGCGCCGGCAAAAAGACAGATCGGGCTTGGAAAGGTCTTGCTCATGATGCTGGTGCTCGGTGGCGGGGCGTTCGCCTATCAGCAGCGCGATTACTTGATCGATGTATTCACCCCGGCACCGGCACTAGAGCAAATGTCGTCGCCAACGCGGCCCGTAGCAACTCCTGCGTCTGCGCCCACCGCGCAATACAGCTGTGGCGGACGCACGCACTGCTCGCAGATGACCTCCTGCGACGATGCCACTTACGTGTTGCAGCATTGCCCAAATACCGAAATGGACGGCGACCACGATGGCGTGCCCTGCGAGCAGCAATGGTGCCGTTGAATCAAAGCGGCTGACACCTTGAACGGGCGGCCGACAAGAATATTTTGTTAGCCGCATCTTGTTACATGCAGTCAAACGCCCGGGTCAAACGCTGAGTTGGTCGAGCGCGCGGTGCCCTCACCGCTCGCGGGACACGCCGCAAGTACGTCCATGTAGGCTCGGTGGCGGCATCCATGCCGCCACACGGTCCCGCAAGCGGCAAGGACACCGCACCAGAAAGTTGTTCGGTTGCTTTGTTCAAAAGCATGCACACCGACCATCTCGACTGGTCCTTGCCCGCCCACCGTCGCGGGACCTTACGCGGCATAGATGCCGCGTAAGAGCCTACACGGACGTACTTGCGGCGTGTCCCGCGACGGTGGGCGGGCAAGGGCCCTGCAGCAAACCCGCAGATCGGCCGCCCTGCAGCGAAGGCCCAGATCATCCGCTCCGCACCAGACCGGCGTGAAGTCGTTTTAAGCCGCTCTAAATCCAAAATCTGGCGCGTACCGGGTCCACGAGCGCCACATCAGCGCGTGCCGGAATTCAACCACTCCAGCAAACGCCGGCTATCGAACGGCCACCCCAACTCGCGCCCAACCGCATCGCGCAGCACCGGCACGCGCTCGCCGTAAGCAGACTCAAGCGCCGCATCGCCATCGATGAACACGCTGCTGAATTCGCCCGCGCGCGTCTGCGCCAGCACCGCCACGGCCTGGTCGCACAGGTGGCAATCGTCGCGTTGGTACAGGATCAAAGCCATCGCAAAGCTCTCAATGCTGCGCTGCAGCCGTGCCGCAATCGCCGAAAGACTAGAATAGCCGCCTTTACGCTCACCTCTCCGGCAAGCATGGCTGTCAGCACGTTCGACCTGTTCAAGATCGGCATCGGTCCGAGTTCCTCCCATACCGTGGGGCCGATGCGCGCGGCCGAACGCTTCGTGCATCGCTGGTTGCTCGACGCCGGACGCCTGCAGGACGTGGTGCGCATCCGCGCCGAGGTCTTCGGCTCGCTGGCCCTGACCGGCCGCGGCCATGGCACCGACAAGGCCGTGCTACTCGGCCTGGAAGGTAACCGCCCCAACCTGATCGACCCGGACATCATCCCCGCCACGCTCGAGCGCATCCGCGCCAGCAAGCGCATCAATTTGATGGGCCAGCACACCATCGCCTTCGACGAAAAACGCGACCTGCCGATGAACAAACGGCAGAAGCTCCCGTACCACACCAATGGCATGCGTTTCACCGCCTACGACGCCAATGACGCCGTGATCGCCACCCGCGATTACTACTCGGTCGGTGGCGGTTTTGTGGTCAACCAGGACGATGCCGCCGACGACCGTATCGTGGCCGACGAGACGCCACTGCCCTACCCGTTCCTCAGTGGCGACGAACTGCTCGCGCAATGCGCACGCAGCGGTCTGAGCATCGCAGCACTGATGTTCGAAAACGAAAAGAGCTGGCGTAGCGAAGACGAAATTCGCGCCGGCCTGCGCGAACTGTGGGCGGCGATGCAGTCGTGCGTGGAACGCGGCATTCGCCAGGAAGGCACGCTACCGGGTGGCCTGAACGTCTCGCGTCGCGCACCGGCCCTGTATCGCGAACTGTCGTCCAAACCGGAAGCAGCGATGCGCGATCCGTTGACCACGCTGGACTGGGTCAATCTGTACGCGCTTGCGGTCAACGAAGAAAATGCTGCTGGCGGCCGCGTCGTTACCGCACCCACCAACGGTGCGGCCGGCATCATTCCCTCGGTGCTGCATTACTTCGATCGCTTCTGCCCCGGCGCATCCGAGCAGCGCATCTTCGACTTCCTGCTCACCGCTGCGGCCATCGGCATTCTCTACAAGGAAAACGCCTCCATTTCCGGCGCCGAAGTCGGTTGCCAGGGCGAAGTGGGCGTGGCGTGTTCGATGGCCGCTGGCGGTCTGGTCGCCGCGCTCGGCGGCAACCCGGGGCAGATCGAAAACGCCGCGGAAATCGGCATGGAACACAACCTCGGCCTGACCTGCGATCCGATCGGCGGCCTGGTGCAGATCCCGTGCATCGAACGTAATGCGATGGGCGCGGTGAAGGCGATCAATGCCAGCCGCATGGCCATGCGCGGCGACGGCAAGCACAAGGTCTCGCTGGACAAGGTCATCAAGACCATGCGCGACACCGGCCGCGACATGCAGGACAAGTACAAGGAAACCAGCCGCGGCGGCCTGGCGGTCAACGTCATCGAATGCTGAGCGATGGCGGGTCCTGCTCGGCTGCATTGGCAGGCAACTGCGCGCGATCGTGAAAGCACGCCTGAGTGTGATGAGGCGCTAGCTGCCATGCCTCATCGGCTGCAATAAGAGATTCGCGGCCACCCCGCGCGCCTGGCGCATCGCAACAGACATCAAACGCAGCGAACTGATCCGACACAGCAGGCGTTCCCGCACGCGGGTTGCCACGTTGAACGCGATCACCACATGCACGTGTGTACTGTCGAAGGCTGAATTCCCACGGAGATCGCGATGCGACAGCTTGTCTGCACTCTCGCCCTGGCCCTGGCCTGCGGCCCATTGATGGCGCAGGAAACCAGCTATGGCCCGCGCCTGGAAGGCTTCGACTACCCGTATCCGGTCAAGACCTTCGCGCTCACTTCGCAACAGCAGCCGCTGGAAATGGCGTACCTAGATGTCGCACCCACCGGCAAGCCCAACGGACGCACCGCCGTGCTGCTGCATGGCAAGAACTTCTGCGCTGCCACCTGGGAGCAGACCATTGCCGCGTTGAGCACCGCCGGCTACCGCGTTATCGCGCCGGACCAGGTGGGTTTTTGCAAATCCAGCAAGCCGGCGGCTTATCAATTTTCTTTCGCGCAGCTGGCCGACAACACACAGGCGCTGCTGAAAAAGTTGGGCATCGAACGTGCCGTGGTGGTCGGTCATTCGATGGGCGGCATGCTCGCCATCCGCTATGCGCTGATGTATCCGAAGGCCACCGAGCAGTTGGCATTGGTCGACCCGATCGGCCTGGAAGACTGGAAGGCCGAAGGCATCCCGTGGCGTAGCGTCGATGCCTGGTACGACAACGAACTGAAGATCAGTTTCGAGCGCATCAAAAAGTATCAGATGGAGGTCTATTACGCCGGCCAGTGGAAGCCCGAGTTCGAACGCTGGGCGCGCATGCAGGCCGGCATGTCGCTGGGCAACGGCAAGCAGGCCGTTGCCTGGAATCAGGCGCTGACCTACGACATGGTGTTCAACCAACCGGTGGTCTACGAACTGCCCAAACTCGCCGTGCCGACCACGCTGTTCATCGGCCTCAAGGACCGCACCGCGATCGGCAAGGACACCGCCCCCCCCGAGGTCAAGGCACGCGTCGGCGATTACACCAAGCTGGGGAAACGTGCGGCCGAGACGATTCCGAATGCGAAGCTGATCGAGTTCGCCGACCTCGGACATTCGCCGCAGGTGCAGGACCCGAAGCGCTTCAATGCTGCGTTATTGAAGGCGATTGCGCAGTAAGCGGCGGGCCGGTCGCACGGTGTCACCTGACCTACGCTGATCTGAAAGCCGCAGCTCGCTGACATGCGAGCTGCGGCTGGATGCGCGTCAGATGCGTATCTGATGCCGCGTCTCTCAGCACACGATTGCCAGGCAGTTGGCCTGCTGCAACCTGATCAAGCCAGAGGCTTGGCCTGTGCGATGCTTCAAACAACGACAATCACTCGATCAACCCGCCACAATCCGCAGCACATCATCCAGCAACGCCGCCGCAGTCACTTCCGCACCCGCGCCCGGGCCCTGGATCAACAACGGCTGCTCGCGATAGCGATCGCTGCTGATCGCAACGCGGTTATCGGTGCCGGCACCACCGGCCAGCGGGTGATCCAACGCCAATTCGCGCAGGCCGACGCTGGCGCCATGCGCATCCACACGCCCCACGAAACGCAGGCAACGCCCTGCGGCACGCGCCTGCTGCCAACGCGCGCCCACCACCTCGTCCAGCGCGCCCAGCTGCGCATCCAAGGCGTCAAGCGGCAGCCGCGCAATGCTTGCGGGCACCAGCGATTCCACATGCACCTGCTCGGCTTCCAGCTGCCAGCCCGCCGCACGCGCCAGGATCAGCAACTTGCGCCGCACATCCTCGCCGGACAGATCGATACGCGGATCCGGCTCGGTGTAACCGGCCGCCATCGCCTCGCGCACGCAATCGGAAAACGCGCCGCTGCCGTCATAGCGATCAAACAGCCACGCCAGCGATCCGGACAATACGCCTTCGATCGAATGGATATGGTCGCCGCCCGCCACCAGCGCGCGCACGCTACTCAACACTGGCAATCCCGCGCCCACCGTCGCGCTATCGCCATAATGCGCACCACTAGCGTGACGCGCCGCGTGCAGCGCCTGCGCACGCGACAACGCGGTGCCCTGGCCCAACTTGTTGGCGGTGACCACATGCACACCACGCAGCAACCATTCCACATGCCAATCGGCCACCACGTCGCTGGCAGTGGCGTCCACCAGCACATCGCCGGCACGCAGCGCAGTGGTTTCCGCCCACGGCTGCAACACCGCCTGGCCGCGCGGCGCTGCATTGGCCTGCCGCAATGCCTGTTCCGCACTGGTGCCGCAGTCGTGGGCAATGCGCGAATTGGCCAGCCAATCGAAGCGCGGCAGGCGCAATTGACGTTCCTGCAGCGCGGTATAGCGCGTCACGAACGCGCGCCCCACGGTGCCGGTGCCCAGCAAGGCCAGACGTGGCGTCGGTGTCACCGCGGCCGCTGAAGCGCGACGCGAAGCAGGTAGCACAGTGCTCACGCGTCGACCTGTTTGCGGCTTGCGGTGGTCAGCGTCGCTTCGGCACGTGCCAGGCCGGCGCGTAGATCGATCAACAGATCTTCTGCAGACTCGATACCGATCGACAACCGCAACAACCCATCGGAAATGCCTGCGGCAGCACGTGCCTCAGCCGTCATCGCCGCATGCGTCATCGATGCCGGATGCGCAATCAGGCTTTCCACACCGCCCAACGACTCGGCCAGCGTGAAGTAGCGCAAGCCATCGACAAACGCGCGCACTGCCGCTTCGCCACCTTCCAGCTCGAAGCTCATCATCGCGCCGAAGCCCTTCTGCTGGCGCGCCGCCAGGGCATGCCCCGGATGCGTCGCCAAGCCGGGGAAATACACCTGATTGACCACCGCATGCCCATCTAGCAATGCAGCGATGGCGTCGGCATTTTCCTGATGCACGCGCAGACGCGCATCCAGCGTGCGCAAACCGCGCAAGGTGAGGAAGGCATCGAACGGCGAACCGGTCAGTCCCAGTGCATTGGCCCACCACACCAGCTGCTGATGCAGCTCCGCGTCGCGCGCCACCACTGCACCACCCACCACATCGCTGTGGCCGTTGATGTACTTGGTGGTGGAATGCAGCACCAGATCCGCACCGAACTCCAGCGGCTTCTGCAGTGCCGGCGACAGGAAGGTGTTGTCCACCACCGTCAACGCGCCAACCTTCTTCGCTGCCTCAATGACGAAGCGCAGATCGGTGATGCGCAGCAGCGGATTGGAAGGGGTTTCGATCAGCACCAGCTTGGGCGAATGCGCCAGTGCATCGGCCAGCGAACGCGGGTCGGTGAGGTCGGCGGTGATCAGCGCAAAGTGGCCTTTCTTGGCCAGCGCATTGAACAGGCGCCAGCTGCCGCCGTAGGCATCGTGCGGCACCACCAGCGTATCGCCCGGCTGCAGCAGCGCATTGAGCACCAGATTGATCGCGCCCATGCCGGTGGAGGTGATCACCCCGCCGGCGCCACCTTCCAGTTCGGCCAGCGCTTCGCCGAGCAGATCGCGGGTGGGATTGCCGCTGCGCGTGTAGTCGTACTGGCGCTTGTTGCCAAAACCATCGAAGGAGAAGTTCGACGACAGCACGATCGGCGGCGTTACCGCGCCATAGGCAGTGTCGCGATCGATACCGGCGCGGACAGCGGCAGTGGCAGCGGTACAAGGGGCGTCGGTGGGGTCACGAAAGCTCATGCGGTTTCTCCGGTGATGCGAAGGGCAGTGGTGAGGATCGCGTCGATGCGATCGATTTCTTTCAAGAAGGCGTCGTGGCCATACGGCGAGCGCAGCACGCGCAGACTGCCGCGCTGGCCCAAGCCTTCGACCAGCGTGACCAGGTCGGCCAGCGGCACCAGGCGGTCGCCCTCCACCGCAACGACAACGGTGGGCACACGCACTTGCGCGGGGTCGATACGATGCAGGTCGATGGATTCGGACAACCGCAAATACGCGTTTACCGGCGTGCGCGCCACGTATTGCGCGCCAGCGGCGTCCAGATAGTCTTCGGCCGCCACGCGCACGCGGCCATTGATCACTTCCGGCGGCGCGTCGAAGCGTTCGCTGAATTCTTCCGGCGTGCGGTAGCTGAGCATGGCGAACTGCCGTGCCAGCGCCAGCCCATGATGTTCTGCGCATTGCAGCTGGCCTAGCGCCACCGCGCGGCGCTGCAGTGCGCGCCACGCTGCGGCATACGGATGCGCGCGATGCGCACCGCTCACTGCCACCAACGTGCCGACACGGGCGGCATGGCGGGTGGCGAATTGCAGACCGACCAAAGCGCCATACGAATAACCGACAAAACCGTGCAGGCGCGCGATGCCCAATGCATCCAGCAGCGCGGCGATCGCATCGGCCTGGTCGGCGGTATCGATCGGCGCATCCAGCGTGCCGTCGGCACCGAGAAAATCGAATGCCAACAGCCGGCGCGATGCCGGATCCAGCGCGCGGCCCGTGCCAACCAGGCCATCCACCCAGCCTTTCTCGGGAAACAGCGCACTGGCGGCCAGATGGCGGTGCGCAGAAATTCCGCCCGCCACGAACACCACCGGCGCATTGGCCGCGCCAACCAGCTCATAGCGCAACCGCAGCTCGCGCATGCCGGCATGCCGCATCGGCAGCGCGATGACAAGATCGCCGCGCACGGCAATCGAGCCGTCGTCGGTGGCGGCGGGCGTATAGGCGTAGTCGGTAGTAGAAGGCGATGCTGTATTCACGAGGCTCATGGCGATATCCGGGGTGGATCGGCCATCGAGCTTCGCGGGAGCTCGCGTTCGACGTGCACGAGGCACAAATCGAACCATCTTTCGGCGGACGCGCAGGTCCCCGCAGGATTTGGCACCAAACGCGGGCGCTTGCGCGCTCCGCTGGCTGCCCCGGCATCAAAGGGCCTGTCCCTCCGCCGGTCTCGATGGTGAGGCTAAGATGCCACCGCCTTTTTGCGATGTCAATCTCTTCATGCGGATAGAAAGATATATTTTCATCCGATACCACTGCCCCCTGTGATGGGCCGCATACTTGAGGTCTTTCCCGTTCGAGCCAATCGCGTGCCCCACCAGGTGTCTCGCGCCGCCCTGCGCGTCTTTGCATCGGTCTCGATGACCCTGATGCTGCCCTGCGCTGCACCTGCCAGCGCCCAGCAGCGCTGGCACTGGCCCGGCGCTGCGGCGGCAACCGGGCCTGGAACTTCGGCAACCCCGTCTGTACTCGACGCCGGCGACACAGCCCCACTGCTGCAGCTCGAATGGCAGGCGCCAGTCTATTTGGCCTGGGTCGGCAACCCGCTGGCCGGACCTGCGCAGGTGCGACTGAGCGCACCGCCCAGCGAGGATTACCGCGCCGTGCCGCAGTTACCGTTGACGGTAGAACTGGCCGCGCACGAACGCCGCCTGCTCGCCCGGCTGTATCCGGCCAGCAACCAGCGCACCCTGGGCGGGCTTGGACTCAAGCTCGACATCGTGCCCGGCGCCCCACAGGCACGCGCCCAGCCCGTACGCTACCAACTCCCATTCCGCGATGTGCCGGTGCAGGTAGACCAGGGCTTCGGTGGGCACTTCAGCCATACCGATGCGCCCAACTGGTATGCGGTGGACTTCGCGCTGCCGCACGGCACGCCGGTGCTGGCAGCGCGTGAGGGCGTGGTCATGCAGGTGCAGCGCGACAGCACCGAAGACGGCCCGCATGGTCCGGCGGCCGGCGGCGGCAACCTGGTGCGGGTGCTGCATGCCGACGGCAGCATGGCGGTGTACGCGCACCTGGCTCCCGATGGCGTGGCAGTGCGCGCCGGCCAGGTCGTGGCTACCGGCGAGCGGCTGGGCAGCGCGGGCAACACCGGTTTCAGCACCGCCCCGCACCTGCATTTCGCGCTTCAGCACAATGCCGGGATGCAGCTGATCTCACTGCCGTTCCGGATGATGGGCCCGCAAGGCGAGCTGCAGTTTCCATCGCCGGCGCCCTGACCCGCAGGCGCCAGGATGGTGGCGTCGCCAGAGCCAACTGGCTCGACCCGGTCATGAAAGGCGTGCCGGAGCGAAGCCGCTATAATCACCGGCTTCCTCAGTTTCCGCAGGCGTCCGACCGGGCGCGCTCAGCCCATGTCCGACGTCTCCAACGAAGCCGCGCGCCGCCGCACCTTCGCCATCATTTCCCACCCCGATGCGGGCAAGACCACGCTGACCGAAAAGCTGTTGCTGTTCGGCGGTGCGATCCAGATGGCCGGCTCGGTGAAAGGCCGCAAGGCCGCCCGCCATGCCACCTCGGACTGGATGGCGCTGGAAAAGGAGCGCGGCATCTCGGTGACCTCCTCGGTGATGCAGTTCCCGTACGAGGGCAAGGTGATCAACCTGCTCGACACCCCCGGCCACGCCGACTTCGGCGAGGACACCTATCGGGTGCTTACCGCGGTGGACTCGGCGCTGATGGTCATCGACGTGGCCAAGGGCGTGGAAGAACGCACCATCAAATTGATGGAAGTCTGCCGGCTGCGCGACACGCCGATCATGACCTTCATCAACAAGCTCGATCGCGAGGGCAAGAACCCGATCGATCTGCTGGATGAAGTCGAAACCGTGCTCGGCATCCAGTGCGCGCCGGTGACCTGGCCGATCGGAATGGGCCAGCGCCTGAAGGGCGTGGTGCATCTGATCACCGGCGAGGTGCACCTGTACGAACAGGGCCGCAACTTCACCCGCCAGGATTCGACCATCTTCCCGTCGGTGGATGCGCCTGGTCTGGTCGAAAAGATCGGCACGCAGATGCTGGCCGAGCTGCGCGACGAGCTCGAACTGGTGCAAGGTGCCAGCAATCCATTCGATCTGCAGGCGTATCGCGCTGGCAAGCAGACCCCGGTGTTCTTCGGTTCGGGCGTCAACAACTTCGGCGTGCAACCGCTGCTCGATTTCTTCATCGAACACGCACCGCCGCCGCAGGCACGCGACACCACCGGCCGTCGCGTCGAGGCCACCGAAGCCAAGCTCAGCGGCTTCGTCTTCAAGATCCAGGCCAACATGGACCCGCAGCATCGCGACCGCGTCGCCTTCATGCGCGTGTGCTCGGGCAAGTTCACCGCCGGCATGAAAACGCTGCACGTGCGCAGCGGCAAGGATGTGAAGCTGGCCAACGCGCTGACCTTTATGGCCTCCGATCGCGAGATCGCTGCCGAAGCCTGGCCGGGCGATGTCATCGGTATCCATAATCACGGCACCATCTCCATCGGCGACACCTTTACCGAGGGCGAATCGCTGTCGTTTACCGGCATCCCCAACTTCGCACCGGAGCTGTTCCGCCGCGCGCGCCTGCGCGACCCGCTCAAGCTCAAGCAGCTGCAAAAGGGTCTGGCGCAGCTGTCCGAAGAAGGCGCCACGCAGTTTTTCCGCCCGCTGATGAGCAACGACCTGATTCTTGGTGCGGTGGGCGTGCTGCAGTTCGACGTGGTGGCCTACCGGCTCAAGGACGAGTACGGCGTGGATGCGATCTTCGAACCGGTGGGCGTCACCACCGCGCGCTGGGTGCATTGCGACAACCCGAAGAAGCTGGAAGAGTTCCGCGAGAAAAATGCCGGCAATCTGGGCATCGATGCGGCCGGCCAGCTGGTCTATCTGGCACCGACCCGGGTGAATCTGCAGCTGGCCCAGGAACGCGCACCAGACGTGCGCTTTTCCGCAACGCGCGAGCATGCGCATGCCAAGGCGATCGATTGACCGCTGCTTGAACCGACGCATGAAAATGCAACTGCTGGCGATGCGAATTGCTCGCAGTTACGGTACATTTTTGGCATGAACGCAGACGCCTCCCCCTCGACCGACCTGCGCGACGAGATAGCCAGTGCCGTGACCCACGGCCTGGGCGCAATTGCCGCATTGGCCGGCGGTTCGGTGCTGATCACGCTGGCCGCCATTTATGGCGACGGCTGGCAGCTGGCCACTTCCATCGTCTTCAGCGCCACCCTGGTGCTGCTCTACGTCGCCTCTACCTTGTTCCATGCCATACCGCATCCCGGTGCCAAAGCACGGCTGCAGATACTGGATCACTGCGCGATCTATCTATTGATCGCCGGCACCTATACGCCGTTTACGCTGATCAATCTGCGCGACTCCTGGGGTTGGGGATTGTTCGCCGCCATCTGGACGATTGCCGCCGCCGGGGTGATCTTCAAACTGTTTTTCACCGGACGCTTTCGCTTGCTGTCCACGGTGCTGTATCTGGCGATGGGCTGGTTGATCCTGGTCGCGATCCAGCCCCTGTTACGCTCGGTCGATACCTGGTCGCTGTGCTGGCTACTGGCCGGCGGGCTCTTCTATACCTTGGGTACGTATTTCTATCAGCGCGACACCCAACGCTATTTCCATGCGATCTGGCATCTGTTCGTGCTTGCCGGCAGTGCTTGCCACTTTGTCGCGGTGATCGCGCAAGTGGTGTGATCTGCGCAGGTGCTGTGATGGACGATTGATGGCGCGTTCGCGCGCCGTGCACGAGGCATCGCCAACCATGGCCCGCGTGAACACTGTGACCAACACCTCTGCTACGCCCCCTCCCCGCACATCACGTCGTCGACGCTGGTTGATCGGGTTCGGCATCGCCGCCGTGCTTGTGGTGATCTTCGTGCTGCTGTTCGAGTGGAACTGGCTACGTGGCCCGGTCGAGCGCGTGGTCAGTGCCAAGACCGGTCGCGAATTTCATCTGGGCTATCTGGATGTGAAACTGGGCCGCACTACCACCGTGCGTGGCAACCGACTGAGCCTGGCCAATGCGCAGTGGTCCAAGCGCGGCCCGATGGCCGAACTGAATTCGGCCGAGATCGATGTCGAGTTGTGGCCATTGCTGCGCGGCAATGTGCGCTTGCCGGAAATTCGCCTGGATCACCCGAAAGTACTGCTGGAAGCGGGCGACGACACGCATCCGGGCAACTGGGTGTTCGATCAGGACGATGGCGACGGCACGCTGCCACGGCTTGGGCGCCTGCTGGTCCATAACGGGCGGCTGCAATATATCGATGCCGCCAACCGCTCGGATGTGGATGTGGCGATCAACAGTCTCGCACCGCCCAGCAGCGATCAGCGTGCAGCGCCGATCGGCATCGACGGCAAAGGCCGCTGGAAGGGCTACCCCTTCACGCTCAAGGGCGACACCGCGTCGCCGCTGGAGCTGAGCCAGAGCGAGCATCCCTTCCGCATCGATCTACGCGGCAGCGCTGGCGCCACCCGTACGCACGTCCGCGGCACGCTGACGAATCCCTTCCAGTTCCAGGTCTTCGATCTGCAGATGGCGCTCAGTGGGCAGGACATGCAGGACCTGTATCCCTTGACCGGCGTGGCCATGCCGTCGACGCCGCCGTACAAACTCGACGGACATCTGCGCCGCAACGGCGAGATCTGGCGCTACGAAAAGTTTACCGGCACCGCTGGCGACAGCGATCTTGCCGGCACTGCCGAAGTGGATCTACGCAACAAGCGTCCGTTCCTGCGCGCAGATCTGGCGTCGAAACGTCTGGATTTCGACGATCTGGCCGGCTTCATCGGTGCGCCACCGAAGACCGGCACGAATGAATCGGCAAATGACGAACAGAAAAAACAGGCTGCACAACTTGCCGCCAGTGCGCGTGTGTTGCCCAGCACGCCCTATGACTTGTCCAAACTGCGCGCGATGGATGCGCAGGTGCGTTGGCGCGCACAGCGCATCAACGCACCATCGTGGCCGCTGGACGACATGGATGCCTCGCTGACGTTGAAGGACGGCCTGTTGCAACTAGATCCGCTCAACTTCGGCGTTGCCGGCGGCGATATCCGCTCCACCATCCGCATGGATGCGCGCAACGAAGTGATCACCACGCAACTCAAGGCCGGCCTTCGCGGGATTCGGCTGGATCAGCTATTCCCCGACACCGCGCTCGCAAAACAAGCCTCGGGCGCCATCGGTGGCGAATTCGATCTGCGTGGTCGCGGCAACTCGATCGCCGCGATGCTCGGCACCGCCGATGGCACGATCGGCGTTGGCATGGGCCGTGGTCATGTGGGCAATCTGATCATGGAGCTGGCTGGCCTGGACATTGCCGAGTCGCTCAAATATCTGTTCACCAAGGATCGTCAGATTCCGGTGCGCTGCATTTTCGGCGACTTCGGTGTGCAAGACGGCCTGATGCAATCGCGCGCCCTGGCCTTCGATAGCACCGACACCATCATCATTGGCGAAGGCAGCATCAGCCTCAAAGACGAAACGCTGGATCTGCTGCTTCGTCCACGTCCGAAGGACCGCAGTATCCTGAGCCTGCGCTCGCCGCTGCGAATCGGCGGCACCTTCAAAGACCCCAGCTTCCGGCCGGACTTCAAAGCATTGGGACTGCGCGGCGCGCTTGCCGTCGGCCTGGGCATGATCGCCCCGCCCGCAGCATTGCTCGCGACCTTCGAACCGGGCCCCGGCAAGGACAGCGACTGCGGCGGCAAGTTCGCAAAGTAGCCCAACTGCGCGACTTGAAGTGGCTAACAAAACAGCTCGAGCGCTGTATGCAGTGCGGCAGAATCTTCGCCGCACTCGCCTTCGCTGACGAGTGAAGTATCGGAAATAGCAGTGACGTCGGTCGAATCGAACTGAGCTGATCAGACCGCACCATCATCGGTCGCACGCGCGGCGTGCACTATTCGACCACGCCGCACACCGACCATCTCCACTGGTCCTTGCCTGCCCACCGTCGCGGGACCTTACGCGGCATGGATGCCGCGTAAGAGCCTACACGGACGTACTTGCGGCGTGTCCCGCGAGGGTGGGCGGGCAAGGGCCCTGCAGCCAAGCCGCAGATCATCCGCTCTAAAACCGAGCCATCCGCACCGTTCATTCCCCTAGCAAGCCGGACGAGAGCTTCAGCGCAGTTTGAATGCTCCCAAACCGATAAATGTTCCCAAACCAAGCGGATTGCGGGCGTGATGCTCTCACCGCTTCCGGAACACCCGATGCATCCATCCATGGAGCTCCGTAAAGGCATTCATGCCGCCACAAGGTACCGCAAGCGCTGAGAACATCGCACCTCGCAATGTGGTCGTGTTTAACCAAAAAGTCGGCCGCACCAACCTAACGGTGGGCGCAGTAAATTTGTAGCCACTCTTGGCTGCAAGGCTTCAGCCAGCGCGGCGTTAGCTGGCGATATAACGCTGCAACTGATCGATATCGCGCTGCTGGTTCTCGATCACTGCCTTGACCAGATCGCCGATGGAAATCACCCCGTGCACGCGGCCGTTTTCGACCACCGGCAGATGCCGGAAGCGTCCATCGGTCATCAATTGCATGCAACGGTCTACCGTGTCCGATGGCGATACTGTCACCACTTCGTTGCTCATGATCTCGGCAACGCTGGTGGTCGATGAGGCCCGATCGCGCAATACCACTTTGCGCGCGTAATCGCGCTCGGAGACGATGCCAATCAGGCGCGGCCCGTCCATCACCAACACCGCACCGATGCCCTTCTCGGCCATCAAGCGGATCGCCTCGATCACTGCGGCGTCGGCCGCAACCGCAAACACCTCAACCTGTTTGGTCCCCAACAGCTGTCGTACGGTCTGCATGGCCCGCTCCGCGCTTGGTCTGGTGATCGCAGACTACTCCCACCGCGCCGCAGTGGGTATCGACCAGATACAGCGGGCGCTGCTTGGCCTCGTCATACAGCCGGCCCAGGTATTCACCGATCAAGCCCAACGCAATCAGCTGGATCCCGCCCAGAAACAGGATCACCGACATCATGGTCGGCCAACCCGCCACCGGGTCGCCCAGCAAGGCCGCCTTGATCACCACCCAGCCACCGAACAGGAACGCCACCAGTGCGGTCAGCAAACCGAGATAGGTCGCCGCGCGCAACGGCACCGTGGAAAAACTGGTGATGCCATCCAGCGCGAAATTCCACAACCGCCACACCGTGAACTTGCTGCGCCCCGACAGCCGCGGCGCACGCCGGTACGGCAATGCCACCTGACGAAACCCGACCCAGCCGAACAGGCCTTTCATGAAACGGTGGCGCTCGCGCAGCTGCTGCAAGGCCTGCACCACACGCGGCGACAACAACCGGAAATCCCCCGTATCGGCCGGAATCGGCGTGCGCGACAACTGCCGGATCACCCGATAGAACGCATGCGCCGCACTGCGCTTCAACCAGCTCTCGCCCTCGCGAAAAATCCGCGTGCCGAAGATGTTGTCGTAACCGGCGCGCCACAGCGCAACGAACTCCGGGATCAACTCCGGCGGGTCCTGCCCATCGGCATCGAGCAGCACCACCGCGCCGGGTAACACATGATCCAGCCCCGCAGAAATGGCCACTTCCTTGCCGAAATTGCGCGACAACCGCACCGCACTCACCTGCGCATCGGCCTCGGCAAGTGCCTGCAACACAGTCCAGGTGCCATCGGTGCTGCCATCGTCGACATACAGCACGTGCGTGTGCAATCCGCTCAATCCCGCGAGCACCGCGCACAGACGCGGATGCAGCAAAGGAATGCTGGTTTCTTCGTTGTAGGCAGCAATTACCACCGTGAGGCGATCTGCTGCAGCCGGCAGTTGCGCTGTTTCGAACGCGCTCATGCTCATGGCGCCTGCAGATACGCAGGACCGCCCAACTGGCGCGCCTGCCGCTGGATCCATGCCGTGCGCCGCTGCACATAGGCCCCGGGGCGCCGTGCGTCATAGCGACGTGGCGAGGGCAGCACCGCAGCCAGACGCGCCGATTCGGTCGGCGACAACCCTGCCGCGTCCTTGCCCCAGAACTGCCGGGCAGCGGCCTGCGCGCCATACACCCCATCGCCGAATTCGGCCACGTTGAGATACATCTCCAGAATGCGCTGCTTCGGCCACAACAGCTCGATCAGCACCGTGTACCAAGCCTCCAGGCCCTTGCGCACCCAACTGCGGCCCTGCCACAGGAACACGTTCTTGGCGACCTGCTGACTGATCGTGCTCGCCCCACGCACGCGCCCACCGCGCGCATTGTGATCGCGCGCCTTCTCGATGGCCTGCAGATCGAAACCGTGATGTACCGGGAACTGCTGATCCTCCGCAGCCACCACCGAAATCGGCAGGCTGGCAGCAATCTTGTCGTAGTCGCGCCATTGCTGATGCAGCGAAAAATTCCAGTCGCCTTCGCCCCAGGCTTCCAGATAGCGCCCCACCATCATGCTGCTGATCGGCGGATCGACCACCCGCAGCACCAGCACCTGCAACACGCTCGCGGCGGCGAACAACAACGGTGCCGCCAACACCCAGCGCAGCCAGCGCCGAGCGCGCCGCGGTGGCGCTACCTGCTTGCCATCCAATGCATCCGTCCCCATTGTTTGCTACGACCTATCATCCCGATGCCTGCCGCATTATCCGGCAACTAGCGTCCCTTACGTCCGATGTTCCCATGACCGATCACGATCAGCTTTCCCGTTTCCTGCTGCCTGCCGCCGGCGTGCGCGGCGTCCACGTGCGCCTGACCCAGGCCTGGCACGACATCCAGGGCGCAGCCGAGTACCCGCCGGCCGCCCGCCAGTTGCTCGGCGAAGCGGCGGTGGCTGCGGCATTGTTCACCGGCCATACCAAGGTCGACGGACGTCTGTCGGTACAGCTGCGCGGCAATGAAACACTGCGCACCTTGTTCGCCGAATGCACCGCGGCCGGTACCTTGCGCGGCATCGTGCAACTGGCCGATGGCGCCGATGCACCCACCGACCTGCGCGAACTGGGCGAGGCCGCACTACTCGCGATCACCATCGAAAATCCCGGCCTGGACCCGCGCGAACCGCAGCGCTACCAGAGCCTGGTCGGCATGCAGGCCCCGGATCTGGCCGAAGCCTTCGAGACCTACTTCCACCAGTCCGAACAGTTGCCGACCCGCCTGTTGCTGGCCGCAGGCCCGGACCAGGCGGCCGGCCTGTTGCTGCAGAAACTGCCCGGCGACGAGGGCGACAACGACGGCTGGACCCGCATCGGCGCGTTGTTCGACACCCTGGGTGCCCCGGAACTGCTGTCGGTGGCTGGCGAAGACCTGCTGCACCGCCTGTTCCACGAAGAGGAGCCGCAGTTGCTCGGCGACAAGCCGCTCAGCTTCGGCTGCTCCTGCTCGCGCGAGCGGGTCGCTTCGATGCTGCAGTCCCTGGGCGAAGAAGAAGCCCGCGCAGCGGCGGAGGCGACTGGCGAAGTCGAGGTGCGCTGCGAATTCTGCGGGCGTGAGTATCACTTTCCGTTGACCGCCCTCGACGTACTTTTCAGCGCAGCGCAACCTTCGCTGGAAGCGCCGGAAAGGTTGCAGTAGAAAGGTTTGACGGGTGCTTTCTGGGGAACGCACCCACTTGTTAAATAATCATAAACACCCTAGCATTCTCGTCGCCCGCTCTCGGGAACTTAACAACTCCTCCTGGGTCTGAACTCTGGTATGCGACACCTCCTGCGCCTTCCGCTTGCTTTGCTGGTTGCCCTTGCGGCAGCCACGGGTGTGCACGCGCAGTCGGCCGCCTCCCAGCAGCTGCGCGAAAGCACCATCCTGCCGGTGTGGAACAAGGGCAGCGGCAAGGTGGAAGCCTTTCTATATCTGGAGCCGACCGGCGAGCAGAAGGCAGGCGCACGCTGGCATTTCGGCCGCAATTCGCTGGATGCGGCCTTCGGCCTGACCTCCGGCGACTCGCTGGGCCTGATCTGCAACAGCAGCCGCGGCACCAACATCAATGGTCTGGCCAGCCATTGCCTGCTTGCCGGAATCGGTGACGAAGAAGACGACAGCGCTGCCGCATCGCGCCGGGTCTCGGCCACGCTGGGTTTCAATCGTGCTGGCGCCCGCGCTGGCGTCACCGCCGGCACCGGCCGCGACACCTTGCCCGCCTGGCTGATCGGCGCCGGCAAGGCACCGCTGACCCGCGTCGAACAGAACGACCTGACCGTGTTCGGCCAGAAGAACATCGGCCGCGAAGGCTTCGTCTCGATCGGCGGCACCTATGCCCGCGCGCGGCTGGTGCCCTTGGCAGACGTCTCCCCGGCCATCGCAGACCAGTGGGACACCAAGACCCTTAGCGTCGGCGGCGGCTATGGTGCCTTCAGCGCCAACGTCATCGGCCGCGTGGTCGACGTTCCCGGCCAGCCGGAAAAATGGGAAGGCCTGGGCCTCGGTCTGACCTGGCGCACCCCGTGGAGCGGACAGTTGACAGTCGGCGCGGAAAATGTCATCTCCCGCGGCAAGAACCCCTTTGCCCCGAACAACGAAAGCAATAACGACGGCACGATTCCGTACGTTCGGTACGAACAAGACCTGTAAGCTACTGATTCAAAAGTACTTTCCCAGAACGCCACCGGTTAGTAGCCGGTGGCGTTTTTCGTTCTGGATGTTGCCGCGCATCTCCGTTTCACGTCTTTCTTCTTTTTCGTTAACGGGACTTTAATTCTTCGCGCAACGCATATACCATCGGTTCACCCTGACGTTTTGGATCCGCTTCTTTCGGAACCCCCGACAGGCAAACAACCCTTGGCAGTACCCAAGATCACTTGGAGAGAGAGCTAATGAATTGCAAGTCCAACAAGCTGCGCGATGCAGTTGTCCTCGCGCTTGTCGTGGGCGTGGCCGGTACCGGTACCGCCGTCGCGCAGGAAGCCGGCACCACCAACCTCGACAAGATCGAAGTGACCGGTTCGCGCATCAAGAGCGCAGACGTTGAAACCTCGCAGCCGGTTCTGACGTTGACTCGCCAGGACATCGATAAGCAGGGCGTCACCTCTGTTGCAGATGTGCTGCAGCGTGTCGCGGCCAACGGCGCAGCCCTGAATCGCACCTTCAACAACGGCGGCGACGGCAGTTCCGGCATTGCGCTGCGTAACCTGGGCAGCGCGCGTACGCTGGTATTAGTCAACGGCCGCCGCTGGACCACCGGCCTGGACGGCAGCGTCGACCTCAACACCATTCCGACTGCGATGGTCGAGCGCATTGACATCCTGAAGGATGGCGCTTCCACGATTTACGGTTCCGACGCCATTGCCGGCGTGGTGAATATCATTACCCGCAAGAACTTCGACGGCGCCGAAGCTGGCGTCAACGTCGGTCAGTACAGCGATGGCGACGGCCAGCGTCAGGCATACGACTTCACCATCGGCACCACCACCGATCGCGCAAGCCTGTTGATCGGCGCTTCCTATGTCCAGGAAGAGTCGGTGATGGCGGGCGATCGGGAGATCTCTGCCGGCGGCCCGCCGTTCTTCAGCGGCCAGAGCGGCACCGGCTTCCCGGGTTCGTATATCCGGAATGGCTCACGCAACATTCTGATCAATGGCGTCGAAACTCCGTACGTTGCCAATGTTCACGGTTACAACACTGCACCGGACAACTATCTGCTCACTCCGCAGGAGCGCACCTCGCTGTTTGCCCAAGGTAGCTTCAACTTCACCGACAACGTGACGTTCCGCACCGAGGCGATGTACAACGAGCGCAAGTCTGAGCAGCTGCTCGCAGCAATGCCAATCACTGGCCTGACGCTCAGTGCAGATAGTCTTTACAACCCGTTTGGTCAGGATCTGACCGGCGTCAATCGTCGCTTCATCGAGTCCGGTGGCCGCTCTTTCAATCAGAATGTGAAGAACTGGCACTTCTATGGTGGCCTTGAAGGCTTCTTTGAATTTGCCGATCGCAGCTTCGACTGGGACGTGGGCTATCGCTACGACAAGTCGGATGAAAATGTCCTGACCTATGGCTTGTTCAACCTGTCCAATCTAAACAATGCCTACGGGCCGTCTGAGCTGCGCAATGGCGTGCCGGTCTGCGTTTCCGGTCCGGGCGGCGACGTGATTCCGGGCTGCGTGCCGGTCAATCCACTGGGACCCCGCGGCTCGATCACTCAGGATGCGCTGGATTACACCAGTTTCACTGCGCATGATTCGTCGATGGTCGAATCGAAGGGTTATACCGCAAACATCAGCGGCGATATCGTAGACCTGCCGGCAGGCCCGCTGGCCTTCGCTGCTGGCTACGAATACCGTAAGGAAAGTGGCCAGTTCGATCCGGACGCCTTCATTGCCGCAGGCCTGAGTACGGGCAATGGCGCGCGCCCGACGGCCGGCTCCTACAGCCTCGACGAGTTCTACCTCGAACTGTCGGTTCCGGTTCTGGCCGATCTGCCGGGTGCACAGTTGCTGGACTTCAGCCTGGCGACCCGCTACTCGGACTACAGCAACTTCGGCGATACCGTGAACAACAAGTTCGGCTTCCGCTGGAAGCCGATTCAGGACTTGATGATCCGCGGTAACTACAGCGAAGGCTTCCGTGCCCCGAGCATCAACAATCTGTTCGCAGGCAATTCCGATTCGTTCGAGACCTACGCCGATCCGTGCTCGAGCCAGTCCGGCCAGCTGAGCAACCCGGTGGTGGCGCAGAACTGTGCAGCGGCAGGCGTGCCTGCGAACTTCGTGCAGCCTGGTGCAGGCAATGGTGCCAAGCAGACCCTTGAGCCGTTCACCTGGACCTCCAACGATCAGCTGCAGCCTGAAACTTCGACCAGCCGCACGCTGGGCTTTGTGTTCAGTCCGAGCTTCGCGCAAGGCCTGAATGTGAGCCTGGATTGGTGGCAGATCGAGATCGAAAACGCGATCACACGTCCGGAATCCCAGTTCATCCTGGACAAGTGCTATGGCGGCAGTGCGGGTGAGCAGGCCGAGTACTGCGCGCTCATCACGCGCGACCCGAACTATGCCGATGGCGCTTACACCGTCACCAACATCAACATGCCACTGTTGAATTTGTCGTCGTACAAGGTGGAAGGTTGGGATCTGGCCATCAATTACCGCTTGCCGGAAACGGCATTCGGCCAGTTCACCATCAGCTGGGATTCGACTTATCTGTCGAGCTGGGAAACCAAGGCAACTGCCGATTCCGAACTCGAACAGTTCCAGGGTCGTTACCTGAACCAGGATCCTTACTGGCGCATCCGTTCCAACCTGTATGTCGACTGGTCGTTGGGTGACTTCGGTATCAACTGGGGCCTGCGTTACAAGTCCGGTATGGCGGAGTCCTGCCCCTTGTCAGCGGCATTGGCGCAGGCTTACTGCTCCGATCCTGATCGTGTCACGGCCGATGGTGCTGAACCGCGCAACCACATTGGCGCGACGACGTATCACGACATCCAGTTCCGTTACAGCACGCCTTGGAATGCGACCGTATCGCTTGGCTTAAACAACGCGTTCGACAAGGATCCGCCGGTTTCGTACAGCACGTCGGCCAACAGGTTCGACCCGCAGTACGACGTGCCGGGCCGCTATATGTACATGCAGTACCGTCAGCGCTTCTGATCGAAACAGCTGATAAAACCAGCTGCATAAAGTAACTACGGCCCCAATCGGGGCCGTAGTCATGTCTGGGCTTCAAGAAGCGAGCAACTCGCTATCTACTGTTTAGCTCACCCGGGAATCAACGTCTGAATCACATGCTCGACATAGGCTTCGAAGTCTTCGCGGGCCTGCTTGGGTTGCTGTAGTTGCAGCGACAGCTGCAGGAAGCCGACATAGGCGGCATAGGCCAGGCGGGCGCGGTGTTGGGCGTCGGTGCGAGTGAGGCCGGCCTGGCGGAACGAGGCGATCAGGTAGTCGAGGCGGCGTTGCGAGACGCGGTCGATAACCGGGCGCACGGCCGGGTGGTCGAGTGCCTTGAGCAGTTCGCTGTAGATGACATGCGGTTTGACTTCGTGCGCGACCAGTTGGAACAGCGCGCGTAAGCGTGCACTGGGATCCGGGACGTCTTCCAGGCTGCCGAACACTTCTTTTTGTTCGAAGATCTCCCAGCGTTCGAGGGCTGCCTGCAGCAGCGCATCACGCGAGGGAAAGTGCCAGTAGAAGCTGCCCTTGGTGACGCCGAGTCGACGCGCCAGTGGTTCTACGGCGACTGCACCGACACCTTGTTCGGCGATCAGGTCCAGCGCGGCCTGTGCCCAATCGTCTGCGCTGAGGCGCTGACCGCGACCGGAACTGGCGCGGGGCGTGGTGGGGCTGGAATCGGTGATGTCGTTCATTGCGACGATTTAACCATACGCTAGAGTCAGTTGCAGTATGCATCATGAAATGCAGGCACAACCGCCATGATTCAATGGCTTAACCATCCATACCACTGAGTATTGACAGTGAGCGCACTAGATCCATACCATTAGGTATGGTCACCTCTTCCTCTAGCCTCGCCTGCATTACGTCTGTCACCAACATCCGTATTGGTGAGACGTTGCTTGCGGTGTCGGCGCAGGGCGCAGAACGCGCACCGACCGTGCTGTTCGCGCATGGATTCGGCCAGACACGATACGCATGGGAAGGCACGGCCACCGCCTTGGCGGAAGCCGGCTACCGGGCGCTGTCATACGACGCACGCGGGCATGGCGATTCCAGCGTCAACGATGCTGAGGTGCCCTACTCGGCCACGCAATTCACCGACGATCTGATCGTGCTCGCCGGTGAGCAATCCGAGCCGCCGGTGCTGGTCGCCGCGTCGATGGGTGGGCTGTTTGGTCTGCTGGCAGAGGCGCGCTGGCCGGGTTTGTTTCGGGCGATCGTGCTGGTCGACATCACACCACGCTGGGACACGCGGGGCGTGGAGCGCATCCTGAGGTTCATGACTGCGCATCCCGGCGGATTCGCATCGCTGGATGCCGCGGCAGACGCGATTGCCGCATATTTGCCGCATCGTCCGCGCAAGACCGCAGACCAGTTGCAGGCCTTGTTGCGGCAGCGTGCCGACGGGCGTTGGCACTGGCATTGGGACCCGCGCCTGGTCGACGAACTGGCGGGGCAGGATCCGCATACGCAGCAGCAGGCATTGCTGGACGCCGCGTCCCAGGTGCGTTGCCCGATGCTGCTGATCAGCGGCGGGCGCAGCGATCTGGTCACGCCGGACACCATCAGCGAATTCCTGTCGATCGCACCGCATGCGCAGCACGTGCAGTTGCCCGATGCCACGCACATGCTGGCCGGCGACGACAACACCACCTTTACCGCCACCGTGTTGCATTATCTGGATGCACTGCCCTCGGTTGGCACCATCGCAGCGTCCAACATTACCGAGCATGTCACTGGAGCAAGACCATGAGCATCGTTGCACCGTTCCTCCTCGTCATCCTGGCGGCGGGCATCGCTGCCTACCACCGCATGCGCCTTGCCACGTGGGTCGCGCTGAGCGCCTGCGTGCTGGTGGCGTGCTGGTTGCTGGGTGCCAATCTCACCGCAACCATCGTCGCTGCCGTACTGGTGGTGCTGGTGTCGGCGCCTGTCTTGCTGCCGTTCCTGCGCAAGCCGCTGCTGACCACGCCGCTGATGGGCTTCTTCCGCAAAGTGCTGCCGCCGCTGTCGCAGACCGAACGCATTGCGCTGGAAACCGGCTCGGTGGGCTTCGAAGGCGAGCTGTTTACCGGCGATCCGGATTGGCAGAAGCTGCTCAACTACCCCAAGCCGCAGCTGACCGCCGAAGAGCAGGCGTTTCTGGATGGTCCGGTCGAAGAGCTGTGCAAGATGGTCAACGACTGGGAAATCACCCATGTCCACGCCGATCTGCCGCCGGAGCTGTGGGATTACATCAAGAAGCAGAAATTCTTCGGCATGATCATTCCGAAGCAGTACGGCGGCCTGGGCTTCAGCGCGCTGGCGCACCACAAGGTGATCCAGAAGCTGTCCTCGATCTCTAGCGTGGTCAGCTCCACCGTCGGTGTGCCCAATTCGCTCGGGCCGGGCGAGTTGCTGCTGCATTACGGTACGCCGGAACAGAAGGACTATTACCTGCCGCGTCTGGCCATCGGCGCCGAAGTGCCGTGTTTTGGTCTGACCGGCCCGTTTGCCGGCTCCGATGCGACCTCGATCCCGGACTACGGCATCGTCTGCAAGGGCGAATGGAATGGCGCCAATGTGCTCGGCGTCAAGCTCACCTTCGACAAGCGTTACATCACCCTGGCACCGGTGGCTTCGCTGATCGGCCTGGCGTTCCGCATGTATGACCCGGAAGGCTTGATCGGCGACAACAAGGACATCGGCATCACCCTGGCGCTGTTGCCGCGCGAGACGCCGGGAGTGGAAATCGGCCGCCGGCATTTCCCGCTGAATTCCACCTTCCAGAACGGCCCGATCCGTGGCAACGAGGTGTTCATCCCGCTCAGCCAGTTGATCGGTGGCGTGGACATGGTCGGCAAGGGCTGGAACATGCTCAACGAGTGTCTGGCGGTGGGTCGTTCGATCACCCTGCCCTCCACCGCCAGCGGCGGCGGCAAGTACGCGGCGGTGGTGACCGGTGCATATGCGCGCATCCGCAAGCAGTTCGGCCTGTCGATCGGCCGCTTCGAGGGCGTGGAAGAAGCGCTCGCGCGGATCGGCGGCAAGGCGTATGCGATCAGTGCGTTGTCGCAGGCCACTGCGGCGGCGGTGGACCGTGGCGATGTGCCATCGGTGCCGTCGGCGATCGCCAAGTACCACTGCACCACCATGGGCCGCGAAGTGGTCAGCGACATGATGGATGTGATTGGCGGCAAGGGCATCATCCTGGGGCCGCGCAACTTCGCCGGCCGTGCCTGGCAGTCAGCGCCGATCGGCGTGACCGTGGAAGGTGCCAACATCATGACCCGCAGCCTGCTGATCTTCGGCCAGGGCGCAATCCTGTGCCACCCGTGGGTGATGAAGGAAATGAAGGCGGCGCAGGATCCGGATACGCGCCGTGGTCTGGAAGACTTCGATCAGAGCCTGTTCGGTCACATCCGCTTCGGCATTTCCAACGCGGTACGTTCGTTCTGGTTCGGCCTGACCGGCGCACGTATCGGCGCTGCGCCAGGCGATGCGTATACGCGTCGGTTCTTCCGCAAGCTGGATCGCTATTCCGCCAACCTGGCGCTGATGGCCGACGTGTCGATGCTGATGCTGGGCGGCAAGCTCAAGTTCAAGGAATCGCTATCCGGTCGCCTGGGCGATGTGCTGAGCCACATCTACCTGACCAGTGCGATGCTCAAGCGCTATCACGACGAAGGCGCACCGGCCGCCGATCATCCGCTGCTGGCCTGGGCCTTCCATGACAGCGTGCACAAGATCGAAACCGCGCTGTCGGCCGCGCTGCGCAACTTCCCGATCCGTCCGGTGGGTTGGCTGATGTGGGTGCTGATTTTCCCGCTTGGCCGTCGTGCTGAAGCGCCGGGCGACCGCCTGGGGCACCGCGTGGCGTCGATTTTGATGACGCCGAACGAGGCACGCGATCGCTTGGGCCAGGGCGTGTTCCTGACCCCATGCGCCAACAATCCCGGCGGCCGTATCGCCAGCTACCTAGCCAAGGCCGTGTTGGCCGAACCGGTGGAACGCAAGTTCCTCAAGGCGCTCAAGACCAAGGGCATTGAGGCATTGGATTTCCCCGCGCAGCTGGACGAGGCCGTGACCGAGGGGGTGATTACCATCGACGAGCGCAAGCAGCTGGAAGAGTTGCGCGCGATCATGATGGATACCATCACCGTGGACGACTTCGATCCGCATGAGTTGCGTGCGGCCAGCTACTACGACAAGCCGCAGGCACAGCAGCCGCGCGAAGCGGCGTAAAGCGCAGGCCAAGGCGACAGTAGACGACGGCGGGCTTCGGCCCGCCGTCGTTGTTTGTGGAAACCGGCAAGCTCGCGGATACGCTGCCAGCAGCCTTGGTCTGTCGACCAGTTCCCAGCGGCTACACCTTCGTAGGAGCGGGCTTGCCCGCGATGAAGCGTTACCGGTAATGCTTCATCGCGGGCAAGCCCGCTCCTACGAGAAGCGAAGACGCTGCCGGCAGAACCTCAGCGCGGCAACCACACCAACGCCAACGCAATCAGCGCGGGCAACGCCTGCACAAAGAAGATGCGACGGTTGACGCTATAGGCGCCGTAGCAACCCGCCACGACCACACAGCCAAGGAAGAAGCTCAGCACGTCGGTGCGGGCCTGCAACGCGCCCCACAACAGACCGGCGGCCAGGAAGCCGTTGTAGAGGCCCTGGTTGGCTGCCAGCACGCGGGTGGCCTGAGCCTTCTCGAGCGTGTTGCGGAAAGTCTTCAAGCCCAGCGGGTGCGTCCACAGCACCATTTCCAATACCAGGATGTAGACGTGCAGCAGAGCGACGCACAGGCCGGCGACGATGGCGAACAGGGACATGGCAGATTGGCGTAATGAACGTGGCAGCCAGCATAGTCGCGATTGCAGTCGCCCGGTCTGAAGCAACCAATGGAACCTCGCGCTAAGGCAAGATGGCGGAAGAGATGCAAGACCTGCGTGTACGAGTAAAGCGCTGCCATGCGCACACCGGCTACGTATGTTTGACAGCCGCTGTTTGACAGTCGCAGTGGCTTGCTGCCGGCTCCTGGAGTGGCTGATAGAAGGTCGCGAGCTCTCGACCGGTGGCACGTAGGGCGCGCTCAGGATCGGAGTGCCCCGGTGCTACATACCTCGCCGAACACAAACCGCGCCAACCTGAAGGTGAGCGCAGTATTTTGTTGCCGCTCTTCGCGTCATCTGGATGGTCCCAAGCCGCGTTGGTCGAGGGCGCGATGCCCTCGCCGCTCGCGGGACACGCCGCAAGTACGTCCATGTAGGCTCGGTGGCGGCATCCATGCCGCCACACGGTCCCGCAAGCGGTGAGGACACCGCACCAGGGAGTTAATCGGTTGCTTTCTTGCAAACTTGGCCGTTTATCTGCTTGCGTTGGAAAGATGACAAAACGCGCCGTTATCCGAACGCGGACGTCATGACTTGCTTGCACCATGCACACCTACCATCTCCACTGGTCCTTGCCCGCCCACCGTCACGGGACCTTACGCGGCATGGATGCCGCGTAAGAGCCTACATGGACGTACTTGCGGCGTGTCCCGCGATGGTGGGCGGGCAAGGGCCCTGCAGCAAACCCACAGATCAGCCGCTCCAGCCCTGAGATCATCCGCTCTGCAAAAGAGCTATCAACACTGTCCAACTACTCCAAGGCAACAGAGATTTCGCTGCCTTGAAGCGGCTGACAAAACGTCGCGAGTAATGAGCAGGCAGATATGCACGGCGCTCTCAGAACCAGCTGTATCAGTGGTACACGCCGTACCCAGCAACAGTCGCGCCCGCCTGATGGCGGCAAGTAGTCTTGCCAGCCATTCTTAGTCGGACACCTGCCTGACGGTCTGCGCATCGCGCTCGGCAGGCAGCTTGCGCGCCTCGCGCAGCAGACCGAATGCGCCCAGTGTCATGCCCGAGGCCACCAGCAGACCGACGCCGAACACGGCACTGGAGCCGAATGCCGATACCAGCTTGTGCACCCACACGAAGGTGAGGTCGCCACCGCGGTAGATCACGGTGTCGATCGCCGCGCCGGCCTTGTAACGCCATTCCCGGTCAACGCGCGTGTACAAGGTCTCGCGCGCCGGCTTGGCCAGTGCGAACTCGCTGGAGCGGGTGATCACCTGCACGATCGCGATCATCATCGGCAACGGCGAGGCTGTCAGCACGGCATAGCCCAGCGTGATCGCCACACCCGGAATCAACAGCGCCGGTGCGATACCGAAACGCGACAACAGCGCGCGCGTCACCAGCAACTGCAGCACCAGGGTGAGCGCGTTGATCGCCAGATCAATGCTCGCGTAATAGGCGGTAGCCGCCGCTGCGTCGGTGTATAGCCGCCGTACCAGCGCTGCCTGCTCGTTGTAGAGCAAGGTGCCGACGCCCACACCGAACAACACCATGAAGGCCAGCCAGCGCAGCAACGGCTCGCGCACGATCAACTTGAGCCCGCCGAGCACATCGCCGCCCATCGGCACTTCGCCGGAGCTCAGCTGTCGCTCCTGCTCGCGCGCAACCGCCCACAAGCGCAGACGCAGCACGCAGACCACGCACACCGTCAGAAACCCGGCCGACACCAGCATCAGATGCGCGATACCGACGCGCTCAACCAGGGTGCGGGTGAGGATCGGCCCGAGAAACGCACCCAGCGTGCCGGCCGCACCGATGTAACCGTAGTAACTGCGCGCTTCGGCATTGCTGAAGACGTCGGCCATGAAGCTCCAGAACACCGCCACCGCAAACAGGTTGAAGACGGTCACCCACAAAAAGAACGCCATGCCGCGCCCGGGCACGCCGCTATCGAACAACACGTAGAACAGCAACAGGGTCGCGATGAAGAAGCCATACACCACCGGCAGGAACACCCGGCGCGGATAGCGGCTGACCAATGCGCCGTAGACCGGCTGCAGCAACACCATGATCAGGAAGGTGCAGGTAAACAGCACCTGCAGGGTGAAGTCCTTGAGCGGCATGCCATGCGCGGCGAAGAAGGCGATCATGCCGGTGGGAAAGATCGCTTCCACATCCGCCGAGGCGCTCATCGCCTCGCGCACCGGGCGCAGCACGTAATACCCGCTGAGCAGGCAGAAGAAATACAGAAAACTCCACGCCAGCGGCGGCGAGCTGCGCAACGCGCCGCTCAAACGGCCAGCCGCAGACTGCGACGAAGAAAATCGGCTGGTCATGGTGAACAAATCGCCTGCACAAACGGGCCCGACAGCAAGGACATGGCAGCGGCGGCACCCGCGAAGGAAGCGCGCAAGTTAGCCGATGCGGCGCAGCACCACCAGCGCCGCGGTGCAGAACACAACGGACTGACCGTGCATCCAGTCGGCACGCCGCTTGCAGCCACATCTGCATAAGTGCCGAGGCGCACTCGAAGCGCTCCGCGCCGCCCGATTTCTGAACCTAAAATCATCAATAGGATCAATATGATGCCCATTCATCTTCTGGCAGTTTGTGCTATTGCGAAGCGCGGCGCTAGAATCGCCGGAGGCAGTGGAACAGGCGGGACAACCATGACTGAAATGCGCAGGCCCCGACGGTTTCGTCCGTTGGCCATCGGGCTGCTCGGGGCGTTATTGCCCCTGGCCCTCTCTTCCACCGCGCAGACGCCCGCGCCAGCTGCCTTTGCGCTGCAGCCGGCCACCGCCGCACAGTCGCCCACCGCTCCGCTGCAGTATCGCGCCTCGCTTCCGGCCAGCAGTGTGCTGGCACCGGCGGCCGGCTTCGATGTGGCCGCATTCGAATCGATGGCCAATCAGTTGACCTACGGCAACCGCGTGCCCGGCATTGCGATGGCGATCGTGCAGGGTGGCAAGGTGCTCAGCGCGCGCGGCTATGGCGTCACCGACGTCAATCATCCGCAGCCGGTCGATGGCCACACCGTGTTCCGCCTCGCCTCGCTGTCCAAGGCGTTCGCGAGCACCATGGCCGGCCTGTTGGTCAACGACGGCGTGCTGCGTTGGGACAGCAAGGTGGTCGATTATGTGCCCGGCTTCCAGCTCAGCGATAACGTCGCCACCCATCAACTCACCGTCGCCGAGGTGCTCAGCCATCGCGTTGGCCTGACCCGCAATGCCTACGACCGCGATATCGAGTCCAACGTCGACTACTACTCGCTCAGCCACAAGCTCGCCGCTGCACCCTTGCGCTGCGCGCCGGGCGATTGCTATGCGTATCAGAACGTGGCCTTCAGTCTGGTCGGCGATGTGGTGTTCGCCGCTTCCGGCAGCTTCTATGAGCAGTCGGTGGAGCGCCGCATCTTCAAGCCGTTGGGCATGAATGACGCGAGCATGGGCCTGGCCGGTATCCAGGCCAGCCCGCACGCGGCACGCCCGCATGTGCGCAGCCGCGGCGGTTGGGTGGCACTGACGCCCAAGCCGACCTACTACCGCCTGGCGCCCGCTGCCGGCGTCAATGCCAGCGCCAGCGACATGGCGCAGTGGTTGCTTGCACACACCGGTCACCGCACCGACGTGCTGCCTGCGCCGCTGCTGGCGACGCTGCATGCGCCGTTGATCTCCACACCGGGCGAGATGCGCTCGGGTTGGCGCCATGAGCGTGTGGACGCTGCCAGCTACGCGCTGGGCTGGCGCGTGTTCGATTACGCCGGCCATCAAGTCATCTTCCATGCCGGCGCGGTGCAGGGGTATCGCGGCCTGGTCGCGCTGCTGCCCGAGCGCGACCTTGGCATCGCCATCATGTGGAACGGTGAGAGCGGTCTGCCGTCGGGCATGCTGCCGACCATCCTGGATCGCGCACTCGGCCTGCCGGCCAAGCGTTGGCTGGACATCGATGTGGATGGCGACTTCGGCAGCGAGAACATGCTGGCCGAGCGTCCCGATCCTGCAGGCAAGGGTGCCTCGTCCGGCAAGTCGGTGGCATCGCCGCGCTGAGTTGGCGTCGCAGCGATTCAAGACAGAGGCGGCTTCGGTCGCCTTTGTTGTTTTTGGCGTTCGCGATTGTTGAGAGCGACCCAATAAAAAAGCTCCCTCCCCGCTGGGCGTCGGGGAGAGAGCTCGATGTTTACGGCGATCGGGTGTTGCAGATCAGATCAGCGGCGCCGGAGTTGCGGGCAGCGCGACCGGAGCGGCCTTCTTCTTGCGAACGGCCGGCTTCTTCTTGGCGACCTTCTTTACGGCAGTCTTCTTGGTGGCGGACTTCTTGGTCGCCTTCTTCGGAGCTGCTGCTTTCTTGGCGGTCTTCTTGACTGCTTTCTTGGCGGCCGTCTTCTTGGTCGCCTTCTTGGCAGTCTTCTTCACTGCCTTCTTTGCGGTCTTCTTCACTGCCTTCTTGGCGGCAGTCTTCTTGGTTGCCTTCTTGGCAGTCTTCTTCACTGCTTTCTTGGCGGTTGCCTTCTTGGCAGTCTTCTTGACGGCCTTCTTGGCAGCAGCCTTCTTCACTGCCTTCTTAGCGGTTGCCTTCTTGGCGACCTTCTTGACGGCCTTCTTGGCGGCAGTCTTCTTCACTGCCTTCTTGGCGGTGGGTTTCTTTTTTGCAGCTTTTTTAGTGGCCATGTAATTGGCTCCTCGTCAGTGAACTATGGAGGTGAAACGCCCAGTTGAACCAAACCCCGCAACGGCATGCCGTCGTCGGGAACCATCCGCAGGTGATGCGCGACGGGACGGATACAGAAACACCCGCATCGAACGGCGACACGGGTGCGTGATCGGAACGACTGCTGCTTTCTTGGAGAGAAGCGGACCCGACTCCACCGTGGATAGCGCTTCGGTGGACATCTGGAACAAGCGTGTCGGCTTGATGTCGATTCTGCTCACTCTCTTTCGCAGCAACGTCTGCTGGGCGAAACCTAATCACGCTTTTTTTTACTGTCAACACTCTTTTGCAATTTTTTTTCAGCCAGCCATCGCAATGCGGCGCGTCGAGGTGATCCAGACAGGCCTTGCACTGGCATGCGCGTGCGAGCGACGCGCGCATTCGTGCAATCGGGTTTTCAGAAAACCACTTCTTTTGTGCTGTTTTTTTAAAGCGGTCAAAAATGCAGCGACTGGATCGGCATGACGGACGCGTCGCAAGGTGCAAGGCAGTGATGTCTCGCGTCGCCTGTCCGCCAGCTGAAAATTTTTTATCCAACGACTGCGCTTGGGGCATCGCATCAGCACAAATGCGCAAACTTATTGCGCTCTTCGATCGCCTTGCATGCGTCTGCATGGACGACTCGACGCATGCATGCATGCCTTGCATCGCGTCCAACGATCGACCATCGACGCATGCGAGCGCCAGTTTTTTTCACCACACACACGCCGCGCCCTCACGATTGGCTCACGCCAGAAATCCGACGCGCCTGCATGCGGACATCCTTCGACGCGGTGGTGGTGATGCGTGCCTGGCGCGTGCGGTGTTTTTCGATCTGCCGCCGAACGCGGCGACAGAGACCGGCATCTGGCATGCCGGCATCGTTCGAGAACTCGGCAACGCGGCAGTTCGCTGGCCACTGCAATCGATACCGGCGCGCCGGCGCAGCCTGCCTGGCGTGCAAAAAAAATGGCCGCTCCAGGAGCGGCCATCCGAGGTTGCGATGTACCAGGCGCGATCAGTGCGCGTCTTCTTCCAGCAGCTCGGCATAGTCGTCCGGCGACAGCAGGTCGTTGAGCTCTTCCTTGTCGTCGAGTTCGACCACGAAGATCCAGCCATCGCCGTAAGCGTCTTCGTTGATGGTTTCCGGCTTGTCGCTGAGTGCGCTATTGACCTCGACGACGGTACCGCTGACCGGGCTGTAGACGTCGGAGGCGGCCTTGACCGACTCCACCACTGCCGCGCCGTTGCCGGCCTGCACGGTGTCGCCGACGCCCGGCAATTCGACGTAGACCAGGTCACCCAGCAAGCCCTGCGCGTGGTCGGAGATACCGACGGTCACACGGCCGCTGTTTTCGACGCGGGCCCACTCGTGGGATTTGAGGAACTTGAGGTCGCCAGGGATCTCGCTCATGTGTGCTCCGGGGGAACTGGGGTTAGGGACAGGTGGCTAGTTTAGACCGCGCGACAAGACAGGTGCACGCGCGCGCAGGACTGCTTGGTTGCTACCGATGTTGCGCGCTGCCGAACGTCTGCACGCCCGGCAGCGTTTGACTCATTGCCCGAGCACGCCGGGCTGTGCCTGGCCATCGCGCACGAACGGAAACTTCACCGCGCGCAACGGCACCTGCTTGCCGCGGATGTCCACGCGCAGGTCGTCGATGCTGCCGGCCGGCACGCGCGCGAATGCGATCGCCTTGCCGAGCGTGGGCGAGAAGGTGCCGGACAGGATCTCGCCTTCGCCGCTGGCGGTGAACACGCTCTGGCCGTGCCGCAGCACGCCCTTCTCATCCATGACCACACCGATGAGTTGACGCGGCGCGCCCTGCGCCTTTTGCGCTTCGAGCACGGCGCGACCGATGAAGTCGCGGCCTTCGTCCAATGTGATCGTCCACGCCAACGCAGCCTCATAAGGCGTGACCGCGTCGTCCATGTCCTGCCCATAGAGATTCATGCCTGCCTCCAGACGCAAGGTATCGCGCGCGCCCAGACCGGCCGGCTTGACGCCTTGCGCGAGCAGCGCGTTCCAGAACGCGACCGCCGCGTCCTGCGGCAACACGATTTCGAAACCATCTTCGCCGGTGTAGCCGGTGCGTGCGAGGAACAGTGCGATGCCATCGCGCGAATGTGTCTGCAGTGCAGCGAAACGGCCGAGCTTGCTGGCTGCAGCGCTGTCGGCAGGATCCACCAGCTCGATGACCTTGGCGCGTGCGTTGGGACCTTGCACCGCGATCATCGCAAAGTCGCTGCGCTCTTCCACGCGCACATCGAAGCGCGCGGCCTGCTCACCGATCCACTGCAGATCCTTTTCGCGGGTGGCGGCGTTGACCACCAGGCGGAAGAACTCTTCGCTCATGAAGTAGACGATCAGGTCGTCGATCACCCCGCCCTGCGGATTGAGCATGCAGGTGTACAGCGCCTTGCCGGAGACCTTGAGCTTGTCTACCGAGTTGGCCAACAGGTAGCGCAGAAATTCGCGCACGCGCGCGCCGTGCAGATCGACCACGGTCATGTGGCTGACGTCGAACATGCCGGCGTCGCGACGCACCTGATGGTGCTCGTCCAGCTGCGAGCCGTAATGGATCGGCATGTCCCAACCGCCGAAGTCGACCATCTTGGCGCCGAGCGCACGATGGGTGTCGTTGAGGATGGTCTTCTGGGTCATGCGCGCCGGTCCAAGGGAAAGAGGACCATTATCGCCGCCCGGCCGTGCTTGCGGGAACGGCGTGTTCGCCGCGCCGCAGCAATTTGCGACGCCACTCCTATGAGCTGCCATCGAGTCCCTGCATTCACACGTTGCGATGCTCAGCGCGTCGCAAGCGTGGCGCTGCGTCAGCCGCACGAACTCGCCATGCGCGCGCTCAGACGCTGCGCGGCGAAAACATGATGATGGTCATGCCAAGCAGGCAACAGGCGGCGCCCAACAGATCCCAACGCGTCGGCGTCACCCGGTCCACCCACCACAACCACAACAAGGCGCTGGCGATGTAGACGCCGCCATAGGCCGCATACACGCGCCCGCTGGCCTCGGGATGCAGGCTCAACAACCATACGAAGATGGCGAGGCTCAACGCCGTCGGCAGCAACAACCAGATGCTGCCGTCTTTGCGCAGCCATAGATAAGGAAGGTAGCAACCGACCAGTTCGGCGACCGCGGTGGCTGCGAACAGCAGCAGCGTGGTCGGTGCGGAATTCATGCGCGGTCTGGCTTATCGAAATCTGGCTTGTTCAAATCTTGCTGGTCGCGGTCTGTCTGATGCGGGTCGGAGACATCGAGACCTTGCTCGCCGACGGCTGACTGATAGGTGGCAGGTTTGCCGGCGACCAGCGGGTCGAAAGCAGCCGGATCCTCACCTCGCTCGCCGCGCTTGACCTGTTGCCACAGCGCTTCCTGTTGGTCCAGGGACAGTGCTGCCAGGTTGGTGTCTGCGGTCTGCGCGAGCGCTTCCATGGCGCGAAAGCGGCGCTCGAATTTGAGATTGGCATGGCGCAGTGCGGCGCCCACATCGACCTTGGCGTGCCGCGCCAGGTTGGCGCAGACAAACAACACATCGCCAAGCTCGTCTTCCAGCCGTGCCTGGTTGTCGGCGACCGGGCCGCGTGCGAACTCCACGCGCAGCTCTTCGATTTCTTCCTGCAATTTTTCCAGCACCGGTGCCGGGCCGGGCCAATCGAAGCCGACCCGCGCCGCGCGCGACTGCAGCTTGGTGGAGCGCTGCCACTCCGGCAGGCCGCGTGCGATGCCGGCAAGTGCGGAGTCGTCCTGATGGCCGGCTGCACGCCGCTCTTCGCGCTTGATCTGCTCCCAGTTGGCGCTCACGGTCTGCGCGCCGTCGACCTGTTGATCGGCGAAGACATGCGGGTGGCGGCGCACCAGCTTGTCGCTGAGCGTGGCGACCACGTCGGCAAAGTCGAATGCGCCCTGCTCTGCTGCCATCTGTGCATGGAAGACCACCTGCAGCAGCAGGTCGCCCAATTCGTCGCGCAGGCCCGGCAGGTCGTTGCGATCGATGGCGTCGGCGACTTCGTAGGCTTCTTCGATCGTGTACGGCGCAATGCTGGCGAAGGTCTGCTCCACATCCCAGGGACAGCCGTGCTCGCGATCGCGCAGACGCGCCATCAACTGCAGCAGGCGCTGGATGTCGCCGGTCGGCGGGGTCTGAGGCATAGCGACGCTCATACCAGCCAACTGCGCCAGGGCAGATTCGGATCGCCCAGCGCGATGAAATCACCGTTGAGCAAGGTATCGCGGCGGTTGTAGCGGAACGGTTTGCCGGAGCCCCCCGCCAGCAATACGCCGCCGGCGGCGTGCAGCACACACTGGCCGGCAGCGGTGTCCCACTCGGACGTGGGGCCGAAGCGTGGATAGACGTCGAGATCGCCTTCGGCGATGCGGCAGAACTTCAATGACGAGCCCTGCGCCACCACATCGATCTCGCCCATGCGCTCAAGTGCGGCCGCGGTGCGCGCGTCGCGATGCGAGCGGCTGGCGGCCACCCGCAATGGGGTGGCGGCGGGCGTGCGCGTCTGCAGCATTTCGTCGCGATGGCCATCGCGGCGGTAGGCATTCTCCCCGCGCGCCGCGTACCAGACCCGGCCATCGACCGGCGCCTGCACCACGCCGAGCACCGGCGCGCCCATGTGGATCAGCGCGATGTTGACGCTGAACTCGCCGTTGCGCTTGACGAACTCGCGGGTGCCGTCGAGCGGGTCGACCAGCCAGTAGCTGGTCCAGAACTGGCGGTCTTCCCAGGCGATGTGCGCGGATTCTTCCGACAGCACCGGCACGTCCGGCGTGACCCGGCGCAGCGCATCGACGATGACGCGATTGGCGGCCAGGTCGGCCTGGGTCAGCGGGCTGGCGTCGTCCTTGATCTGCACCGCGAAGTCCTGCGCGTACACCTGCATGATCGCATCACCCGCCTCGCGGGCGATGGCGATCACGGTTTCGCGCAGTTCCATCGGAATGCGGATCATGGATTGCGCTCCAGCCACTCGCGCGCAATGAACAGGGCAGCCAGCGAACGGCCTTCGGAGAAATCGTCGCGCAGCATCAAGTCGTCCAGACGGGCAATCGGCCAGGGAATCACTTCCATCTCTTCGGGCTCGTCGCCAACCAGCCGTTCGGGGTAGAGATCGCGTGCCAGCACCAACCAGGATTGGTGACTCATATAAGTAGGAGCGAGCGTCATCGCGCGCAGCACCTGCACCTGGCGCGCGCCGTAACCGGCTTCTTCCTTGAGTTCGCGGTCGGCCGCCTGCTCCGGCGTCTCGCCGGCATCGATGCGGCCCTTGACCAGACCCAGCTCGTAGCGATGCACACCGGCGGCGTACTCGCGCACCAGCAGCACGGTCTGCGCATCCAGCATCGGCACCACCACCACCGCGCCGTGGCCCTGGCTGAGTTGGCGCTCGTACAAGCGGCGCTCGCCGTTGGAAAATTCCAGATCCAGTTGCTGGCGACGGAACGGCCCGTCACCGAGATCGGTGATCTTGTGGATGGTCGGCAGACGCGGGCTCATGCGTGACACGCAGGGGCTGGGGCGACCGATAGAATAGGCGTATGCATCGACATGTTCATGAGCCCGAAATCCTAGCAGACCCGGCAGCCTCTCAAACTGCCGAACATTGGCGGCAACGCGATCTTGAGGTGCTGTGGCACCCCTGCACGCAGATGCGCGAGCACCCGCACACACTTCCACTCGTACCGATCGCGCGTGGCGACGGGGCGTGGCTGGTCGGCTACGACGGCCGCCACTATCTGGACGCGGTCAGCAGTTGGTGGACCAACCTGTTCGGCCACACCGAACCGCGCATCGGCGCGGCCATCGCGCGCCAGGCCGGCGAGCTGGAGCAGGTGATGCTGGCCGGCTTCACGCATGCGCCGGCAGTGCAACTGGCCGAGCGCCTGTTGGCGATTGCGCCACGTCAGGCCGGCCGCGCGCCGCTATCCAAGGTGTTCTATGCCGACAATGGGTCGGCCGGCGTGGAAGTGGCGCTGAAGATGGCCTTCCATTATTTCCACAACCGCGGCGAGCATCGCCGCACCCGCTTCGTGGCGCTGGAAAACGGCTACCACGGCGAGACCATCGGCGCGCTGTCGGTCGGCGACATTCCGCTGTATCGCCGCGTCTATGCGCCGCTGCTGCTGGAATCGATCTTTGCGCCCTCGCCGGATGCGTATCTGGCCGAGCCCGGACAGAGCGCAGAAGACTATGCGCTGCAGGCCGCCGATGCGTTGCAGGCGTTGTTTGAACAATCGCCAGGCGAAATCTGCGCACTGATCCTGGAGCCGCGCGTGCAATGCGCAGGCGGCATGCGCATGTATCACCCGGCTTACTTGCGGCGTGCGCGCGAACTGTGCGATGCGCATGGCGCGTTCTTGATCGCCGACGAGATCGCCACCGGCTTCGGCCGCACCGGCACCTTGTTCGCCTGCGAGCAGGCCGGTGTCATGCCGGACCTGCTGTGTCTGTCCAAGGGATTGACCGGTGGCTTTCTGCCGTTGTCGGCGGTGCTGGCCACGCAGCAGTTGTACGACGCGTTTCTCGATGATTCGCGCGAACGTGCGTTTCTGCATTCGCATAGTTACACCGGCAATCCGCTGGCCTGTGCGGCGGCACTGGCCACCTTGCAGATTTTTGCAGACGACGATGTGATTGCGCGCAATCAACACACGGCCGCGCGCATGCGCGCATTGGCCGCGCAGATCGGCGAACACCCCGCCGTGGCGGACGTGCGCCAGGCCGGCATGATCGTGGCGTTCGAGCTCACCCAGGGCGGCGACAAACGCACGCCGTTCCCGGCAGCGGCGCGGGTGGGCCTGAAGGCCTATCGCGCGGCCCTCGACAAGGGCGTGGTGCTGCGGCCGCTCGGCGATGTGCTGTACTGGATGCCGCCGTATTGCGTGGACGAAGCACAGCTTGCGCTGCTGGCCACCACCACCCGCCATGCCATCGAAGAGGCCGTTGCATGCGCCTGACCCGCTCGCATGTCGCGCTACCACTGCACTGCGATCAAGAGGTGACGCTGCCCGAAGAGTCGGCCAATCACCTGCTGCGTGTCCTGCGGCTGCGCGAGGGCGATGCCTGCATCCTGTTCAACGGCGACGGCAGCGACTACCACGCGCGTATCACGCTGGCAGGCAAGCGCGAGGCGCGCGCACTGGTGGAACGTGCGCAGCCGCTGTGCAACGAATCGCCGCTGTCGATCACGCTGATCCAGGGGATTGCACGCGGCGAGAAGATGGACCTGATCCTGCAGAAGGCAACCGAGCTAGGGGTTGCGGCGATCGTGCCGGTCAACGCCGAGCGCACCGAGGTCAAGCTGGATCCGGCGCGGATGGAAAAACGCGTGGCGCACTGGCGCAGCGTGGTGATCTCGGCCTGCGAACAATCCGGGCGTGCACGCGTGCCCACGGTCGCTGCGCCACTGGGCCTGCAGGACGCGGCGCAGGCCAGCGATCCGCATGCGCTACGGCTGACGCTGGACCCGCATGGCGAGCATCGCCTGGCCACGCTGCCGGTCGCCGCGCAACAGGCTGTGATCGTGGCGATCGGGCCGGAAGGCGGCTGGTCGCCGCGCGACCGCGCAATCCTCGGCGAGGCCGGTTTCAGCGGGTTGCAACTGGGTCCACGTATTCTGCGCACCGAAACCGCAGGGCTTGCGGCGATTGCCGCACTGCAGTCGCGGTTTGGGGATCTATAGGGCGATGCTGCGGGTCATCTGACGCTCGCCCTACATCGTAGGAGCGCCCTTGGGCGCGATGAAGCGTTATCGATAAAGCCCATCGCGCCCAAGGGCGCTCCTACGAGAATGCGGAATTCGATCGAATCAGCGCCCGTGCTGCAAAAACCAGCTGGCCGCGCCGATCACACCGAGCTGGCCATGTTCGACGATGCTGACCGGCACCTGCTCCAGCGCCGGACGCAAGGCGCCCTTGTCGAGCAGGCGCGCGACGAAGTCGCTTTCGGCAATGAAGGCAGCGATCTGCGGCAGGAAGCCGCCAGCCAGATACACACCGCTGCGCACGCCGTACAGCAGGATCATGTCGCCGACCACGCTGCCCATGAAACCGCAGAACGCCTGCAAGGCATCGCGTGCCAACGTGTCGTTACCGGCCAATGCGGCGGCGGTGACATCGGATGGGCTGGCGTGCACGGCCGGCTCGCCGCGCAGCGCGGCCAGCGCGGTATAGAGATTCAACAAGCCCGGGCCGGAAAGCAGATGTTCGGTGGCCACGTGCGTGCGCGTGCGGCGCAGTTGCTGCAGTAACGCCACTTCCAGATCGCTGGCTGCCGCGAGTGCGGCGTGGCCGGCTTCGGTCGGCAACACCACCGCGTTGGCGCCGTTGGGAATCCACAACGCTGCGCCCAACCCGGTGCCGGGGCCCAGGATCAGCGCCGGACCTGTTGCACCCTGCGGCGGGCCAGACAACTGCAGAACCTGATTGCCGACCATGTAATTGGCCGCATAGGCAACCGCTTCGAAATCGTTGACCAGATGCAAGGCCTGCATGCCGAGCTGGCTGCGGATCTGTCCCGGTGCCAGCACCCACGGCAGATTGGCGGTGATCACGCTACCGTCTTCCAGCGCGTAACCGGCGCTGGCGATGACACCGCGCTTCACCGGCGCACAGCCCAGCTCCGCGAAGAAGGCCGACATGATCTCGGCCAGTCCCGGGTAATCGGCGCAGCGGTACTTGCGGTAGTCCAGCACAGTGACCGGCTTGCGTGGATCGATGCTTTCGCACACCAGCGCCAGGCGCACATGCGTCCCGCCCACATCTGCGGCAACGAAGGTTTCGGTGCGCGGAAAAGACACCGCGTCCATTGGGCTGCTTGCGCTCACGCGTTCTCCTGATAAATGGCAGCGGGCCGGTGTCATGTCCCGTTAGCCGACGAACGGTAACGGGTAGACAACGTTGTCAGCAATCGCCCTGTAACGCAACCGTCGCGATCACGATTTATGTGGGGCGCCGTTGACTTCATCATCCACCAAAAATCCGCATCTGTGGCAGCGATTTCCGCACAAATCAGCGTCGGGACGCATTGCATTGCGAATTCACCATAGAAACAGCGAATCGCGACGCGCACGTTCTCACGCCGTGCTGCGCAACTGCATCGGCGCAAACGGAACCCTGTCGCAAATTTGCTGCATTGCAGCGCAATCGCAGGCGCTTCAGAGATCTGTGACGATGTGTTGACAACGCTGTCAACGCTACGCGAGACTCGATCCAAATCAGGGTTCTGGCAGGAGGGGCCATGGACTGTTCGGGACTGAACATCGGGCCATTCCCTCGCCTGCCGATTCCAGATTCGTGAGTGGTGCGTCACCCGACGTTCGACTCGCTGAAGTCGCATTCGCCACACCGCTTCACCACACGGGGGACACCTCCTCTACCACGCGAATCGCCTGGACCCGCTTCTCACGACGCGTGCCAGCGCAATCACCGCGATCGGTCAGGGCGTGTTGTTTTGCCGGCCACGCCGAGCGCGTTGCGCCCCACTACGGGCCAGGCGCGCTCAAAGCACTAACCAATGAGGTTTAGCCATGCACAGCCGCACCACGACGTTAGCACTCTGTATCACCGCCGCTCTGTACTGCTCCGGCTCTGCCATGGCTGCCGGACAAGAACAGCAGGCCACTCCCAGTGCGCCCTCGGCCACCACCGAGCTGGACACCATCACCGTCACCGGCTACCGCGCGTCGCTGGAGAAGAGCCAGGCGGTCAAGCGCTCGGCCAACTCGATCGTCGATGCGATCAGCGCCGAAGACATCGGCAAATTCCCGGACATCAATGCGGCCGAATCGTTGTCGCACCTGCCGGGCATCAGCGTCGACCGCCAGTTCGGCGAAGGCGAAAAGGTCAGCATCAACGGCACCGATCCGGCGTTGAATCGCGTGCTGCTCAACGGCCAGACCATCGCCTCGGGCGACTGGGGCGGCAACCCGACCGACACCAGCGGCCGTACCTTCAACTACACCCTGCTGTCGCCGGAAATCATCGGCCTGATGGAGGTCTACAAGACCCCCGAGGCACGTATCGACGAAGGCTCGATCGGCGGCACCGTGATCGTGCATACCCGCAAGCCGCTGGACCTGCCCAAGAACACCATCCGCGGCTCGATCGGCTACAACTACAACGACCGCTCGGAAGAAGGCAATCCGCGCGGTTCGGCGCTGTGGAGCTGGAAGAACGACGACGAAACCTTCGGCGCGTTGATCTCCGCCACGCACGACAAGCAGGACCTGGCGCGCGCCGGTATCGAGTACTTCGGTTACACCACCGGCCGGAACGATAGAGGCCTGGGCATTCCGCCGACAGCCACCATCACCGGCGACGGCAGCGATGTGGCCACCGCCCGCGTGCCGGCCGGCATCAGCAGCGCGTTCTTCCAGCAGACCCGCGAGCGCAGCGGCCTGCAGGGCGCATTGCAGTGGAAGCCGAACGAGCAGAACGAATTCAACCTGACCGGCCTGTACATCAAGGGCAAGTACAACAACTTCAGCCAGGCGCGTTATGTGTGCCCGGCCTGTAACGACGACCTCCAGAAGGTCACCCAGGCCAATGTGCAGAACGGCGTGGTGACCTCGGCCACGGTCAGCGATGGCGCAGCCGGCCAGCCGTACGCGCAGCTGGATGCCAACTACCGCGAGAGCACCGTCACCACCAAGAGCCTGAACCTGCGTCACGACTGGTCCGGTGAAAAGTGGGTGTTCACCACCCAGGTCGGCAACACCGAAGCGACCGGCGGCAAGAACCCCGAATACCTGATGAAGTTCCTGATGCAGGACGGCGGTTACAACTACGCCTTCGATGGTCAGAACACCGCAGTGAACTACGACAACGGCGGCGCCTCGAACTGGGTGTTGCCGGGCAATCCGGCGGGCCTGGCTCCCGGCCAGCAGGGCAATGTCCCCGGCACCAACACCGGCATCATGCAGGCCGGCGGTATCGCGTACCAGAAGAGCAAGGACGAGGAAAAGTACTTCCAGTGGGATGCCTCGCGCGACCTGGAACTGGGCCCGTTCACCAAGCTGCAGTTCGGCTACAAGTACATCAACCACAACAACGGCGTGGACGCACGCGGCAACCGCATCAACTCCACCGACGCGGTCTCGCTGACCCAGTTCAATCCGGGTAGCACACCGAGCAGCCTGTACGACGGCCTCGGCGCCAGCGGCGACCTGACCACCTGGCCGACCGCCAGCCTGAACTCGGTGCGCAACTATCTGTTGTCGCAGCCGCAGGGCCCGTACCGCACCGATTTCGGCGCCTCGTTCCAGGTCAAGGAAATCACGCAGAACGTCTACACGCAGTTGAACTTCGAATCCGGCCAGTGGCGCGGTAACGTGGGTGTGCGCCTGGTCGACACCACCGACAAGTCCGAGTTCTGGCAGAGCAACGATGGCGGCACCAACTTCGACCGTGTTGCCGAGACCAACGACTATCGCAAGGCGCTGCCGAGCTTCAACATCGCCTACGACATCACCGACGACACCGTGCTGCGCTTCTCGGCAGCCAAGGTCATCGCGCGTCCGCGCTACGCCGATCTGGCCGGCACCTTCACCATCAACAGCGGTACCGGCGATCTGACTGCCAATGGCGGCAACCCGGATCTGAAGCCGTACGAGTCCACCAACTACGATCTGGCGGCCGAGTGGTATTTCGCCCCGTCCAGCATGTTGTCCGGTGAAGTGTTCTATCGCGACATCAGCTCCTACATCGTCAGCACCACCACCAGCCAGCAGCTGAATCCGGCACCGCCGGCCATTGCCGGCCTGTATCAGGTCACCACGCCGGTCAACGTGTCGGACGCCAAGGTCACCGGCGTGTCGGTCAACTACCAGCAGACCTTCGGTCTGGGTTTTGGCTTGCAGGCCAACTACACCTTTGCCGAATCCGATTCCAGCTCCGGCTTGAACCTGCCGTACCTGTCGCGCGATACCTACAACGTGATTCCGTACTGGGAACACGGCGACTGGACGGTGCGCGTGAACTACAGCTACCGCTCGAAGTACTTCACCCAGATCGGTCGCCTGCAGTCGCGTGACTTTGCAGATGCCTACAAGCAGCTGGATTTGAACGCCTCGTATCAGATCACCGATTACATGGGCATCACCTTCGGCGCGACCAATCTGCTGGATTCCACCTACCGGGTCTTCAGCAACACCCGCGATACCCCCACGGCGTTCTACAAGAACGGCCGCGGCTACCAGGCCCAGTTGAACTTCAAGTTCTGATGTAGTCCCGGCGCGCCACCGTCCCTCCACGGTGGCGCGCTTTTTTTTGCCTGTCGTTGCGCCTGCAGCGCCAGGCCATCGGTTGCATGCAGAAGTGCCACTGGCCATATCCCTTCGCGCTTGAAGGACTATCGCCAGGCCCGCTTCCGCCATCCACGTGCCGGTTGCCGTCTTGCCAACACGTTTCGCTTACAGGAGTGCAGTTCCCATGACGACCGATAGCCGCCCTGCGGCTCCATCCCGCCGCCACGCCGGAGCTGTACCCAGGAGTCGCGCGCTTGCGCTCGCTCTGCTGGTGGCCTGCCCGGTGCTGTCGTTGCACGCTCAATCGCCAACCGCGCCCACTGCGCCGACCGCCGCCACGCTCAGCCCCGAACAGATCGACCAGCAGTGGCTCAGCGCCACCGCCAAGTACGCACCCGAGCGCGAGCGCCTGGTGCGCGAAGCAGAACAAGGCGCACGCAAGGGCCCGTTCCGCCCCGACTGGGCGGTACTGAAGAACTATCAATCGCCGGCGTGGTACGACAACGCCAAGTTCGGCATCTTCATCCATTGGGGCGTGTTCTCGGTGCCGGCGTTCGGCAGCGAGTGGTACTCGCGCAATATGTATCTGCAAGGTTCCAAGGAGTTCGCGCACCACGTGGCGACCTATGGCCCGCAGGCGAGCTCCGGCTACAAGGATCTGATTCCCAAGTTCACCGCGCCCAAGTTCGACCCGAATGGCTGGGCCAAGCTGTTCCGCGCGTCCGGCGCGCGTTATGTGGTGCCGGTGGCCGAACACCATGACGGCTTCGCGCTGTACGACTCCAAGCTCTCCGATTGGACCGCGGTGAAGATGGGGCCTAAGCGCGATCTGCTGGGCGAGTTGTCAAAGTCGATCCGCGCGCAGGGATTGCACTTCGGGCTTTCCTCGCATCGCGCCGAGCACAACTGGTTCTTCGACGGCGGACGCAAGTTCGATTCGGACGTCAACGACCCGCGCTATGCGGCGCTGTACGGCCCGGCGCAGGTGCGCTTGCCGGGCAAGGACGATGCCGATGTGGCCAACGACTGGACGCCGGTGTCGCAGGCGTGGCTGGACGACTGGTTGGCACGCACCACCGAATTGATCGACACCTATCAGCCGGACCTGATCTATTTCGATTGGTGGATTGCCCACCCCACCTTCCGCAGCAGCCTGCCGACCATGCTGGCCTACTACTACAACCAGGGCGCGGCGCGTACCGAGGCCGATCGCGGCGTGGTAGTGAACTACAAGCTCGGCGCGTTCCCGGAAGGCGCCGGCACGCTGGATATCGAGCGCGGCCAGCTCACCGGCATCCATCCCACCCATTGGCAGACCGATACCTCGGTGAGCAATGCCTCGTGGGGCTACATCGAAAACGACACCTACAAATCGCCGACCTTCATCATCCACATGCTGGCCGATGTGGTGGCCAAGAACGGCAACCTGATGCTCAACATCGGCCCGCGTGCCGATGGTTCGATCCCCGAGACCGAGCGCGGCATCCTGCTTGCGATCGGCAAGTGGCTCAAGACCAACGGCGGCGCGATCTACGACAGCAAGCCGTGGCGCGTGTATGGCGAAGGCCCCACCGAAGTGGTGGGCGGCACCTTCCAGGACGTCAAGACCAAGCCGTATACCGCCGAAGATTTCCGTTTCACCACGCGCGATGGTGCGCTGTATGCGATCGAACTCGGTTGGCCCGCCGGCGGCAAGGCGGTGATCCGCTCGCTCACCCCCACCGATGGCGTGCGCGGCGTGACGCTGCTGGCCAACGGCAAGAAGGTGCCGTTCGAGCAGCAAGCCGACGGCCTGCATCTGAGCCTGCCTGCCAAGCCGGTGGGCGAACACGCCTACGTTTTCCGCATCGACCTTTCTTCTTCCACTCCCTGACGGATGCTGTTTTCATGAGCAAGCGATTGACCTGGATACTGCTCGCGCTGGCGTTAGCCTGCGCGCCTGCCTTGGCCAAAAACCCCACGGCGTTGTTCTATCTGATGAACACGCAGAAATCGACCAACTCGTTCATCGCCAACGTCGACAAGATCGATGTGGTGGTGCCGACCTGGTACGGCGTGGATCAGAACGGCCTGGTCAACGGTACCCCCAACACCTACCTGTACGACATCGCCAAGCAGAACAAGCTGCGGGTGATGCCGATCCTGTCGATGACCACCGGCCGCGACGGCTTCCACAAGCTGATGCACGACGAGGCCGCCAAGAAGCGCATGATCGAATCGCTGCTGATCCACGGCAAGCAGCACAAGTACTACGGCTTTCAGTTCGATTTCGAAAACATCGCCTGGACCGACCGCGACGCCTACACGCTGATGGTCAAGCAGACCGCCGATGCGCTGCACAAGGCCGGTTTCAAGATGTCGGTGGCGGTGGTGCCGAATGCGCCGGGCCATGCCGAAGGCGGCCAGTTCTCCAAGTGGATGTGGGAATACTGGCGCGGTGCGTATGATCTCAAGGCGCTGGGCCAGGCCGCGGATCTGGTCAGCATCATGACCTACGACCAGCACACCCGCTGGACCACGCCGGGCCCGGTGGATGGCATGGTGTGGATGAAGAGGCATCTGGATTACGCCATCACCCAGGTGCCGAAAGAGAAGCTTTCGCTCGGCATCGCCACCTACGGCTACCGCTGGTACACCGGTAACCCGGTCAAGGAAGACGGCACCGAAGCGTCGAACATCGCGGCAACCTATATCGATGCCGACGAATCGTTCCCGCTGGCGATCGAACAGAACGCCACCGTGCAGTGGGATCCGGTCGAGCAGGAATCGTGGTTCTACTTCTATCGCGACGATATGCGCGAGTGGGTGTTCCGCCCGGACGCACGCAGCTTCAAGGCGCGCTACGACATGGTGAAGCAGTACGGTCTGGAAGGTTTCAGCTGCTGGGTGCTGGGCGCCGAAGACCCTAAGGTGTGGGACGAGTTGCCGAGCGCGCAGCGCTAAGAGCAGCCAACAAACCTACTGCGCTCACCGCCAGGCGGGCGCGGTTCGGTGCGCGGTTCGGTGCTTGAATCGGGACAGACACACGATTCCTGCATCGCCCGCGCTCGCGTTGCAGCTGCTGACGAGAGTGCATGCGCCTCTCCCAAACGCAGCACGCACCCTGCGCGCACCCCAACGAAGCGTGCGCCAGTCCCTGCGTCATCCGGCATGGCTTTGCTACTGTGCGTGGCTGCCGTGTTCTCGCCGCCACATCGGGATGTGATTGCATGAAGTCGAACTCCGCACCTGGCTTGCGCTTGTCGTTATCGCGCCTGCTGTCGCTGCGCAAGCCATCATTGAGCATGCGGTCACTGAGCATGCAGTCGTCGAGCCTGCTGTTATCGAAGAGGCAGTCGTCGCGCCTGCTTGCGCTGGCATTTGCTGCGATGGTGGTGGCTGGTTGCGGCCAACGCGATGCAGCGAGCACGCCGGCTGCGGCCAGTCCCGGCAGCGCCTCGACACTGCCTGCCACCAATGCACCGCTTCCCCTGATTCCCGCCCCGGCCGAAGCCAGGCGCGGCAGTGGCAGTTTTCGCGTCGGCACCGGCACGGTGATCTCGATTCCCACCGGCAACGCCGAAGTGCGCCGCAGCGCCGAGACGCTGGCCAGCCTGCTGCAACGCACGCGCGGCCTGACCCTGGAAGTGCGCACCGAAACCAGCGCCTCGCCGCACAGCATCCGCCTGGAGCGCACACCGCAGGCACCGGTGGCGCACAAGGAAGGCTATAGCCTGGACGTGGATGCCAAGGGCATCCGCATTGCCGCACGCGATGGTGCCGGCTTGTTCTATGGCGCGATCAGCGCCTGGCAACTGATGACACCGGACGCGCGCAAGGGCGAGGTCGAGGTGCCGTCGGTGGCGATCCGCGACTGGCCGCGTTTCAGCTGGCGTGGTCAGCATCTGGATGTGGCCCGCCATTTCCATGATGTGGCCACGGTCAAGCATGTGCTGGATGCAATGGCCGCGCACAAGCTCAATGTGCTGCATTGGCATCTCACCGACGACCAGGGCTGGCGCATCGAAATCAAGCGCTATCCCAAGCTCACCGAGGTTGGTGCATGGCGCACCCCACCCGGTGCCGGCCGGCACGGCACACCCGAGCGTTACGGCGGTTTCTATACGCAGGAACAGATCAGCGAGATCGTTGCCTATGCGGCGCGTCTGCACATCACCGTGCTGCCCGAGCTGGACATGCCCGGGCATGCGCAGGCCGCGGTGGCGGCGTATCCGGAAGAGGTGGGCGTGCCCGGCCAGCGCACGCAGGTCGGTGTGAACTGGGGCGTCAACCCGTATCTGTTCAACACCAGCGAGCGCAGCCTGAGCTTCATCACCAACGTGCTGGATGAAGTGCTGACGTTGTTCCCGTCGGCGTACATCCACATCGGTGGCGATGAGGCGGTCAAGGACCAATGGGAAGCCTCGCCTGCGGTGCGCGCGCAGATGCGCAAGCTCGGGGTCAAAGATGCGCACGCGATGCAGGGCTGGTTCAACGCGCAGCTGGCGCAGTACCTCACCCAGCACGGCCGGCGCATGATCGGCTGGGATGAAATTCTGGAAGGCGGCGTGCCGGCCAGTGCATCGGTGATGTCGTGGCGCGGCGTCGAAGGCGCGGTGGTGGCGGCAAAGCAAGGTCACGATGTGGTGCTTGCACCAGGTGACTGGCTGTATCTGGACAATCTGCAGACCACGCGCAGCGACGAGCCCAACGGCCGCCTGACGATTCTGCCGCTGTCGAAGGTCTACGCGTTCGACCCGGTACCAAAAGAACTCAGCGCCGAGCAGGCCACGCATGTCCTCGGTGCGCAGGGCGCGTTGTGGTCCGAATACATTCCATCGAGGTGGCATATCGATCACGCGCTGTTCCCACGCCTGTCTGCCGTTGCGGAAGTGACGTGGTCGCCGGTCGCTGCGCGCAACTGGAAGGGTTTTCTGGCGCGCCTGCCGGCGCAATTGCAGCGCTATAAGGCATTGGGCATCGACTATAGCGACGGTGCATTCGCTGCCGATATCGCGCTGGAATCCGGCCCCAACCCGGTGCTGGCCGGTGGCCCGGCCAAGGTGGCGCTCCGCACCCAGACTGGCGCGGGCACGCTGCACTACACCACCGACGGCAGCGATCCCACGCCGGCATCGCCGCGCTATGAGGCGCCGTTTACGATCCAGCTGCCGACCACGGTCAAGGCTACTGCCTTCGAATCCGATGGCACAGCGCTGGCCGCCACGCGCAGCCGCACGTTCGATCGTGCCGGGTTGTTGCGCGTGGATACGCAAGGCCTGCGCGATTGCGTCGAAACAGGGGCGCTCGGCCTGCGCTTGCCGCTGCTACCGGAAATGACCGCTGCCGATACGCCGGTCTACAACGTCGATCTGTTCCATGCCTGCCGCCTCTATCCGCACGCGCGCCTGGACGGCATCGGTGCGATCAGGGTCGAGGCCGCACGTCTGCCGAACAACTTCGGTCTGGCCCACGAGCAATCCAAGGTCGTGCAGTACCCGGCCAAATCGCGCGGCGGTGAGCTGGAAGTGCGACAAGGCTGCGAGGGCGAACTGCTGGCCAGCGTACGTCTGCCCCAGGGCGACAGCGTGGGCGAGCAGCTCACGCTGGAAACCCCATTGCCTGCACGCACCGGCGTCCATGATCTGTGTCTGCGTTTCACCGCACCGATTCGCGGCCCGTTGTATGCCATCGGCGCCGTCCAGTTGATTGAAACCACCGCGCAGGCGCCCCCCGCCGCCACGCGCTGATCCATCCAAGGAGAGTCATCCATGCCCCTGTCCCGTCATCGTTTCGTCCCCGCACCCGCCCGTCTCGGGCTTGCCCTGGCCTTCGCCATCTCGCAGGCCTGGGCCGCGCCGCCCACGGCAACGACCCTGGACACCGGCTGGCAGGTGCGGCTGGTGCCGGGTCAGGAACAGGCCAAGACCTATCCGAAAGCGGCGGCGTGGTTGCCGGCGCAGGTGCCGGGCGCGGTGCAGACCGATCTGATCGCCGCCAAGATCGTGCCGGACCCGTTTTACCGCGACAACGAAGGCAAGATCCAGTGGGCGGGCCTGAGCGATTGGCAGTACCAGACCCGCTTCAACGTCGATGCGGCCACGCTCAAACGCGAGCATGTCGAACTGGTGTTCGATGGCCTGGATACCTTTGCCGAGGTCACCCTCAATGGCAAGCCTCTGCTCAGCGCCGACAACATGTTCCGGCAGTGGCGGGTGGATGCGAAATCCCTGCTCAAGCGCGGCGACAACGTGCTCGAGGTCAAGCTGTTCTCGCCTATCAAAAAGATCCAGCCGTGGCTCGCCAAGCAGCCGTACGCGCTGCCGGGTGCCTACGATTCGGCATTCGGCGACGAGCCCGAGTCGCGGCATAGCTCCACCTACGTGCGCAAGGCGCCGTACAACTTCGGTTGGGACTGGGGCCCGCGCATGGTCAATGCCGGCATCTGGAAAGACGTGCGTGTGGAAGCCTGGGATGCCGTGCGCGTGGACGGGCTGCATATCGCCCAGCAACGTGTGGACGCCGACAGTGCGCAACTGCAGGCGCAGCTGGAACTGCAGGCCGGCCGTAGCGGGCCGGTGCAGGTGACGCTGGATGTGCTTGGGCCGGATGGGAAGAGTGTCGGCCAGTTCACCCAGCAGGCGGTGGTCGACCCGGGCCAGAACCGTATCGATCTGCCGGTGCGCATCGCCAAGCCCAAACGCTGGTTTCCGGCCGGCTACGGTGCGCAGGACCGCTACACCTTCGTGGCCAGCGTGCGCGATGCCGATGGCGACAGCCAGCAGATCAAGCGCATCACCGGCCTGCGTTCGGTGGAGTTGCGTCGCGAAAAGGACAAGTACGGCAAGAGCATGGAGATCGTGATAAACGGCATCCCGATCTTCGCCAAGGGCGCCAACCTGATTCCGCTGGATGCGTTCCCCGCGCGCGTGAGTCACGAGCGCATGCGCAGCACGTTGCAGGATGCGCGCGACGCCAACATGAACATGCTGCGCATGTGGGGCGGCGGGCATTACCAGGACGACCATTTCTACGAGGTGGCCGACGAGCTGGGCATCATGATCTGGCAGGACTTCATGTTCGGTGGCGCGGTGCCGCCGTACGACGTGGAGTTCCGCGAGAACACCCGGCAGGAGGCGATCGAACAGGTCAAACGGCTGCGCGACCATCCCAGTATTGTTCTCTGGTGCGGCAACAACGAAGTGCAGACCGGTTGGGAAAACTGGGGCGACAGGGTCAAGTTCAAGCAGTCGGTGGATCCGGAAGAACGCACCCGCATCGAGCGCGGTATGACCACCTTGTTCGGCACGGTGTTCCGCGAAGTGGTGGCCACCTACGATAGCGACGTGCCGTACTGGTCCACCTCGCCGGGCACCAATTTCGACGGTGCCGCCGATCAGGCCAACGACGGCGACATGCACTACTGGAAGGTCTGGGGCGGCCCTGCGCTGCCGGTCACAGAATATCTCAACGTCACCCCGCGCTTCATGTCCGAATACGGACTGCAGTCGTTCCCGGATATGCGCACCGTGCGCGCGTTCGCCGAACCCGGCGACATGGATCCGGAATCGCCGGTGATGCGCGTGCATCAGAAGTTCGACAAGGGCAACGGCAACAAGCGCCTGATGCTGTACATCCGCCGCGAATTCGGCGAGCCCAAGGACTTCGAGAGCTTCGTCTACCTGAGCCAGCTGATGCAGGCCGAGGGCATCAACCTGGCCGCCTCGCATCTGCGCGCCTCGCGCCCGCAGTCGATGGGCTCGTTGTACTGGCAGCTCAACGATGTGTGGCCGGGTGCCTCGTGGTCCAGCGTGGATTATTATGGCCGCTGGAAGGCGCTGCACTACCACGCCCGCCGCTTCTACGCGCCGGAACTGATCGCCGCACTGCGTAACGACAAGGGCCAGACCGAGGTGTCACTGGTGTCCGACCGCACCACCCCGCTGGCCGCACGCTGGCGCATGCGCGTCATGAGCATGGATGGCAAGCTGCTGAGCAAGCGCGAAGAAAAGACCACGGTCAAGCCGCTGAGCAGCCTGCAGGTGGGCAACTTCAGCGACAAGCAATTGCTCGGCAGCGCCGATCCTAAGCGCAGCTATGCGGTGTTCGAATTGTTGGACGGCGAGACGCTGTTGTCGCGCGAAGTGGTGTTCTTCGCACCCGCCAAACAAGTGGCCTTGCCGAGCGCGAAGATCGACAGCCAGTGGCGCGCCGATGGCGATGGCTATGCGCTGACGCTGTCCAGCCCCACGCTGGCGCGCGAGGTGTGGCTGTCGTTCGGCGATGTGGATGCCACGCTGTCGGACAACGCCTTCGACCTATTGCCGGGCGAGCCGTTGACCGTGCACGTGAGCAGCAAAGCTGCGCTGGCGCAGTTGCAGTCCACGCTGCAGGTGCGCGACCTTGCGAGCACGCTGGCCGGTGCACCGCCGGAGGCGGCCGAGACGAAGTAAGGCGCCGGAAAAGGCGTCGGCTGATTGCGCAGCGCTCGCACAAGGGCGCTGCGCGATCAGCGAAGACGGCGGTTTGCGCAACGCAGCGAGCGGTCGTCAGGTGGATGCGGGCGACGCGCTCAGAACCGGAGTCTACGAGTGGTACATGCCGGTTCCGAGCACCGACCGCATCCGCCTGGCGGTGAGCGCAGCGGTTTTGTTATCCGCTCTTAGTGTCACTAACCGCTGCCCGCAGTGTCACTGCGGGCAACCCAAGAACAACGCGTGGCGGCCAGTGCCGTTGCGCAGGAGTGAGCAGATGTCGTTGTCAGTGTTTCCATGCCGCCTGGCGGTCGCGCTGAGTCTGGGCCTGCCGCTGATCGGCGTGCCTGCATTCGCCGCAAAGTCCACAAATGAAGCGCCGGAGCAACGCGCCGCCGCTTTGGTGGCGCAGATGAGCCGAGAGGAAAAAGTCGCGCAGGCGATGAACGATGCACCGGCGATTCCACGCCTGGGCATCCCCGCCTACGAATGGTGGAGCGAGGGCCTGCACGGCATTGCGCGTAATGGCTACGCCACGGTGTTTCCGCAGGCGATCGGCCTGGCCGCCAGCTGGAATACGCAGCTGATGCAACAGGTAGGCACGGTGGTCTCCACCGAGGCGCGCGCCAAGTTCAATCAGGCCGGCGGCCCGGGCAAGGACCACAAGCGTTATGCGGGCCTGACCATCTGGTCGCCCAACATCAACATCTTCCGCGACCCGCGTTGGGGCCGCGGCATGGAAACCTATGGCGAGGATCCCTTCCTCACCGGGCAGCTCGCAGTCGGCTTCATTCGCGGGCTGCAGGGCGACAATCTCGATCACCCGCGCACCATCGCTACGCCCAAGCACATCGCCGTGCACAGCGGGCCGGAACCGGGCCGGCACAGCTTTGATGTGGATGTGTCGCCGCGCGATGTGGAAGCGACCTATACACCCGCCTTCCGCGCTGCATTGATCGACGGCCAGGCCGGCTCGGTGATGTGTGCGTACAACTCGCTGCACGGCACACCGGCCTGCGCGGCCGATTGGTTGCTCAACGGCCGCGTGCGTGGCGATTGGGGCTTCAAGGGCTTTGTGGTGTCCGACTGCGATGCGGTGGACGACATGACCCAGTTCCATTACTTCCGCCCCGACAACGCCGGCTCGTCGGCTGCATCGCTCAAGGCAGGTCACGATCTCAATTGCGGGCATGCCTATCGCGAACTCGGCACGGCGATCGAACGCGGCGAAGTGGACGAAGCCTTGCTCGACCAATCGCTGGTGCGCCTGTTTGCCGCGCGCTATCGCCTGGGCGAACTGGAAGCGCCGCGCAAGGATCCGTATGCAAAGCTCGGCGCCAAGGACATCGACAACGCCACCAACCGTGCGCTGGCGCTGAAAGCGGCCGCCGAATCGATCGTGTTGCTCAAGAACGACGCCAACACCCTGCCGTTGAAAGCCGGCGCGCGGCTGGCGGTGATCGGCCCGAATGCCGATGCGTTGGCGGCATTGGAAGCAAATTATCAAGGCACCTCGTCCACGCCGGTCACCCCGTTGCTCGGCCTGCGCCAGCGCTTCGGCGTGCAGCAGGTGAGTTACGCACAAGGTGCACCGCTGGCGGCGGGCGTGCCCGGCATGATTCCGGAAACCGCGCTGCGCAGCGATGACAAGCCGGGATTGCGTGGCGAGTATTTCGACAATGTGGACATGGAAGGTGCGGCGCGCGTAGTGCGACAGGACCGCGCCATCAGCTTCAACTGGGACCAGGTCAGCCCGGCCAAGGGCGTGCCGGCCGATCGTTACGCAGTGCGCTGGAGCGGCGAGTTGCTGCCGCCGAGCGCTGGCGACTACACCTTGGCGGTACGGGTGGCGCGCTGTTTCGACTGCGCCGGCCACGATCCGGTGCGCCTGTACATCGACGACAAGCTGGTGGTCGCCGGCAACGCCGAAGACAAGCACGTGCCGGCCGGCATGCATAACGCCGATGGCCGCAGCGTGGAAACCGTGCTGCATTTCGAAGACACCCGCCCGCGCAAGATCCGGCTGGAAATGGAACACCGCGGCCAGGATCAGGGCGTGCGCCTGGAGTGGCTGGCACCGGCGGCCGCGCAGTTGGCCGAGGCCGAACAGGCGGTGGCGCAGGCCGATGCGGTGGTGGCCTTCGTCGGCCTGTCGCCGGATGTGGAAGGCGAAGAATTGCGTATCGACGTGCCCGGCTTCGACGGCGGCGACCGCAACGACATCGCCCTGCCCGCGCCGCAACAGGCGCTGCTCGAGCGCGCCAAGGCCTCCGGCAAGCCGCTGGTGGTGGTGCTGATGAGCGGCAGCGCGGTGGCCTTGAACTGGACCAAGACGCATGCCGACGCGATCGTGGCGGCGTGGTACCCGGGGCAATCCGGCGGCACCGCCATTGCGCGCATGCTGGCCGGCGACGATAACCCCGGCGGGCGCTTGCCGGTGACGTTCTATCGCTCCACCAAGGACCTGCCGCCGTACGTCAGCTACGACATGAAGGGCCGCACCTATCGCTACTTCAAGGGCGAGCCGCTGTTTCCGTTCGGCTACGGCTTGAGTTACACCAGCTTTGCCTACGGCGCGCCGCAGCTCTCCACCACAACGCTGCAAGCCGGCAGCACCTTGCAGGTGACCACCACCGTGCGCAACACCGGCACGCGCGCCGGCGATGAAGTGGCGCAGGTGTATCTGCAGTATCCGGATCGCCCGCAATCTCCCTTGCGCAGCCTGGTCGGCTTTCAACGCGTGCATCTAAAACCAGGTGAGCAGCGCACGCTCACCTTCACCCTGGATGCGCGCGCCCTGAGCGATGTGGATCGCACGGGACAGCGTGCGGTGGAAGCCGGCGATTACACGCTGTTTGTCGGTGGTGGCCAGCCGGGGACCGGCGCGGTTGGTGAAGCGGCGGCGTTTTCGATTTCGGGCCGTTCGCCGTTGCCGAAGTAAGAAGTTCGACTGCAGCACATCAACAGGCGTCGGCTGTCATGGCTGGCGCCTGTTGCGTTACACACGCGTGTTGCGGTGCATCGCAAAACGCTGGTATTGCGCCTGCGCGCTGTCGAATTGGTGATCTATCCGCAGGCAATACGATGATCTCCGCACACACTTCACACCTGCTTGACAGACGCGAAAACGAGGTCTATCACTGACCGCAGTCAGCAACACGCGCCATCGGCGATGCGCTCGACGTACCTTGATGGCAACAGCGTTTCCACGCAGCACCTGCACTGGGAGATGGTTGGATGCAGCATCGTCGTATCGACCAGCGCTTGCGTGTTGCAGCTCTTGCAGTGCATCGCACTCACGCATGCCACGCTGCCGTCACGCTGGTGCAGCCGTCATGACCAAGCATTACAAATTGAGCGCGATGCGCTCGCGCTCCAAGTGCATCGCTGGGTACTCCCCGCCTCGCCACTGACGCCTGCATAGCTGTCCAAGCTGGCAGACGCTCCGGCGCCAATCCCGTTCGGCAACTCGCACACGCGTTGATCGCGTGCTGTGCAATGCCGTGCGCGCATACAGCCGTGCAGACCGTCTGCCCTAGAGCAAGGCATCGGAGGGCGTTGCCGTCGGCAACGTTGCCCAGCATCTGGCGAGGTGGCACGTGGAAAAGCGTGAGCGTACGAACGGCAAGCAATGGATCGTGGCAATCCTGACCGTGACCGGCATGGCCTCGGCCGCGGCCGCAATGGCCGGCACCGTGGAGGGAGACCTGAAAGAAAGCAGTAGCGGCAAACCCGCAGCCAATGCGAAGGTGCGCATCGTCGGTACCGCCTACAGCGCGGTCGCCGATGCGCGCGGGCACTTCGTCATCCGCGATGTGCCTGCCGGGCAGTACGCACTGAATCTGGACTACCCAGGCTTCAGCGCAGCCGAAACCAGCGTGCAGGTCGGCGACAGCGGCACCGCCTCGGTGGCCATCGCGTTGGAGGAGGTCAAGCAACTCAAGGCAGTCAGCGTGGTGAGCAATCGCTACGACGCCAGCGACCTGAAGATCAACGCTGCCAACACGGTGGACGTGCTGTCGGCCAACGACCTGCAACGCACCGCCGTGCACAACGTGGCCGAAGCGCTGGGCCTGATCGCCGGCATCAACATCACCAGCACCGGCTCGGGGTACTTCGGCGGTATCGACGGCGCAGCGCGGGGCGAAGGCATGTTTGCCTCGGTGCGCGGGCTGCCGTCCGAATACAACGTCAACATGATCGACGGCGTCACCGTGGCGCAAGGCATGCCGTACAGCCGCAGCGTGCAGCTCAGCCTGTTGCCGCCAAGCGGCCTGCAGACCATCGTCGCCAACAAGACCTCCACTGCCGACATGGACGGCGATGCGATCGGCGGCACGCTGGATTTCCGCACGCCCACCGCCTACGACTACAAGGACACCACCAGCGGCAGCATCACCGGCAGCGGCCGGGTGGAAAGCCGTGCGCGCGATTACGGCGGCGACGGCCTGGGCGGCGGCTTCGGCGGCGAGTTCCAGCACAAGTTCGGCGATGCGCAACAGTTTGGCGTGTATGCCAGCGCGTATTACGACTACCGCACCACAACCAACAGCGAAGTGGCCCCCGCCACCAGCGCGCTCAACGACGGCTCGTGGGAATATTTGAACACCGATGCCGATGGCCGCAACGCCGCCGGTTTCGATCCGCAGCACAACCTCACCAGTACCGGCATGAATGTGGGCATCGCCGCCGGTTGGGAGCGCCGCTACGGCGGCAATGCCTCGTTCGACTGGTATGTGGACGACAGCCTGTCGCTGTACGCGCGCATGACCTACGCCTATGCCAAGACCGAGCAAGGCACCACCTTCGTACAGTTGCTGCCGCAGGATGTGAGCTACGTGCCGACCGGTACGCCGGGCGTGTTTACACCGAACATCGGCCGCATCGCTTCACGCTTCTGGTACGAGACCAACCCGGAAATCGCCGACCTGGCCACCTTCCAGATCGGCGCAAAAAAGACCGCAGGCGGTTGGACCTTCATGCCTAACCTGTTCTACAGCTTCGGTAACAACGACCGTCCCGACCATGTGGAAATCGACGGGCGCGAAGACAAGTTCACCCAGGACAACTACGCCTATTCCGGTAACAGCTTCGTGCGCTATGGCGGCGGTGCATTCCCGTATCCGCAGCTCACGCCCGCACTGCTGTCGCAGGTCAACAACATCCCGGCGTTGTTTGCCAGCAGCTATGGCGAGCAGACCAAGATCTACTCCGGCCAGAAAAAAGGCGGTGCGCGTTTCGACACCCGCTACGACTTCGAAGATGGCGCGCTGCGGTCAGTGCAGTTCGGGGTGAAGTACAGCAAGAGCAGCCGCCGCTACACCAATCGCGACTGGTATACCGGCGGCGTGGACGGCAACACCACGCTGGGCGATCTGGGCATCTTCACCGGCACCTATGCGTCGATCTTTCCCGGCAAGTACAACTGGAACACGCCGCGCGTAAGCGAAGCCGCAGTGGCCGGCGTGATCGCCCAACACCTCACCGACGACGATCTTGATACCTGCGGTAGCACGTTCTACGTCAACAACTACAACTGCAACACCATGCGCGGCACCGAGGCCGTCAGCGCGGCCTATGCCACTGCCACCTTCACCATGGGCAACCTGGATATCGTGCCCGGCGTGCGCTTCGAGCACACTGCCATCGACAACACCTTTTGGGTGAGTCCGGTGGATGCAGACGGCAACGAGATCGTCGGCTACTTCGATCACAACAGCACCTCGTATAACGAACCGCTTCCCAGCGTGTTCCTGACCTGGCGGCCGGATCTGCGCACCGCGTATCGCGCCTCGCTGTGGACCAGCTACACCCGGCCGGCCTTCGTGCAACTGGGCGGCGGCAGCCAGATCGACATCTCCAACGGCGTTACCACGATCACGCAAGGCAACCCCGATCTGAAGCCGATCGAATCCACCAACCTGGATCTGTCCGGTGAGTGGTCCACCGAGCGCGGCGGCTTCTTTTCGCTGGCCGGCTTCTACAAGCAGTTGCGCAACTACATCTACGATGCCGGCTCGGCCCAGGCCAACGGCAACACTACCGGCAGCGGCACGGTGCTGTACCACATGCCCACCAATGGCGGCGACGGCAAGATCTACGGTGTGGAACTCAGCGCGCGGCAGAAATTTCAGGATCTGCCCGCGCCCTTCGACGGCCTCGGCGTGAGCGCCAACGCCACCCGCCAGCATGCGCGCGCAGACCTGGGGCTGGATGGCTTCGACAATGAGCACATGCAATCGGCGCCGTCTGCGATGGCCAACCTGGAGTTGTTCTACGAGCACAACGGCTTCTCGTTGAACCTGAGCTACCACTTCAGCAGCTCGTACCTGCTGGGCTACGACTTCCTGCATGAAGGCGCACCGTGGAACGACCTGTGGGCGCGCCCGACTCGGCGCGTCGACCTGCACACCGGCTACCGCTTCGACAACGGCGTGAGCATGGATCTGTCGATCTCCAACCTGACCAAGGAATACAGCTACTGGGCGCATGTGGGCCGCAACAATCTGGCGATCTCCGACATCGTCGATGCCGGCAGTACTGCGTTGTTCACGGTCAAGTACGCGTTCTAGCAGCAGGCCGCACTGCGCACTGCAGTGCAGTTCGACAGTTGCTCACCCTGGTTGGAGAGACGATGAAACGCAGAAGCCTGTGTACGTTCGGCCTGCTCGCACCGTTCGGTCTGGCGGCCGCGCCGGCGGTGCTGTCGTCGCTGCATGCGCCGCTGCCGGATGGCCGCCCGCACGCATTCGGATTCGAGCATGGTCAGTTCGTGCTGGATCAGCAGCCGTGGCAACTCCGTAGCGGCGAAATGCATCCGCTGCGCATTGCCCGTGCGGACTGGCTGCAGCGCATCCGCATGGCCAAGGCAATGGGCTTGAACACCATCGCGCTGTACCTGATGTGGAATGCCTACGAACGCGAGCCGGGGCAGTTCGATTTCGACACCGGCGAAGGCGATTTCGTTGCCTTCATCCGGCTGTGCCGGCAGGAAGGGCTTTGGGTGTATCTGCGGCCCGGCCCGTATGTGTGTGCCGAGTGGACGCTGGGCGGGCTGCCGCCGTATCTGTTGCGCGAGCCGGGCATGCGCCTGCGCGATGCCAGCGATGCGCGCTACATGGCAGCAGTAAAGCGATATATCGCCGCGGTGGCGCCACGCATCGCACCGCTGATGGCCAGTGCCGGCGGACCGGTGTTGATGCTGCAGATCGAGAACGAATACAGCATGCAGGGCAGCGATGTGGGCTATCTGCAGGCGCTGGCCGCACTGTGGCGTACGCACGGTATCTATGGTCCGTTCTCATTGGCCGAAGGCATGAAGGATCTGCGCCGGCGCAAGGCCTATCTGCCCGACGCCGCGCTGGGACTGGATGGCGCCGATCTGGCTGAACTGCAGGAAGCAAAACAGATCGCAGGCGATGCACCGGTGTGGGTGGCCGAAGGTTATCCCGGTTGGCTGACACACTGGGGCGAAGACGCGTTCGCGCAGCGCGATTACGCGCCGATGCTGCAACAGCTGATGGCCGTCGGTTACTCGTTCAATCTCTACGTGGTGCACGGCGGCAGCAATTTCGGTTTGAGCGCCGGTGCCAATGCCGAAGACGACGGCTCTCACTTCCAGCCCGCACTGACCAGCTACGACTACAGCGCACCGATCGACGAAGGCGGACGCGCCACGCCTGCGTACATGGCGCTGCGCAAGATCATCGCCCAGCACAGCAGCACTGCGCTGCCAGCGATCCCGGACGCACCAGCGCGCACGCGCTTTGCATCGGTCCTTGCACGCCCGGTCGCCGCACTCTGGGATAACTTGAGTGTCGGCCCCGTACACACCGAGCGGCCCACCGACAACCAGACCCTGCTCAAGCAGAACCTGGGGCTGGTGGTGTACCGGCGCCGCATCGCGGCCGGCACGCAGCTGGATCTTGGCAAGGTGCACGACTACGCGACGGTGCACCTCAATGGTGACGAAATCGGGCATGTCTCGCGCGTGCAACATGCGCGCCTCAACAGCACGCCAAAGCTGCCACTTCCAAGCGCTGCATCCAATGAGCGGACGCTGGAGGTGCTGGTCGACACCTTCGGGCATATCAATTTCGGCCCGGCCCTGGGCGATGCCAAGGGATTGCTCGGCCCGGTGCGGCTCGATGGCAAGGAGCTGCGCGACTGGCAGGTACATGGCTTGCCGCTGGATGGCGACAACGCACCCACGCTACGCCCGCTGCAGGCACCACCCACACGGCCCGGCCTGTTCTTCGCGGCCGACATCGCGCTGGAAACAGTCGGCGACATCTACATCGACATGAGCCAGTGGCGCAAAGGCTATCTGTGGGTCAACGGACGCCTGCTCGGGCGTTACTGGGAGATCGGCCCGCAGCAGTGTCTGTTCTGCCCGAGCGCGTGGCTGAAGCAAGGCAACAACGCAGTGCTGGTGCTGGATCTGCATCAGCGGCAACCCACCGCGATTCACTGCGCAGACGGGCTGACATCGACACGCATTGCCACCAACGCAGCGGCAGTCGCACATGCAGAGCGCCACGCATGCTGACCGCACCCACCATGTTGTCTGCGAATCCACAGGCATCGGCACCACCGCGCACGCTCGGTTTCTGGAGTGCGCTGTCGGCCAACCTGCTCAACATGATCGGCATCGGGCCGTTCATCACAATCCCGCTGGCGTTGTCGGCACTGGCCGGGCCGATGGTGTTGGCGGGGTGGGTCGCCGGCGCGCTGCTGTGTCTGTGCGATGGCCTGGTGTGGGCCGAACTGGGCGCGGCAATTCCGCGCTCGGGCGGGCCGTATCACTATCTGCGCGAGGCCTACGGCCGCGAACGTTGGGGGCGCTTGTTCGGCTTTCTGTATCTGTGGCAGACCCTGCTGACCGCACCGCTGTCAGTGGGTTCTGCGGCGGTGGGCTGCGTGCAATACCTGGCGTTCCTGATGCCGGGGCTGGGCCATACCCAGCTCACCGCGATCGCGATGGCGCTGTGCGCGTTCAACACGCTGCTGCTGTATCGCAAGGTGCGCTCGGTGCAAGTGCTGTCGCTGCTGGTCAGTGCGGTGGTGATCGGCGCCTGCGTGTGGATCATTCTCAGCGGCGTGCTGCATTTCGATTTCGGCATTGCATCGGCGTTCTTGCACGCGCGCCCCGCGTCGCCGCATGGATTCTGGTTGGGCTTCGGTGCGGTGGCGTTGATCGCGGTCTACGACTACGGCGGCTACAACAACGTGTGCATGCTGGGTGGGGAAATCCGCAAGCCGCGGCGCACGATTCCACGCGCGGTGCTGATCTCGATCCCGATCGTGGCGCTGCTGTATCTGGGCCTCAACATCACCTTGCTCGGTGTACTGCCCTGGCAGCAGGCAGCGCAATCCAAAGCGGTGATGGCCGACTTCATGCAGGCCATCTACGGGCCCATCGGCAGCACCGTGGCGGTGGCGCTGATCGTCGTCGCCAGTTGGGGCTCGGCGCTGGTGGTGCAGTTGGGTTATTCGCGGGTGCCGTATGCAGCCGCGGCGGCCGGGCAGTTCTTCGGCGTGTTTGCAAGGCTGCATCCGCGCGGCGGGTTTCCCACCGTGTCGCTGCTGTTCGTCGGTGCGACCTCGGCGCTGGCCTGTCTGCTGTCGCTGGACGATCTGATCGCCACCTTGATGATCATCCAGATCCTGTTCCAGTTTCTGGCGCAATGCCTGGCGGTGGTGCTGTTACGCCGCAAGCGACGTCGGCGGGCCTTTGCGATGCCGCTGTATCCGTGGCCGCTGTTGATCAGCGTGTTCGGCTGGCTGTATCTGCTGGCGACCAGCCCGGGGCGACGCCTGCTCGCCGCCGTGGTGGCACTGTGCGTGGGCAGCGCCTTGTATCTGATCCAGGCACGGAGGCAGCGCGCATGGCCGTTCCAGCTGCAATGAACACAATGAACACCGCGCAACTCGTGGTGGTCGGCGAAGTCTATCTGGACCATATCTTCAGCGGCTTCGAACGCTGGCCGGCACCGGGCGAAGAAGCGCTTGCCCGCCATTACAAGCGAGAACTGGGCGGCGGCACCATCATCACCGCCTGCGCGTTGGCGCAGCTGGGTTGCAATGTGCGCGTGATCGGCGCGATCGGTGCGCAGGACCGCGGGTTGTTCGAACAGCGTTTGGGCGAGTTCGGTGTCTCGGCCGATGGTTTGATCGACTCGACTGCCGGCACTGGCGTGACCACCAGCGTGTCGCTGCATGATGATCGTTCGTTCTTCACCTATATCGGCGCCAACGCCGAGTTGAGCGCGTTGCTGCTGCGCGAGGACTGCATCGCCGCGATGTCGGCGGCCACGCATGTGCACTTTGCGATGCCGTTGCCGGCCGCATTGGCAGCCACGTTATTGCCGCTGTTGGCACGTGCCGGCTGCACCACCTCGCTGGACGTCGGCTTCAGCTCGGCATGGCTCACCGATCCGGCTAACCACGCCACCTGCCGTGCGGTGACCTGGTTCCTGCCCAACCAGAAAGAAGCCGCGCTGATGGGCTGCGGCGACGGCACCGATGCGTGCCTGGCCTGGGCACGCGCGCTCGGCCTGCGCCAGACGGTGATCAAGCTCGGCGCCGCCGGCGCGATGGTCGTCGATGACGCAGGCGCGCGCCTGATCGCCGCCCCCGCCGTGCAGGTGCGCGACACCACCGGCGCCGGCGACGCCTTCGATGCCGGCTTCATCGCCGCGTACATGCACGGCCAGCCGCTGGATGCCTGCGCGCAACAAGGCTGCCGTAGCGGCGCGGCGTGCTGCAGCGCGCTCGGCGCGCTGGACGGTCTCTTCCAACTCTCTCCCCCCACACACGAGGACGTTCCATGAGCAGTTCTGTCGACAATCGCAAACTGACCCTGATCGGCGGCGGCGGCGTGCGCACACCGTTGGTGGTGTACGGCGTCAACGAAGCCGCCGAAGCGCTGGGCGCGCGCGAGATCGTGCTGTACGACCCCGACCAGGAGCGCCTGGCGCTGATGGTGGCGATGGGCCGCGCCATCGTCGCCGAGTCCGGTGGCGCGCTGCAGGTGCACGCCGCGCCATCGCTGGAAGCGGCGATCGAAGGCGCGCATTTCGTGCTCAACAGTATCCGCGTCGGCGGCATCGCCCAGCGCGCCTCCGACGAGAAAACCATCATCGGCCACGGTTATTCCGGCCAGGAAACCACCGGCCCCGGCGGCGTGGCCAAGGCGCTGCGCACGGTGCCGGTGGCGATCGAACAGGCGCGCATGATCGAGCGCCTGAGTCCGGACGCCTGGCTGGTCAGCTTCACCAATCCGGCCGGGCTGATCACACAGGCCATCAGCGCCCACACCCGCGCACGCGTGGTCGGCATCTGCGACACGCCGGTGGAGCTGTTCCACAACATCGCGCGCGCACTCGGCGAGCCGGCCGCCGATGTGGAATGCGAGTACGTCGGCCTCAACCACCTGGGCTGGATCCGCGCGGTGCGCCTGCGCGGGGTAGACATCATCGACCGCGTGCTGGCCGACGACGCCATCCTGCGTCAGCTCTATCTGGCGCCGTTGTTCGACTTCGACATGCTGCGTGCGCTGCGCTTGATCCCCACCGAGTACCTGTATTTCTTTTACGAACGCCGCCGCGCCCTGGACAACCAGCGCGCCAGCGGCGCCAGCCGCGGTGGCGAGATCGAACGGCTCAACCGCAGCCTGATCGGCGACCTGCGCAGCCGCCTGGACGCCGGCGACACCACCGGTGCGGTGCAGACCTATGCGGCCTATCTGGCGCAGCGCTCCGGCTCGTACATGAAGCTGGAGGCCGAGGCCGGCTCGGCGTTCGCGCCCGACCTGGCGCCGCAGCCGGACCCGTTCCGCGCCAGCACCGGCTATCACCGCATCGCGGTGGACGTGATGAGCGCGCTGACCGGCGCCCGCCCCAGCCGGCACGTGGTCAACGTGCGCAACCGGGGCGCGATGGCCGAGCTGGCCGACGACGACATCGTGGAAATCGCCGCCGACATCGATCGCGACCGCATCGTGCCGATCCCGGCCGCACCGCTGCCCAGCGCGGTTCAGGGCCTGGTGCGCTCGTTCAAGGCCTACGAACATGCCGCGATCGAGGCAGCGCTCAGCGGCAGCCATCTGGACGCCTGCAAGGCGATGCTGATCCACCCGGCGATCGGCGAGTGGAGCCCGTCGCGACGCATGCTGGATGAGCTGTTCGGGCATGAGCACGACGATGGCCACTGCGCGGGGCCGGCGCATTGGCGTGCGCATGCGGCTGGTTGATGGGGAGCCGTGTCGGCTGTTGGCCGCAACCCACGCATACGGCGCCGAATTGTGCGAACGCACTATGCACATTCGGCGCACACGTTGTATGGTCATCGGGAATTGGTCCTGCATAGGTCTCATCGTCGGTCCGGCGCGCAACGCCGCTGATGCGGAGGTGCCGCTGTGCAGACCGCTTGCAGAATCCAAGGAGCCTCCAGGTCATGCACACCCGCCGCGACATCCTTCAGTTGCTGGGCGCCAGCGCGGGCGCCGGCCTGCTGGCCGGCGCACTGCCCGCCTTCGCCGCCGCGCCCGCCGCCGGTACCTCCACGGCCGCCGGCAACTTCGTCAGCAAGCGCCCGCCCAAGGCGCAGCGCCGCTTCGTCAGCAAGGCGGTCGAGCAGCAGATCGTGCAGATCAAGTCGCGCATCGCAGACCCGGAATTGGCCTGGCTGTTCGAAAACTGCTACCCCAACACGCTAGACACCACGGTGGAAACCGGCACCCGCAACGGCAAGCCGGACACCTTCGTCATCACCGGCGACATCCACGCGATGTGGCTGCGCGACTCCTCCGCGCAGGTGCACCCGTATGTGCCGCTGGCCAGGCGCGACCCCGCCTTGCGGCGCATGTTCCATGGCCTGATCCAGCGCCAGGCCGCGTGCATCCGGCTCGACCCGTATGCCAATGCATTTCTGCCCGATGGCCAGACCCAGCGCCTGAAGTGGTCGCTCAACGACATCACCGAGATGAAGCCCGGTGTGGGCGAGCGCAAATGGGAAATCGATTCGCTGTGCTACCCGATCCGCATCGCGCACGAATACTGGCGCGCCACCGGCGATGCCTCCCCGTTCGACGACGACTGGCGCGCGGCGATGCACGTGGTGGTCAAGACCTTCCGCGAGCAGCAGCGCAAAGAGAATCGCGGCCCGTACGTGTTCCAGCGGCCCTCGCCGCTGGCGACCGAAACCCTGGTGCTGGAAGGCTACGGCCAGCCGACCAAACCCAACGGCATGATCCACTCGATGTTCCGCCCCTCCGACGATGCCTGCGTGTATCCGCTGTTCGTGCCGGCCAACCTGTTCGCGGTGGCCTCGCTGCGTCAGCTGGCGACGATGAGCACGGCCTTGCACCGCGATACCGAGTTTGCCGCCGACTGCACCGCACTGGCCGATGAAGTGGAAGCGGCGACACGCAAGTTTGGTCAGCAACGCGACGCCGATGGGCAGGCGTACTGGGCATTCGAAGTGGACGGTTACGGCAACCAGCTGTTCATCGACGACGCCAACGCCCCCGGCCTGCTCAGCCTGGCCTACCTGGGCTGCTGCGACCGCGCCGACCCGGTGTTCCTGCGCACCCGCCAGCTGGCCTGGAGCGAACGCAACCCGTATTTCTCGCGCGGCACTGCAGCCGAAGGCGTCGGCAGCCCGCACAGCGGCATGGGCACGATCTGGCCGATGTCGATCATCCAGTACGCGCTGGTCAGCGACGACGACGCACAACTGCGCCAGTGCCTGCAGTGGCTGAAAACCACCCATGCCGGCACCGGCTTCATGCACGAAGCCTTCGACAAGGACAACCCGAGCACCTTCACCCGCGACTGGTTCGCCTGGGCCAACACCTTGTTCGGCGAACTGATCATCGACCTGCACCAACGCAAACCACAGCTGCTGCGCAGCGCCTGATTCCCCACCGGAAGGGCACAGCGTTCGACGCTTCCCTTCTCCCGCCGGGAGAAGGTGCCCGAAGGGCGGATGAGGGTACGGCGCACCCACCTCGTGACATCAGAGACCACACCACATGGCAACACGACGCGGTTTTCTCCAAGGCGCCATCGCAGCGGCACTGTTCGGTAGCGGTGCTCTGGCAACCGGCCTCGCCCGCGCACGCGCCGGCAACTACGCACTGCCGGCCGATGCGCGCACCCGCGCCGACCTCACCCGTCACGTCGATGTCTTCATCGGCACAGGGGGCCATGGCCACACCTTCCCCGGCGCGACGCTGCCGTTCGGCATGGTGCAACTGAGCCCGGACACCTACAACGCCGTGTGGGATTCGTGCTCCGGCTATCACGAGTCCGACGGCTCGATCATGGGCTTCTCGCACACGCATCTGTCCGGCACCGGCATCGGCGACATGCTGGATTTCCTGCTGGTGCCCGCCACCGGCGAGGTGAAGCTGGTGCCCGGCGCGCTCGACGCACCGGACAGCGGCTACCGCTCGCGCTACGACCATGCCGATGAAGCCGCATCCCCCGGTTACTACCGCGTGCGGCTCAAGGACAGCGGCGTGCATGCCGAACTCACCGCCACCGCGCGCGCCGGCCTGCATCGCTATCACTTCCCCAAGGGCAAGCCGGCGCACGTGCTGCTGGACCTGTGCCATGGCATGCAGGACAAACCCGGCATCCCCACCCGCATCACCGACGCACAGCTGCGCGTGGTGGACGAACGCACCCTCACCGGTGGCCGGCGCGTCTATCAATGGGCGCAGGGCCGCTACATCTATTTCGCCATGCGCCTGTCACGGCCGTTCAAACACGTGCAGCTGTACAACGAAGACCAGCCGCTGGCCGCAGGCACGCGCAGCGCCGATGGCTTGCATCTCAAGGCCGCACTGCATTACCCGGATGCAGCAGACGCGCCGCTGCTGATCAAGGTCGGCATCTCGGCGGTGAGCGCCGACAACGCGCTGGCCAACCTGGACGCCGAACTGCCGGACTTCGACTTCGCACGCGTGCACGCGCAAGCCGTAGCCGCCTGGGAAAAGGAACTCGCACGCGTCCGTATCGACAGCGACGACGACGCGCAACGCCGCATCTTCTACACCGGCCTGTATCACAGCCTGCTCGCACCCACGCTCTTCAGCGACGTGGATGGCCGTTACCGCGGCATGGATCTGCAGATCCACACCGCGCCCAAGTGCTATCACAACTACAGCACCTACTCGCTGTGGGACACCTACCGCGCCGCGCACCCGCTGCTCACCCTGGTGCAGCCCGAGCGCGTGCCGGACCTGGTGCAATGCCTGGTGCGCGGCGCCAACGAATGCCCGGACGGCGTGGGCATCTGGCCGCTACAAGGCGTGGAAACCGGCTGCATGATCGGCTACCACTCGGCGGTGGTGCTGGCCGAAGCGCATGCCAAGGGCTTCACCGGCATCGACTACAAAGCCGCCTGGCCGGCGTACCGCAAGCGCGCGATGGACGACACCACCCACGGCCTGGCGTACTACCGCAAGCTCGGTTACATCCCCGCCGACAAGGTGGACGAAGCGGTCAGCCGCACGCTGGAATACGCCTACGACGACTGGGCCTGTGCACATCTGGCGCAGGCCGCCGGTGCCCCCGACGATGCACGCGCACTGCGCGAGCGCTCGCGTAACTACCGCCACGTGTTCAATCGCGACAGTGGCTTCGTGCAGGCGCGGCTGGAAGACGGCAGCTGGGCCACACCGTTCGACCCGCGCGGCATGGGCCACCTCACCCAATGGCGCGATTTCACCGAATCCAATGCCTGGCAGGCCACCTTCCTCAACCAGCACGACCTGTACGGCTACATGGACCTGTACGGCGGCCGCGACGGCTTCGTCGCCAAACTCGACGAACTGTTTTCCACCAGCTCCGAACTGCCTGCCGATGCACCGCCGGATATCGACGGTCTGGTCGGCCAGTACGCGCACGGCAACGAACCCAGCCATCACGTGGCGTATCTGTTCGCCTACGCCGGCCAACCGTACAAGACCCAGGCGATGGTGCGCCGGCTGCTGCGCGAGCAATACCACGACGCGCGCAATGGCCTGTCCGGCAATGAAGACTGCGGTCAGATGAGCGCATGGTTCGTGCTCAGTGCGCTGGGGTTGTATGCGGTGGATCCGGTCAGCGGCAACTACATCCTCGGCAGCCCGCTGTTCAAGCGCGCAGAACTGGATGTCGGCAACGGCCGCACCTTGCGCATCGTGGCCAACAACAGCAGCGCGCAAAACGTATACGTGCAATCGCTGACCTGGAACGGCAAACCGATCAACCGCAGCTGGATGCGCCATGCCGATCTGGCTGCTGGCGGCACGCTGGAATTCACCATGGGTGCCAAGCCGAATCCGTCCTTCGGTGCGAACAAGGAAGATCTGCCGCCTTCGTTTGGTTGATGCTCGTTCTTACTCGTTACAAGTCACTCGTCACCGCCGAGAATTTCCCATGTTGCGCACCACCCTTGCACCGCTCGTTCTGGCCCTCGCGTTCGCACTTCCCGTCACCGCGATTGCCGCTACTACCGACACCTGGCCCAGCTTCGGCACCCAAGGCACGCAGTTCGTGCGCGACGGCAAGCCGTATCAGATTCTCTCCGGCGCCATCCATTTCCAGCGCATTCCGCACGAATACTGGAAGGACCGCCTGCAGAAGGCACGCGCACTGGGCTTGAACACGGTGGAGACCTACGTGTTCTGGAATCTGGTCGAACCGCAACAAGGTCAGTTCGATTTTGCCGGCAACAACGATGTGGCCGCATTCGTGCGCGAAGCCGCCGCGCAAGGCCTCAACGTGATCCTGCGCCCCGGCCCCTACACCTGCGCCGAGTGGGAAGCCGGCGGCTACCCCGCGTGGTTGTTCGGCAAGGACAATATCCGCGTGCGCAGCCGCGACCCGCGCTTTCTCGCTGCCAGCCAGGCCTATCTGGATGCCGTGTCCAAACAGGTGCATCCGCTGCTCAACCACAACGGCGGGCCGATCATCGCCGTGCAGGTCGAGAACGAATACGGCTCCTACGACGACGACCATGCCTATATGGTCGACAACCGCGCCATGTACGTCAAGGCTGGTTTCGACGACGCGCTGCTGTTTACTTCCGACGGCGCCGACATGCTCGCCAACGGCACCTTGCCGGATACCTTGGCGGTAGTGAATTTTGCGCCAGGCGAAGCCAAGAGCGCCTTCGACAAACTGATCAAGTTCCGCCCCGACCAACCGCGCATGGTCGGCGAATACTGGGCAGGCTGGTTCGATCACTGGGGCAAGCCGCACGCCAGCACCGATGCCAAGCAACAGACCGAAGAACTGGAGTGGATCCTGCGCCAGGGCCATTCGGCCAATCTCTACATGTTCATCGGCGGCACCAGTTTCGGCTTCATGAATGGTGCCAATTTCCAGGGCAATCCCAGCGACCATTACGCCCCGCAAACCACCAGCTACGACTACGACGCCATCCTCGACGAGGCCGGTCGCCCCACGCCCAAGTTCGCATTGATGCGCGATGCCATCACCCGCGTCACCGGCGTGCAACCGCCTGCATTGCCGGCGCCGATCGCCATCGCCGCCCTGCCGGAAACCCAACTGCGCGAATCGGCCTCGCTGTGGGACAACCTGCCCGCGCCGATCGCCATCGACACCCCGCAGCCGATGGAGCACTTCGGCCAGGATTACGGCTACATCCTCTACCGCACCACCGTCACCGGCCCGCGCAAGGGCGCGCTGTACCTGGGCGAGGTGCGCGATGTGGCGCGCGTGTATCTGGACAAGAAGCCGGTCGGCAGCGTCGAACGTCGCCTGCAGCAGGTCTCCACCAACGTGGATATTCCGGCCGGCGAACACACGCTCGATGTGCTGGTGGAAAACAGCGGCCGCATCAACTACGGCCCGCGCATGGCCGACGGCCGCGCCGGCCTGGTCGACCCGGTGCTGCTGGACAACCGGCAACTGACCGGCTGGCAGGCCTTCCCGCTACCGATGCGCTCGCCCGACAGCCTGCGCGGCTGGACCCGCAATCACGTCGACGGCCCGGCCTTCCATCGCGGCACCCTGCGCATCGGCACACCCACCGATACCTATCTGGACATGCGCGCCTTCGGCAAGGGCGTGACATGGGCCAACGGCGTCAACCTGGGCCGCCACTGGAACATCGGCGCGCAACGTGCGCTGTATTTCCCGGCCCCGTTCCAGCGCAAGGGCGACAATGCCGTGGTGGTGTTCGATCTGGACAGCACCGCCAAGCCCAGCGTGCGCGGGCTGCAGCAGCAGGTGTGGATTACGCCGAAGGAATAAGAGCAGCTCTCCACACTACTTTGCGGCCGTGAGGCGGGCGCGGCTGTTGTCAACGACATCCAGGTGGATCCTCGGTACGGCATGTACTGCTTGTACATGTCGCTCCAAGTGCGCCGTCCATCCCCAGCTGCCGACGGTTCGCTACGTTGTGTCGGCTACTTTCAAGACTGCGAGATCTTGCTTGCCTTGGGAGGGTTGGACGGTGTGGATGCGTCGGTTGCAGAGCGGCTGATCTGCGCTTGGCTGCAGGGTCCTTGCCCGCCTACCATCGCAGGACATGCCGCAAGTACGTCCGTGTAAGCTCTTCTGCGGCATCCATGCCGCATAAGGTCCCGCGACGGTGAGCGGGCAAGAACAAGTCAAGATGGTCGGTGTGCATGGTTGAGAGCAGTGCGCGTTGTGCGGGTGTCTGATGAGCTGCGTGCCAGCTGGCAGGCGGTAAAACCAACTGCCAGGCAACCCGAATAGCACTCATGGGACTGCCGGGACTTCAGACTGCCGCGCGCCCGCCGTTATCTGGACGTCCGCCGCCTGCGCAGCGTCTGCTACCAATTGTTGTATCGAACGGATGGCATTCCAGGCAAGATCACCGGCTCACGCCGTTGTGGAAGGCAGTGGCGCATTCCCGTCGTTCCATCGAGCGACGGTCGGTTGGTGAGTTCCAGGAGCGTTTCATGTCGTCGTCCACCGTTACGCAAGACCCTGTCTCCGCGGTTCCGGAGCAGACCCAGCACGCCTTTGCCGAACACGTCCACAGCAAGCCCGCGCCCAGCCAGCCGATCGGCAGCACCGAAGCGGCGCACCTGATGACGTTCCTGTGCCAGACCCACTCGGCCAAACAGCCGCAGATCCTGCTGCCGCCGCAAGCGCGCGACGACGACGCGGCCTGAGCGAGACGACGCGCTCGCGTCAGCAACAGCAACATTGGCGACAGCACTGCAGCTGTCGCCAATCGCCATTACTTGCCGCCGTTGAATGCATTGAGCACGGTGAGCAGACTGGTCAAATTGTCGGCGACGCCCGCTTGCGCGACCTTCTCGACATCCGCCGCCGAGGCGGTCGTATCGAGGCTATAGATCTGCATCACGCCCTGCGTGGTTGCTGCCTGCGCCAAGGTGTATTGCTGTTGTTGCGCCGCGTTCTGAAACAGGGTGCCGGTCGCATGCGCCATGCTCTGGTAGATCGTACCCATCGCCATTGCAGGCGCTTCGCCGATCACCTTGACGTTGGTCTGCGTGACGACATCGGTGATGTGATCGTTGACTGCGGTTGGAAAAGCCATGTACGCGCTCCTGAGTGGACGGATACACGGCATGCGCGTTTGCAGACCGATCTGCGCTGGAAGCCAACCGCACCTGCCTACTGCGCGCGGTGCGCTGACCATGCAGCAGCCCACGCACACCGTGTCATCTCGATAACGGCCCGCGCGCGTGCGACTGAATCCCCACAACACCACTACGCAATGCACGTCACAGGCGCAGCGAAGTTCTGCGCGATGGCGGTAGGCAGGGTCAACGCGGTCAGGCCAAGTGCGGCCAGTCAGCGCAATGGGGAGAGCGGGTGTGACGACATCGCGGGTCCTCGCAGTGGTCGGCGACCACGGCCGCCTGGGTTGACCAGAGCACATGGTATTTAATAGATGATAAATAGGTATCTTTAAAACCTACACAGGACTGGACCACAATGCCGCTGTCACGCCTGCTGACCTGCCTTGTTGCGAGCCTTGCTGCCTACGCAGTTCAAGCCAAATCGCCCATGCCGCCGCCCTCACCGATCGTGCTCAGCGAGTTCATTGCCGACCCGGCACCGACGCCGCAAGCGCACGCCTCCACGCTATTGGAAACCCGCGACGGCACGCTGCTGGCGGCCTGGTTCGGCGGCACGCACGAAGGTGCGGCCGATGTCGGTATCTGGCTCGCCCAACGCGGCCCGCAGCACTGGCAAACCCCGCGCCGCATCGCCGACGGCGCGCACGCAGGCGTAGATGGTGCCGCCCTACCGGCCTGGAACCCGGTGCTGTTTCAGTCCCGCACCGGGCCGGTGCAGCTGTACTACAAGCTCGGCCCGAATCCGCGCGACTGGTGGGGCCTGCGCATTACATCGACCGATGACGGTGCGCATTGGTCGCCACCGCAGCGCCTGCCAAACGGCATTCTCGGGCCGATCAAGAACAAGCCAGTGCAATTGCCGAACGGCCGCATCCTCGCACCCAGCAGCAGCGAAGACCGTGGCTGGCGCGCGCATCTGGAATGGAGCGACGACGACGGCGCACATTGGCAACGCGGCATGCCGCTCAATGATCCGACAGTGATCGGCGCGATCCAGCCCAGCGTGTTGCTGCATGCAGATGGCCGCGTGCAGATATTGGGCCGGAGCCAGCAGAACAAGCTTTTCAGTACGTTCTCCAATGATGGCGGCCTGCACTGGCAACCGATGCAATTGCTGGACGTAGAAAACCCCAACTCCGGCACCGACGCCGTGATGCTGCGCGACGGCCGCGCCCTGCTGGTCTACAACCCCGGCATCGCCGGCAAGGACTGGTGGGACGGCCGCGGCACGCTTGCGGTCGCGCTATCGACTGATTGCGTGCACTGGCAGCGCGTACTGACACTGGAAAACAGCGAAAAAGACGAGTTTTCCTATCCTGCCGTGATCCAGACCCGCGATGGTTTGGTGCACATCAGCTACACCTGGAAGCGGCAGCGCATCAAGCATGTGGTGATCGATCCGGCGCGACTTGGCGGCAACGCGGATAGCACGACGCCATAGCCACTGCTGCATAGTCAGGAATAGGTCGGGGCGCGGTGCCCTCACCGCTCGCGGGACACGCCGCAAGTACGTCCATGTAGGCTCGGTGGCGGCATCCATGCCGCCACACGGTCCCGCAATCGGCGAGGGCACCGCACCAGGAAGTTGGTCGGTGGTCGCGTGAAAAGCTGCTTTCGTGCCAGGCGCATCGGCATTTGGATTGGCACACCATTATCCAAAATGCACGTCACGCACTGCTCTTGACCGTGCACCCCGACCACCTCGACTGGTCCTTGCCTGCTCACCGTCGCGGGACCTTACGCGGCATGGATGCCGCGTAAGAGCCTACACGGACGTACTTGCGGCGTGTCCCGCGATGGTGGGCGGGCAAGGGCCCTGCAGCCAAGCCACAGATCAGCCGCTCTACAACTGAGCAGCTTCCAACCTCATGCCCCCTGCAACAACCCCACTATCCGCCGCACACGTGCCACATCGGTACGCTGGTAATCGCCGCCCAGATCGGTGATATACGCATGCCGCGCATGCACCTGCGCCGCAACCGGCCCACGTGAGGAGGCATGAAACTCGCGCGCACCGGTCTTGGCACGCAGCGTAAGTACATTGGTTTCGGACACACCAGCGCCCGGCATCACGCTGATCCGATCGCCGGCCTGACGCACCAGTGCCGCAATGGTGTCCACACCTTCAAGCGCGCTCGCACGCCCACCCGACGTCAGCACTCGCTCGCAACCCAGCGTGATCGCATCTTCAAGCGCGCGCCCCGGATCCGCACTGACATCGATCGCACGATGGAAGGTCACACCCAGCGATCCCGCCGCCTCGATCAACACCCGCATTGTGGGCATGTCGACCTGCCCATGCGGATCCAGCGCGCCCAACACCACGCCATCGCAGCCCAGCCGCACGCATTGCTCCACATCGCGCCGCATCACTTCGACCTCTGCCGCATCGAAGACGAAATCCCCCACACGCGGACGGATCAACACATACAGTGGAATCTGTAATCGCTCACGCACCACCGCCAGCGTGCCGAATGATGGCGTCAGCCCGCCGCCATCCAGACCACCGCAGAGCTCCACCCGCATCGCACCGCCTTCCTGCGCGGCCAATGCCGAACCCACCGAATCGGCAGCCACTTCCAGCCCCAATGCACTCATGCCGCAGGCTCGGTGGTGTAGTGGCTTTCACCGGGCACCAGCAGATCCTGTCGTTGCGCATCGCAGACCGCGTAACTGAAACCCTTCTGGATCGCGAATGCACCCACCTCGCCCTGCTTGTTCATTGCCAGAAACCCAACCTGCAGTGTGCGGGTGAGTTCGGGCTTGCGCCGTATCAGCCGCATGACGACCTCGCGGCAGGCATCGGCCGGCGACTTGCCCTGACGCATCATTTCCACCACCGCGAAACTACCGACATTGCGGATCACTTCTTCGCCAACGCCGGTCGAGGTCGCACCGCCCACCTCGTTGTCCACATACAGGCCCGCACCGATGATCGGGCTGTCGCCCACCCGGCCGTGCATCTTCCACGCCATGCCGCTGGTGGTGCACGCACCAGACAGATTGCCGTGCGCATCCCGCGCCAGCATGCCGATGGTGTCGTGATTGTCCTTGCCGCCCGGCAATTTGGCATCGCGCCAGGCGCGGTTTTCGATGTTGGCCTCGGGCGAATACTTCGAGGTCTTCAACCACTCTTTCCACGCCGCTTCCGAGCTGGGCGTGAGCAGCTTGGTCTTCGCAAAGCCCTGCTCCAGCGCAAACTGCCGCGCACCATCGCCGACCAGCATCACGTGCGGGGTTTTCTCCATCACCGCGCGCGCCACAGAGATCGCATGCACCACATCTTCCAGTGCTGCCACCGAGCCACAATTGCCCAGGTGATCCATGATGCAGGCGTCCAGCGTCACCCGCCCATCGCGATCCGGGTAACCGCCCAGCCCCACGGTGGGATTGCTCGGGTCCGCTTCGGGCACGCGCACGCCGGCTTCCACCGCATCCAGTGCGATGCCGCCGGTACTGAGAATTTTCCAGGCCTCCTGGTTGGCGGCGATACCGAAATCCCAGGTGGAAATCACCCGCGCCGCGCCGCGCGGCAACACCGCAATGCGGCCAGGCGTGCTGGCACCGACCGCCGCCTGCGCACGCGCGCCCCACCCGGCCAGGCCGGAAGCGATCGCACCAAGCGTGGCGCTCTTGAGGAAGTGACGACGTTGGATCATCCGGGAACTCCATGAAGGAAACAGGCAGCCGCACCGCGCGGCGGCAGCCTTCCATCATGCGGCAGCGCTGCGTACGGATAAACCGTATTGCGGCGCCCAGCAATGCGGATCCGCGCATAACGCACGGTAATGGCTGCAAAGCCCCTCTCCAGCGGGGCGATAAGGCACGGCTTGCGCGCCACTGGCGCGCGTGCCTTGGAGCGCCCGCGCTGCTGGCGCGGGCCGGGGCGCGGAGCGGGGGTTGGGGTGAGAGTACGGGGCGACCGACAGCGCCCTGCCCAGCCGTACCCTCATCCGGCGCTACGCGCCACCTTCTCCCGATGGGAGAAGGGAAGAATCCCCCCGCTGGCACTGCACACGGCAGCACGCACCAGCGACCGAAAAAATCTTCAATCCACTTAACCCCATTTGCCGCACTGGCCCGTTTACTCAACAGAGGCGCAGTGCACGGCGACCTCGGGCTGTCCGGTTGTTCACCCATCCCACCTTCGCCACGCAAAGGATTCCCATGCCACGTCATAGCCTTCTTGCGCTCGCCCTGCTGCTGAGCGCCTGCTCGCACGAACCCACCGAGCCGAACAGCGACCGGTCGCGCACTACCGCCTTGCCTGCCACCGCGCAGCCTTCGCAACCCACCGCATCGACGACGCCGCACGCCGAAGGCCAGCTCGCAGTGCCTGCCCCTGCACACGCAATGGAGCAGCCTTCCACGCCGAGCCCACCACCTCCGCCATCATCGCCATCAGTGATGCCATCGCCGATGCCGGCAGCGCTCGAGTCCTTCGTGGCACAACGCGCACCGGCCGCCAAACTGGTCGCGCGTCGCCCAATGCTCGACAACCTCATGCCGATGCCGCCGATCCTGCCGGCACCCGCCGACAACCGCGAAACCTATCAAACGCTGAGCGACAACCCGATCGTGCAGACCGCAGCGAATCCGGTGTCCACCTTCAGCATCGACGTGGACACCGGCAGCTACAGCAATGTGCGTCGATTCCTGAGCGCAGGCACGCTGCCGCCGGTCGACGCAGTGCGCGTGGAAGAACTGATCAACTACTTCCGCTACGACGATCCCGCACCGGCCGACGGCAAACCCTTCGCGGTGCGCACCGAACTGGCGCCCACACCCTGGAACAACGACAGCCTGCTGCTGCGCGTCGGCATCGCCGGTCGCGCTATCGCCACTGCCGATTTGCCGCCGGCCAACCTGGTGTTTCTGGTCGATGTCTCCGGCTCGATGGAATCGCCCGACAAACTGCCGCTGCTGCAGTCCTCGCTCAAGCTGCTGGTACGCCAGTTGCGTGCGAAAGATCGCATCACCCTGGTGACCTACGCCGGCAACACCGCGGTCGTACTGCCGCCCACGCCCGGCGACCAGCAAGGCCGCATCATCGAAGCGATCGACGCCCTGCAATCGGGCGGTTCCACTGCCGGTGCCAGCGGCATCGAGCTGGCGTACAAGGCGGCACAGCAAAGCTATCTGCGCGGCGGCATCAACCGCATCCTGCTCGCCACCGACGGCGACTTCAATGTCGGCGTCACCGACTTCGATCAGCTCAAGGGCATGGTCGCCGAGAAGCGGCGCTCCGGTGTGGCGTTGTCCACGCTCGGCTTCGGCACCGGCAACTACAACGACACATTGATGGAACAGCTGGCCGATGCGGGCGACGGTGCCTACGCCTACATCGACTCGCCGCTGGAAGCACGCAAAGTACTCACCCACGAACTGGGCGCGACGCTGGCCACGATCGCCCGCGACGTCAAGATCCAGGTCGAATTCAATCCCGACACGGTCAAGGAATATCGCCTGATCGGCTACGAAAACCGTGCCTTGCAACGCGAGGATTTCAACAACGACCAGGTCGATGCAGGCGAGATCGGCGCAGGCCACACCGTCACCGCGTTGTATGAAATCACTCCGACCGACGGCCACGCATCGGTGGACCCGCTACGCTATGCCACCACCACCGCGCCTCGACAGCAGCGTGCGGTGGACAACGAACTGGCGCACGTCAAATTGCGCTACAAACTGCCCGACGCACAGCGTAGCCAGCTGCTCGACACGGTGGTCCGCAGCGAGCAACGCCGCGCCTTGAACGCCACCAGCGATGCTTTCCGCTTTTCCGCCGCAGTGGCCGGGTTCGGCCAGCGCCTGCGTGGCGGCAGTCAGTTGCGTGGCTGGGATTATCCGCAGGTACGCGCCTTGGCTGCCGGCAGCCTGGGCAGCGACCACTTCGGCTACCGCGCCGATTTTCTGCGCATGGTGCAGCAGGCCGACACCCTGAGCACCCGGCCACTCGCCAACACCGACTGATGCACGCGGCGCTTGCCTATACTGCGCGCATGCAACCTGCCGATCTTGCGCACCTTCCCGACGAGGAGCTCATGCTCCTCGTCGCCAATGGGTTTGTCGAACAACCGGCCACCGAGTTGTTCACGCGCCACAACCGCGCCCTGTTCAATTTTTTGGCCTGGTTGTGCGAAGGCAACCTGAGCGAAGCGGAAGATCTCGCGCAGAAGACCTGGGTCAAGCTGATGACACGCTGCAGCGACTATCGACCCGGGCAGGCGACGTTCATCAGTTTCCTGTTTCAGATCGCGCGCAACGGCTGGATCGACATCCGCCGCAGCGCATATCACACCACCTCGGTTGCGCTGGACGATGCGCATCTGCAGCTGCCAGACGACGACTTGAGCACCGAGCAGTTGGCCGTGCTCGGCCAGCAGCAACATCGCGTGCGCGCCGCAGTGATGGCATTGCCCGACGCACAGCGCGAAGTGGTGGTGCTGCGCTTCTTTGCCGAACTCAGCATGGAAGAAATCGCCCAGGTGATCGGCGAAGGCTTCGAGACCGTCAAGAGCCGGCTGCGCTATGCGTTCGCAAAACTGCGCCTGAGCCTGGATGCGACGCAATGAGTAGCGCATTCGACCGCTTTCTCGCGGGCAGCGATGGCCTTGCCGCACTGCTGCGTGCCCTGCCGTCGCATGCACCGCCTGCGTCCATGGATGCATGGTTTGCGCAGGCCGCGCGCACTGCCGATGCCGAACGCAATGCAGCGACTCCAGCACAGGACGGATTGCAATTCGAAGCACCCTCCACGATGGCAGCCGTGTTTGCCGCCGCCGCAGCGCAAGCCGAACACGCGCAGGCAGCACAGCGCGCTGCCATGCAGGCGCGTCTTGCGCAGGGCGAGCGTGCCGATCAGGCATTGGGGACGGTGTTGAGCGCATCTGCGCGTGCGTGGATCGAGCAGCAAGCGCGCACTGACAAGGCAGCTATGCGGCCGAGTGTGGATGTGCCCTCCGCTGCAGATGTGTCGGTGGCTGCAGAGGTATTGATAGCTAAAGATACTTCGATGGCTGCGAATTTATCTCTAGCTAAAGATGCGTCGATAGCTGCGGATCTGTCGGCTTCTTCGAATGAAGCGGTGGATACATCTGGAGCTGCATCGCGCGCCCCATCTGCGCCTGAAATTGCGTCTGCGTATGCGTCTGCTGCTCAGGCTCAGGCATCAACACTGCCAGTACTCCAATCAAGCGCAACCTCTACTCAAACCAGCCACGCAGCCGCCTCCCGGCGCAGCAGCCGGCGCCCGCGCTGGATGCCGACGCTCGCCTTTGCTGCATCGATCACCCTGGCCGTTGGCATTGGCCTGCAGTGGCAGGCCAGTCAACCCACGCTGGAGCTGCCGACGGCTACGACGCCTGATACGGCATGGGCAGAACCGCAAAAGACTCAACAGGCAACGCGCGACGCCCACCAGGTGGATCGCACAGCAGACAGCACATCCGACATGCCTGCACTGCCGGCACCGACGTATGCCGAGGCACCCAATGCGGCGGCGCCTTCCACAACGCCACGACCATCGCAGTCGTCACTGCCGCCCGCGCTGCCATCGCCAGCCCGGGTCGTCGCTTCGGAATCAGTCAGTGCGCCATCGCCCACTCCTGCTGCCGCACCCGCACCTGCACCTCCTGCTGCGGCACCTGCTGCTGCGCCTGCACTTGCACTTGCACTTGCAGCCATGAGCGTCGCCGAACCCGCGCCAGATGTTGATGCGCAATCCATCGACGCGCAGGCACCAGCAGCGCCCCCGCCGCCCGCTCCCATCGCCGCAAGCCCGGCCGATGCGTTCGTCAGCGGCTCGCTTGCCGCAACCGCAGATCGCAGCACACCCGCACCCGCATCAATTGCAGCAAACGCGGCATCGGCACCTGCATCGCCGCCAGCGCAAACCTCTCTGGTCGAGCGGGCACAGACAAACGCGTATGCAGCAGACACACCACTGATCTCCCGCGCTGCGCCTGTCGCAGGCCAGGCTGCTCCGCTGCGCGTGCGCAATGCACCCAGACTGCACCTCGATGCCTATCGCGATGCATCTCCATCATCCAAACCAGCCGCAAGCGCAGCCGCGCCGGACGCAACGGTCTACCAGGCAAAAGGTAGCATGCCCCCCAAGGCCGGTCCGCTACCGATTTCCACTTCACCACGCGACTGGCTTGCGCGTTACGCACTGTCGGTCGATCGAACGCCTGCCCAGATCCGCCTCCGGGCCGCCACAGCGGATGCGCCTGAGGTGCAGAGCTGGGCCACTCAACTGCGCGATCAACTCAAGCAACGCGGCTGGTCGACGCAGGTGGATATCGTGCAAGACACGCATCTGGCCGCTGACCAGCTACGCCTTGAACCATTCGACACTGCGCAATAAGGGCGCCCCCTTTCAGCACAATGCTGCGATCAACGCAGACATCAACGCAAGGTAGCGCCACTGGGCAACGCGCGCAGTTGTGTAAGCCCTGACCTTTTGTGGATCAGTCGTCTCTCAAACGTCAGGCGCTGCACAGCACATCGCGAATAAACGCTAAGCAAATCGACCGCGCGCATCAGCAACTCAACGCGTACACCACAGGCACTAACAGCGGCTAACAAAACCTAGCGAGCGAGCGCCTGTCAGTGAGTGCAGCGATTTTGTCGGCCGCATCTTGGTGGATGCAGTCAAAAAAGCGCAGATCAAACGCTGAGTGGGTCGAATGCGCGGTGCCCTCACCGCTCGCGGGACACGCCGTGAACCCGTCCCTGGGGGCTCGGTGGCGGCATCCATGCCGCCACACGGTCCCGCAATCGGCGAGGGCACCGCACAGAGAGTTGATCGGTTGCTGTGTTTAAAACCATGCATAACGACCATCTCGACTGGTCCTTGCCCGCCCACCGTCGCGGGACCTTACGCGGCATGGATGCCGCGTAAGAGCTTACAAGGACGTACTTGCAGCGTGTCCTGCGATGGTGGGCGGGCAAGGGCCCTGCAGGCAGGCAGTAGATCAGCCGGCCTGCAGTGGACTGGCGTGAAGTAGTTTTGTTAGCCGCTCTAAGCGCCAACAGCCTGGTCGTCATCGCGCAATTTGCTGGTCAACACATGGTCGCGCCAGACGCCGTTCAATTGCAGATAACGCTGCGCATAACCTTCGATCTGAAAACCCAGGCGTTGCAGCACACGCGCACTGCGCAGATTGTCGGGGACGTATTGCGCCATCACTCGATGCAGGCCAAGCGGGCCGAATGCGAAGGCGATGCCCTGTGTGGCCGCCCACTGGATCAACCCGCGTCCCTGCTGCTGCGCATCCAGGCCGTAGCCCAGATGGCAGCCCTGGAAGGCGCCACGCTGGATCTGGGTGAAGCCGACCGTGCCGATCACCTGTGCATCGCGCAACAACACCAGTTGCAACTCGCGCTCGCCGGGCACCGCGGTGCGATAAGCGATACTCAGCCGCCGCCAGCCGTCGGTGGTGTAGAACGCAGGCGGCCGCATTGGCATGGCACCGGCGAGATGTTCGCGGTTACGGGTGTGGTACTCGGCCATCGCCGCCGGATCGACCACCGCCAGATCGCACAGCACCACACCGTCTGCATGATCAACTGGCGCGAAGACGGGAAGGCTCATGACAGTGCGAGTAGTACAGATGCCGCCGCGTAGTCGTCTAGCCAGCCGCGCTTAAGCAGCAACCGCCGCAAGCGCCTGCGCAACCTGCGCTTCGATCGCATCCAGGTTCGGCAGCAGTGCGCTCTGCTCGCCCAGCAGCACACGCATGTGCACGCCGTCGGGTAGCGCGTCTTCGGAGGCGTCGGCCAGCAGGCCGTCGCGCGGCACCGAGATCAGCTGCGGGAACGAGGCGGTGAGCAGCGCGAAATACGGCAGCGCCGGATCGCCACCGAGCGCCTTCAGCACGATCACCTTGTTGTTGACTGCGGCGGGCTCTTCGCCCATGCCGCTGAGGCGCGCGAACGACAGCAACGGCACTTTCCAGCCGTACCAGTCGATGCGCCCAACCACCCAGCGCGGCATGTCGGCCATCGGCTCGACCGCTACCCGCGACATCACCTCTGCCACAGTGGCATTCGGCAGCAGCACGCGCTCCTGTCCGGCCTGGATCAGGACGCCGCGGATTTCGTCATTGTTGGCATAGCTCATCGCACATGTTCCGATCTGAGAGGAAGCGCCCGGCTTACGCCGGCCAGCGCTGTGCCAACGCCTGCGCCAATTGCGCAGGGTCGCCGGTCAAAATGCCTTGGCGTGCCAGACGCGCTGCCGCAGCCGGGTCGTAGCAACCGTCGGCGGACTGACCCGCCAACCAACCGCCCTGTTCCGCCAGCGCCAGCGATGCATCTACCAGCGCCTCGTTGGCACCGCTGAGCATCAGCACCGCACTGTCGGCCGGCGGCAACGCGGCCACCAGCGCGGCAGGATCGGTGTGCGCGATAAAGGCCAGGGCGCCCGCATGCTGCTGCACACCGACTTCTTCGGGCAGCACATACACCTTGCCCGCCACGATCGCCTGGCCGACTTCAGCCAGCTCGACCGGCAGTGCAGACACGCGCCCCATCTGCCGCACCAGGTTGCCGTATTGGCCACCATCCAGCGTCATGCGCACCAGCACGGCGCGCGGAAACTGCGGCGGCAAAGCGCCCAGCAGCCGACGGATCGCATCCGGGCCACCAATACCGGCCATCACCAGCACCGCGCCAGTGGTCTCGCCCGTGTGATCCAGCTCCACCAGCGACAAACCGCCGGTCGACAGCGCCGCCACGTCCAGCTCGGCACGCGGGCGCACCACCACGGCGACCTCATCGACCAGGCCCCAGGTGCTGGAATCGCCCAGCGACAGGCCAGGTTTGTCGTCAACAACCGCAGCGGCATCAGGGCTGCCGGAACGCGTGAAAAATCCATCGCCGGGAATGCGTTCGAAGATCTGCGCCGCTGCTTCCAGATGTTGATCGAGCTGCAGATCCGAATGCTGGCGCGGTGCCAGTTCCAGGCCCGGCTCGGGCTGCAGCGAGGGCTCGCTTTCGGTACCCGGCGGCAACACGTCGGCATGGCCGTGCAGCTTGGCGGCCAGATGGCGCACCCAGCGCTGCGCTTCCCAGCCCTCGCGGCGCACTGTCAGCTCGGCCTCGTCGAAGATCACCGTAACGCCCGGCATGTTGAAAGCCGGCTCCAACGCTTCGAGTGCGTCTTCGATCGACGGCTCCAGCGAGACCAGCACCGCCACCGGCTCGGCGTCGCGCAACATCTGCACGTCCACCGCAGAGGGATCGTCTTCCAGCACCACCTGCGCGCCGGCCAGACCGAGCGCTTCACGCAGGCGCTCGCGCGCCGGACCGGGCCGTCCCAGCAGGGCGACCGGCGTTCCCATTGCGCCATTATTCTCGGACACGGGCGATCCCCAGCAGGTCATACACGTTTCGCATCAGATCCAACTCTTGGTAGGGCTTGCCCAGATAACGTTGTACGCCGATCTCGAAGGCGCGCTGGCGATGCTTCTCGCCACTGCGCGAGGTGATCATCACGATCGGCACCGCCTTGAAGCGCGGGTCGGCACGCATCGCGGTCGCCAATTCGTAGCCGTCCATGCGCGGCATTTCGATATCCAGCAGCATCAGGTCGGGCACGCGCTCTTCGAGCAGCTCCAGCGCCTCGACGCCGTCGCGGGCGGTGGTGACATCCAGGTTGTGGCGCTCCAGCACGCGGCTGGTGACCTTGCGCATGGTCAGCGAATCGTCCACCACCATCACCAACGGCACCTGGCGCTGCGCTTCGGCCGGCGTTTCCAGCGCCGGACGCGCCGGCTGGCTGAGGTAACGACGTACCAGCGGCGCCACGTCCAGGATCACCACCACGCGGCCATCGCCGGTGATGGTGGCGCCGTAGATACCCGGCACCGAGGCGATCTGCAGACCCACCGGCTTGACCACGATTTCGCGGTTGCCCAGCACCTGATCGATCGCCACTGCCGCGCGCAGGTCGCCCGCACGCACCAGCAACAACGGCACCTGCGCCTGGCCATCGGCACGCGCAACCGGCTGGCCGACCAGCGAGCCGAGATCGTGCAGCACGTACTCCTCGCCAGCGTAGTGGTAGCCGCCTTCGCCCGATTCGTAACGGCTGCGCGAGATGCGGCCGATACCGCTGACCGAACCCACCGGCACCGCGAAGGTGGTTTCGCCGATCCGCACGAATACCGCCTGGGTGACCGCCAGCGTCTGCGGCAGGCGCAGGGTGAAGGTGACGCCCTGGCCGCGCACCGAGTGGATATCCACCGAGCCGCCGAGCTGACGTACTTCGTTGCGCACTACGTCCATGCCCACGCCACGGCCGGCCAGCTGACTGACCTGCTCGGAGGTACTGAACCCGGAGGCGAAGATCAGCCCATCCAGTTCGACCTCGCTGAGCTCCTGGCCCGGCTCGATCAGGCCGCGCTGCTCGCCGCGGCGACGGATCGCCTCGCGGTCCAGCCCGGCGCCATCGTCGGCCACTTCCAGCACGATTTCCGAGCCTTCGCGGCGCAGACGGATCGCGATGCTGCCCTCTTCCGGCTTGCCCGCCTCGCGCCGTTGTTCCGGCGTTTCCAGGCCATGCGCCACCGAGTTGCGCAGCATGTGTTCCAACGGCGCGACCATGCGATCGAGCACGTTGCGATCCAGTTCGCCCTGGGTGCCTTCCAGCACCAGATGCACCTGCTTGTCGGTATCGGTGGCCGCCTGGCGCACCACACGGCGCAAACGCGGCACCAGCCCGTCGAACGGCACCATGCGCGCACGCATCAGGCCATCCTGCAGCTCGGAGCTGACGCGCGACTGCTGTTGCAGCAGGCCGTCGTACTGACGCGAGAGATCTTCCAGCACGCCCTGCAAACCGCCCAAGTCGGCCGCCGATTCGTTCAGCGCGCGGCTGAGCTGCTGCAAGGTGGAGAAGCGGTCCAGTTCCAGCGGATCGAAGGTGCGGTCGCCCTGGTCCTGCTCGCGCTGATAACGCGCCACGATCTGCGCTTCGGTTTCCAGATCCAGACGCCGCAACTGGTCGCGCAGACGGGCGTTGGTGCGATCCAGTTCGCCCATGGCGCCACGGAAGGCGCCCATCTGCTGTTCCAGCCGCGAGCGGTAGATCGCCACTTCGCCGGCGTGATTGACCAGGCGGTCCAGCAGGTCGGCACGCACGCGCACCTGTTCCTGCTGCGCGCGCGGCATCAGTTCTTCCTCGACCTGGCCTTCCACCGGGATCGGCGCCGACAGCGGTGCCGGTTCCACCGACGCCTTGGCGATCGCGCGGACATCGGCGTCGCTGGGCGGGGCGGCATTGCGGCCGCGGGTGCGGGTTTCGAAGGCTTCCACCAGGTCGGTCGGCATCGCCACGGCGCGGTGCATGCCGGTGCGGGTCAACAACTGGTGCAACCGGTCGAAGCCGCGTTCGAACAGGCGCACGTCGTCGCGATCGATGTCGGTGCGGTTGGCCGCCACCGCTTCGAGCAGCGATTCGATCGCATGACCGAGATCGCCGATGGCGTTGATGCCGGCCATGCGCGCGCCGCCCTTGAGCGTGTGCAGATCGCGCTGCAGTCCGTTGAGGACATCGCGGTCTTCCGGCACTTCGCGCATGCGGGCGATCAGACCATCGCAATGGTCCAGCAGGTCGCGGCCTTCCTCGACGAAGATGTCGACCAACTCGCCATCGAGCTGATCGAAGTTGAGCTGACCGATATCGAAGGCAGCACCGGCATCGTTGGCAGGGGTGTCGGCCGGTGCGGCTTCTTCCACCGGCGCGCTGAAGGTTGCGGCTGTGGGGTCTTCCTGCTCGCTGGCGTCTGGTTCGCTGGCCGACTCTTCGCTGGCCGGTTCGATGTGCTCGATGTGCTCGGCTTGTTGAGTGTGATCCACGTACTCAGTGGGTTCGACATGATCCGTTGCCACGGTCGTGTCGCGCTTTACGTGTTCGTCGCTGTGTCGAGCGTCGGCATCGGTGTTGCCGTCCTTGTCGGCATCCGCATCGACATCTGCAGTCGCATTGGCATACAGCTCCGGTGCGATCTCGGACTGCGGATCGCCGGTCTCTTCGACTTGATCGGCCACCTGCGCCATCTCGAAAGCCTGCACTGACTCGATGGTGTGCTCGGGTAAGACTTCGGCAGTTTGCTCGACTTCTCCAGCATGTTCTTCGGCAGCATGCTCGTGCGCCTGTGCGTCCGACAGCACTTGTTCGTTCGAGTGGGCGTGTTCTTCCGAACGCGCCTGATCGTCCGTCTGCGCGTCGGAGTGAACATGCGTTTCAGCTTCCGCATGCTCATACGAAGGCGCGAGCTCTTCCGAGTGCACCTGTTCGCCAGACTGGGCGTGTTGTTCCGAATAGGTCTGCTCGCCCAGCTGTGCTCTGTCTTCCGAACTAAGCTGTTCGCCATCTTGCGCGGCAGCATCGTGCGGCAACGCTGCATCGCTCTGCTGCACTCGCTCGTCAGCAGGCTGCTCCGCGCTGTCTTCCGTAGCCACGGCAGCGTGGTCGTGCGCTGCGGAAACCTGTTCGTCCTGATCGGTCGATACGCTGTCCAGCGCTGCGGTTTCCGGCGTCCAGTCTTCGGCCGTCGATGCAGGCGTCTCATCGGCCACCGGGGCCTCATCGTGTACCGCCTGCAACGCTTCGATGGTCTCGACAGGCGTTTCGTCAGCAGACGGCGTGCCGTCGACCAAGTGCGCGCCGGCATCCTGCGCCGGTGCGTCGCCATCGATCTGGGCGTGCTGATCGTGCTGGTCATGCACGGCCGCGTGCTCAGTCAGCGCCTGCTGCTCGCCGCCTGCATGCTCGGCCTCTGCGCGCTCGGCATCTGCCAGCTCAGCGTCCGGCGCAACAAGCGTTTGCGCATCACCCAACGCAGCTTCTGCGTCGGCCAACTCGTCCACCGCAACGTGCTCGGTCGCTTCCGGCACGTCGCGTGTTTCGTCGTCATGCGACGCCGTGTCGTCAATCGGGGCGTGCTGCAGTTCGGTCGCATCCCAGGCGTCGGCTTCGACCACCGGCTCATCGGCCGGGGTGTCGTGCGCGTCGGCAGTGTGCGATGCGCTTTCGTCTGTGCGCTCGTGCTGCGCAACATCGCCTTGCAACGCGTCAACGACCTGCTCCGACTCGGCGGCAGATGCGAACGCATCACCGCTCGCTGCATGCGCGGTCTCGGCCACATCGCCACTCTGCTCTGCCGATGCAACACCCTGCTCTGCCGACACAACATCGGCGGTCTCGTGTGCTTCGCTTGGCGCAGGCGCTTCCAACGCGAGCGCCGAGGTGTCTTTGGCTTCCGCTTCGGCCAGCTCGTCGACCGCGATCGGTGCATCGGCATCGACAGCGGCCTGCGCATCGGCATCCTGCGTCGCCTCATCGGCAACAGGGGTCGGCGCAGCGGTATCAGCCGGATGCGACGACAATGCGCTCGCATCCAGATACTGCGACAGATCCTGCATGCCGGTCAGCTCGACCGCCGTGTCGTTGCTGATTGCCTCGTCGCTCGTCGCGTCGAGATCGTCCAACTCCTCCAGGAACACCTGCGGTGGCCACTGCGCTTCCGGCAGCGTATCCGCCAGCGCGCGCAGGCGCTCGGTCAATGGCGCAAACGATGGAATCAGCGGCGCATCGGCGCGCAACGCAGTGACGGTGGTGGCGATCGCGGCGGCAGTCGCCTTGATGGCATCGATGCCGTCGGCCGATGGCGTCACCGAGGCGGCGAGCAGACGCTTGACGTAACTTTCGGCCGGCGTGGTCACCAAGGTGATTTCCGGCACGTCGGTCATCGCGAACGCGCCACTCATCGTGTGCACAGCGCGCAGCACTTCTTCGCTGACAAGCTGCGGCTCGACCTGCGTGGCCTGCAGCCAGGCGTTGACGGTTTCCAGGTGGGTGGCGACTTCTGCTTCCAGAATCTCGCGCAGCACGCTGTCTACCGACGCGGGTGTGCCGCCGGTTGCGGGCAGCACGCCTGCAAGGGCCGGAATGTCTGGAATGACTGCGACATCTGCAACACCAGCCGTCGCTGGCGTCGCCGGCGCAGGCACGTAATAGAGTTCTTCGCCGGCGGCAACGCGCTCGGCAACGGCTTGGATTTCAGGCAGATCTGCACTGATGCGCCCCTGGTCGCGCAGCGCCGCATTGAATTGCGGCAACACGTCATACGCAAGTTGCACCATCGCCACGACCGCCGGGCTGGCCGGCCGCGAGTTGTCGAGCACGCGGTTGAGCATGCTCTCGATCTTCCAGCTGAACTCGCCCAGCACATGCGCGCCGACCAGCCGACCACTGCCCTTCAAGGTGTGGAAGACGCGGCGGATCGGACGCATGGTTTCGGGGCTGTTCGGGGCGGCACGCCACACCGGCAACAGTTGGCCCAGATTGACCAGTTCTTCGTCAAATTCTTCCAGGAACACGTCGCGGATATCGTCATCGATATCGCTGTCGCCGAAGCCGCCAAAGATGCCGGCGTCCGCAGTGCCCTGCACGGGTTCGCTCGGTGCCTGCACCGGCGCTGTTTGCGCAGTGTCTGGCTCTGCGTGGGTGTCGGCGGCAGAGTAGGAAGTGGTCTTGGTCGTCAACGGCGCCTGCGGACGATTCACGTCGAACTGCGCAGCGGCAGCGTCGAGCTGGGCCAGGAACGCGGCCGATGCGTCGTCCAGTTCGAACTCGCTGACCACCGCCTGCTGCACGCGCGGCGGGCTCGACTCTGCGGTGTCTTCCACCGGCGGAGCCTGCGGCTCTGGCTCGGCGTCGACGAACGGGTTGTCCGGTTCCTGCGGCGGCAGTGGCGGCAACGGCGGCGGCGAGAACGCGTCGTCGATGCTGGTCTGCGCGCGGCGGGTGTTGGCCTCGGCCTCGGCGATGAAGTCCAAGGGTACTTCGGTCTGATCCGCATCGCCCGGCAGATCGATCTGTTCGATCTGCAGCGGCCCCTGCTCGGCAACCACCGGCGTTGCGATGTCGTCCTGCTCCAGCGCGCTCAGATCCACCGTGTAACTGACCTGCGCAAGCTCGGCGGGCGCCGTGCCGTCCTGCTCGGCCGATACCGGGTCGAACGCGGAGGTGGCGATTGGGGCGGTTTGCTCGGTGGTTTCCAGCTGCCAGTCGCCGGGCGCCTGCGCGCCATCGTCGGACAGGTCCAGCGGCGCGACCGTAAACGGCACGTGCGCCTGACCGGACACGGTTTCTTCGGCAGCGACCGGGTCGAACGAGAACACCGTATCGGTGGCGGCAGCGCCGGTGTCGTGCACCACGCTGGCCGCGAACGGCGCCTCGGTCACGGTTTCGTTGGCCCATTCCAGCGAAGGCGTAGGCGCAATATCGTTGGCGGCCACAACGCCCGGCGCAGCGGCAAGCGGTGCGAACGCGGCGGCAACCGGCTGCGGCTCGACCACGTCGCCCGGCTGGTCGGCACCCACCGGCAATTCGGACGGCTGGCCCGACGGCAGCGGCCAATAGCGCAGCGTTTCCAGGCTGTTGCGGGTGATGTCCAGAATCTCTTCGCGGCCGGGACGGCGCTCGCGCAGGGCTTCCAGGTAGTACTCCAGGCTGGCCATCGCATCGGCCAAGGTATCGAGCTGGCGCCCGCTGGGCACGCGCTGCTTGCCGATCAATTCCAGATCGACGTAACGACGCACACCTTCCAGATAATCGGCCGCCTGCGGCAATTCGAGGATGCGCAGGGCACCGCCGACTTCGCCCAGCAGATGCGGCACATCGCTCAGACGCGCGTGGTCCCAATTGGTTTCGATGAAGGCGACGAAATGCTCGCGCGCCGCACCGAAATTGGCAATTGCTTCCTGTGCCAGCACGTCCACCGTGCGCCGCACTTCCGCGGAGGTGGCGCCGCTGCTGCCGTCTTCGTTTTCGCTGAAGTCGGCGCCCAGACTGGCAACCTGGTCGTCCAGCGAGGCATCCACATAGAGCAGCGCGCCGGCGATATCCAGCAGCACGCCTTCGTCCATCTGCACATGGCCATCGACCACGCGTGCCAGCGCATCGCGCTGCTGCACCACCACGTTGCGCGCCACGCCCAGGCCCATCATGCCCAGGGTGTCGGCAACGCTGCCGAGATCCTTGACCTGGGTCTGCAGCTCGGCAATGTCGCCGCCGGTCCGCAGGTGCAGATCCAACGCGTCTTTGACGCGCAGCAATTCTTCTTTGACCGCATTGCCGACAGTGTCGAGCAACTCGCGATTGCGCCCGCTCAGGCTGCCGCGTGCGTGATCCAGTTCGGCTTCGGTGGCGACACCGGCCTGCGGATCGAACGCGAACAGCACACTCTCGTTGAGGCCCGGTTGACCACGCGTGGCACGGATTTCATTGAGCAGCGGCAGCAGCACGATCGGAATATCGCGATGGCCGTTCTGCAGGCGCTCCAGATAATCGGGCAGCAGCACGGTGCCGCGCATCAGCATGGCGCAGGCTTCGTCGCGGTCGGCCACCTCGCCCACCTGCACGGCCTGGGCCAGCAGCTCGAGCTCCTCGGCCACCATGGCCGGGGCGTACAACTCCACCATGCGCAGCGTGCCCTGCACCTGGTGCAGATAGCCGGCGCAGAAGCGCATCCGACTGGTGTCGGACGGTTCTTCGGCAAAATACTCGATCTCGTTGCGCGCCTGGCGCAACGTCTCGTCCAACTCCGGCTTGACCCAGCCCAGCGCGGCGTGACTCATCGCATCGCGAAGCGCACTCATTGCAGCCCCCTGCCTACGACCGACGCACCGCTCACGCGGCGACCGGTCTGTTCCTGCATCGACGTAACGCGACTACGCGCCATCTGCTGTGATCCTTTCCCGTTGCGCGTCGTGGTCACGCCGGCAGCTTGAAGTCGGCGACCGAACGGCGCAGATCGGCAGCGAGCTCGGCCAGGTTGCCGATCGATTTGGCTGTCTTCTCCGCACCCTGCGATGTCTGGCTGGTGATCTGACGGATCACGCCCATGGTCTGTGTGATATCCGTCGCTGCGGCCGACTGCTGGTGCGCGGCGATGGAGATGTTCTTGATCAAATTATTCAGTGCGTTGGACACGCGCTCGATTTCGGTCAGCGCGGTACCGGCGTCTTCGGCCAGGCGTGCACCGGATACCACTTCGGAGGTGGTCTGCTCCATCGAGCTGACCGCTTCGTTGGTATCGGCCTGAATGGTCTGCACCAGGCCTTCGATCCGCCGGGTCGCGCCGGAGGTGCGTTCTGCCAGGCGCTGCACTTCGTCGGCCACCACCGCGAAACCGCGACCGGCCTCGCCCGCCGAGGCCGCCTGCACCGCGGCGTTGAGTGCCAGGATGTTGGTCTGCTCGGAAATGTCGTTGATCAGCTCCACGATCGAGCCGATCTCCTGCGAGGATTCGCCCAACCGTTTGATGCGCTTGGAGGTTTCCTGGATCTGGTCGCGGATCTGGTCCATGCCCTGGATCGTCTCGCGCACCACGCCGGCACCTTCGGCGGCGATCACCACCGAGCGCTGCGCCACTTCGGCCGACTCGGTGGAGTTGCGCGAGACCTGTTCGATGCTGGCGGCGATTTCGCTGATGCGCTCGGAGGCGGTGGTGATCTGGTTGGCCTGCTGGCCGGCCGCGTCGGCCAGCTGCATCGCCGTGGCCTGGGTTTCCTGGGTCGACACGGCCACTTTCGCCGAGGTGTCGTTGATCGTGGTCACCAGGTGGCGCAGCTCGTCCACGGCGTAGTTGATGGCGTCTGCGATCGCGCCGGTCATGTCCTCGGTCACCGAGGCCTTGACGGTCAGGTCGCCCTCACCGAGCGAGCTGATTTCGTCCAGCAACCGCATGATCGCCTGCTGGTTGCGGCTGTTGAATTCCACCTGCGCCTGGTAGCGCACGTCCTGCTCGCGCGAGCGCACCCGCACCGAGCTCCAGACGAAACCGATGATCGCCAGCAACGCCACCAGGCCGGACACCACGCCCAGCCAGAAATTCGGGAACAGGCGCGTGTCGCGTACCGAACCGAACGCCGAGAACGCGTCGAACAGCTTCTTGCTGTCGTCGAGCATCTTGTTCGAACCGACGGTTAGGGCGGCAGCGGAGGACTGCGCGGCGAACAGATTGCGCGAGGTGGCCAGGATGGCGTCGATGTCCTTCTTCATCGTCGTCCACTGCGCCTGCGACTGTTCCAGCGCCGACAGCGCGGCCGGGTTGCGCACTGCGGCGATGCCCAGTTCGTCGTTGCCGGTGCGCAGGCCTTCCAGCATCTGCGTGAACACCACCGAGTCGCGGGCCAGCGCATCGCCGGAGGCCGCCGCATTGGCGCCACCGGCGCGCATTTCGGTGACCCGCCGCGCCATGGTGCCGGCGACCACCACCTGCTGCAGCGTGTTGTAGATCTGCGAGGCCGGCGCGCCGCTGACCGTCATCGCGCGCACCACTTCGTTCAACTGCGCCTGCAACTGCGGCACGCTGCCAGAGAAGCGCTCGGCGTTGCCGGCCAGACCGAGCACCGCCGGTTCGCTGGCGATGATCTGATCGGCGTTCTTGCTCAGCGGCACCCAGGTCGCCTTGAGTTGCGCCATGGAGCTGGCCACCGAGCCTTCCTGGCCGTAACGGCCGTCCAGTTCGCTGACCGTGCTGTCGATGCGGCTCTTGGTCTCCTTGAACGTGGCAAACGCCTTCGCATCACCGGAGACCGCTTCGCGGCCCTGGTTGGCCAGCTGCTGCGACAGCACCTGCAGATCGGCCGCGCCAGTGCCGGCGCCGGCAAGGCGACTGCCCTGCCAGGTGGCCACGCCGGTGTTGGCGCCAAACACGATCATCGACAACACCAGCAAGCCAAGCCAGAAGCTGGTGCTGACGCTGCCGAGCTTGTTGGTCTTGCGGGCGTCCGGGGCGGTACTCATGGTTCGACCTCGATCTGTATGACGTGGCGGGGTCGCGGCTTAGGCCGCGGCCTGCCGGAATTCAGGAGTGCGCGACAGCAACGCCAGGGAGAACACACCCCAGTCCTGCGTCTCGTTGCGAAAGGCACGTTCAATGAAATGGGCGTAGCGGCCTTGCGCCAACTCGCCGGGTTCGACCGCCTGGACCTGCTCGAAGCTGCGCTGGCCATACAACTCATCGATGGTCAGTGCGACGTCGCCACCGCTCTGGCGCATGATCAGCACACGCTGGCCTTCCTGCAGCACCGTGCGCCGGCCCTCCAGGAACTGCTTCAGATCGATCACCGGAAACAGATTGCCGCGCAGGTTGCCCACGCCCAGCAGCCAGGGCTGTGCGCCCGGCACCGGGGTGACCGGCGGCATCGGCACGATTTCCGCCACTTCGCGGAAATCCGAGACCAGCCGCCGGGTACCGACGCGATAACCGACGCCACGCCAGATATCGGCCGAGAACTGGCGTTCCGGCAGCGCCGTGGCGTGCGCGAGACTACGACGCTCGTAGTCTTCAAGAATGTCGAATGGAGAACGCATCAACGCACCAGTTGTTTGATGCGGGCGATCAGATCGTCTTCGCGCGGCGGCTTGACGATGTAGTCGCTGGCACCTTGTCGCAAACCCCAGGCCTTGTCGGTTTCCATGCCCTTGGTGCTGACCAGCAGCACGGGGATGTCCTTGGTGGCCTGGTCGCGTGCAAGTGCACGCGTTGCCTGGAAGCCGCTCATGCCGGGCAGCACCACATCCATCAACACCAGATCGGGCGCCTGGCTGCGAATCAGCTCAAGTCCCGCTTCGGCGTTGTCGGTGGCGACGACGGTATGGCCTGCTTTTTCCAGCCATTGACTGAAGACTGCCCGGTCGGTGGGCGAGTCCTCGATCAATATAATTCGAGCCATGTTGCCTTTCCCCCTGGTCAGGCGTGGACGTACGTGCGAATCGCGCTCAGTAGTTCTTCACGAGTGAATGGCTTGGTCAGATATTGCTCGGAGCCGACGATGCGGCCGCGTGCCTTGTCGAACAGGCCATCCTTGGACGACAACATGATCACCGGCGTCGACTTGAAGAGCTGATTGCCCTTGATCAACGCGCACGTCTGGTACCCATCCAGGCGCGGCATCATGATGTCGACAAAAATGATCTGAGGTTGCTGGTCCGCAATTTTGGCCAGTGCCTCGAAACCATCCGTTGCTGTCACTACTTCACACCCTTCTCGCTTGAGCAGCGTTTCGGCGGTGCGGCGAATAGTCTTCGAATCGTCGATGACCATCACCTTCAGTCCTGCGAGTTCCCCACCCGCAGCAATGTGTTCACTCATGCAAATATCCCCGGACGTGCAACGCTTCTTCCTTTCCGTCGTCGCTACGAAACTGCATGTATATCCCAAGACCCGCATTGACTGTCAAGGGCGCATTGCCGGGGCCCCGCCAGGCGGACGTTCCGACCGCGTCTGGGTGCGTCAAGACCGGCTAGTCGCGCACTACGACCCGCCAGGCGCGCCATCGCCCACCGCTTGAAGTTACCATCGGCAGTCTGTTCGAAAGGTTTAGTCCCATGTCGCTCGACGTCGTTGTGGTGATGGATCCCATCGCCTCCATCAAAATCGCCAAAGACACTACCTTCGCCATGTTGCTGGAAGCGCAGCGCCGTGGCCACCGTTTGCAGTATGTGCGCCCCGGCGGACTCAGCCTGCGCGACGGACGCGCGGTGGCGCAGGTCGCACCCCTGAGCGTGCGCGAAGACAAGGCCAGCTGGTTCACGCTGGGCGAATTCGCCGAGCTGGCGTTCGGTCCCGGCCAGGTGGTGCTGATGCGCAAGGACCCGCCGGTGGATGCAGAGTTCATCTACGACACCCAGGTGCTGAGCGTCGCCCAGCGCGCCGGCGCGCAGGTGGTCAACGACCCGCAGGGTCTGCGCGATTACAACGAGAAGCTGGCTGCGCTGCTGTTTCCGCAATGCTGCCCGCCAACGCTGGTCAGCCGCGATGCGGCGGCGCTGAAGGCCTTCGTGCTGGAACATGGGCAAGCCGTGCTCAAGCCGCTGGACGGCATGGGTGGGCGCTCGATCTTCCGCAGCGGCACCGGCGACCCCAACCTCAACGTGATCCTGGAGACGTTGACCGACGGCAACCGCAACCTGACCCTGGCGCAGCGCTTCATCCCCGACATCACCGCCGGCGACAAGCGCATCCTGCTGGTGGATGGCGTGCCGGTGGACTACTGCCTGGCGCGGATTCCGCAAGGCGACGAATTCCGCGGCAATCTGGCCGCTGGCGGACGTGGCGAAGGCCGGCCGCTGTCCGAGCGCGACCGCTGGATCGCCGCGCAGGTTGGCCCGGAAATGCGCAGCCGCGGCATGCGCTTCGTCGGCCTGGATGTGATCGGCGATTACCTGACCGAGGTCAACGTCACCAGCCCCACCTGCGTGCGCGAGCTGGATGCGCAGTTCGGTTTGAACATCGCCGGGCTACTGTTCGACGCGATCGAGGCCGGCGCTGCGCAATGAGCGCGGCTGCGGCACTGCCGGCCCCCATGGACGAGCGCCGGCGGCTGACCACGACGCTGGTGATCTCGTTGCTGCTGCACGGCGTGCTGATCCTGGGCGTGGGCTTTGCGGTCAGCGAAGACGCGCCGCTGGTGCCGACGCTGGATGTGATCTTCAGCCAGACCAGCACCCCGCTCACGCCCAAGCAGGCGGACTTCCTGGCCCAGGCCAATCAGCAGGGCGGCGGCAATCACGCCACCGCGCAGCGCCCGCGCGATAGCCAGCCCGGCGTGGTGCCGCAGGACCGCAGCGGGCTGGCTGCGCAGGCGCAGCGTGCCACCACGGTGCAGGCACCCGAACCGACGCAGACCCGCGTGGTCGCCAGTCGCCGCGGCGAGCAGATAGTGCCGACCCCGCAACCGAATCCGCAGACCGACCCGCTCACCCCGGCCGATGCGCAACGCGTGCAGCGCGACGCGGAAATGGCCCGGCTCGCGGCGGAGGTGCATCTGCGCTCGGAGCAATACGCCAAGCGCCCCAATCGCAAGTTCGTCTCGGCCAGCACGCGCGAATATGCGTACGCCAGCTATCTGCGTGCATGGGTGGACCGCGCCGAGCGCGTCGGCAATCTCAATTACCCGGATGAAGCGCGCCGGCGCCGACTCGGCGGCAAGGTGGTCATCAGCGTGGGCGTACGCCGCGACGGCAGCGTGGAAAGCAGCCGCGTGCTGATCTCCAGCGGCACCCCGGCGCTGGATGCGGCGGCGCTGCGCGTGGTGCAGCTGGCGCAGCCGTTTCCGCCGCTACCCAGCACCAAGGACGATGTGGATATCCTGCAGGTCACGCGCACGTGGTTGTTTTTGCCCGGCGGCGAGCTGCACGACGATCGCTGAGGTGTTTCGCGTTTAATCGGGACGCGTTTTCTAAGGCTTGCTTCAGCGGACTGCGTTAGACAGCTACGCTGCCCATACAGTTACCCGACCACCGCAGCTGCATACAGCTGATCGGCCAACGCCACGATCTCGCCCGCATCCTGCACACGCTCGCGCCAGGCCACGGGAATCCCGTCGATGCCATAGAATGCACCGGCCAGCTGTCCACAGATGGCCGCCGTGGTGTCGGCATCGTCGCCAAGATTGGCCGCACGCAGCACCGCATCGGCAAAGGTGTCGGTGGTGGCAAAGCACCACAACGCCGCCGACAACGAATCCACCACATAACCCGTGCCACGGATCTGCGCTGCCGAAACGGCCGCATGATCGCGCGTTGCCAGCGCGCGCACTGCCGGTGTCGACAATGACGCGCACGGCGTCTGCAGCACCGCCTGCCGCGTGCCGCCGAGCAGCGCTGCACGCAATTGGAACGCGAACAACCTGCAGGCATCCACTGCCTCGGCAGCGGCATGCGTGGTGCGCGAGCTGTCGGCGGCGCGCTCGCCCAATTCGCCGGGGTGGTGCGCGTAATACATGGCCACCGGCGCCAGCCGCATCAACGAGCCATTGCCGGCCGAGCGCGGATCGGCACTGCCACTGAAGGCCGGGCCGCCATCCAGATAGCGCTCCAACGCCTGCCGCACGGTGCCACCGATATCGAAGCAGGCGCCGGTGCTACTGAGGTAACCGTGCTGATACCAATTACAATAGCGATTCATCTGGTCAGCGGCGTCGAAGCCTTGCCGATACAGCAGGCTGTGCGCCAGACACAAGGCCATCGAGGTGTCGTCGGTCCATTGCCCGGCGCGCAGTGCGAACGGGCCGCCGCCGCGCATGTCGTCGATCGGCGTGAAACTGCCCGGCGCGCAGAATTCGAGCGTGGTGCCGAGCGCATCGCCCACCGCCAGGCCCAATAGGCAGCCGCGGAAACGTGCGCGCTGGGGATCCATTGTCGTCACAGCTCCGCGCCGGCGGCCTTTGCAGCGCGTGCGGCCTGCTGCTCGACCAGGGTCAGCGCAACGTTGTCGCGCAGATAGGCTGGTTCGACCCGCTCCGGTGCCACGCCTTCGCCGCGCAACAGCGCCGGCACGGCGAGTGTGAGCAGATCGGCGGCGTGCGGGAGCGCGGCTGCATCGACGCTGGTCAGCTGCGCTGCGAATCGCTGTTGCAGCAGTGCCTCGGCAGCGGCGAATCCGGTGCCCACACCGGCAAAACGTTGAAGCGTATTCGGCAGAACCAAGGCGTCCGGTGCACAGACCACTTCCGGCGCCAGTTCCAGCAGCGTGTCGCCGCGGCGCTCGAACACGCCGGCATACACCTCGCCCATGCGCGCATCGATGCAGGCCAGTACCTGCGTCGCATCGGCGGGTGCGCGCAAGGCCAATACTTGCAGTGTAGAGACGGCCAGCACCGGTACATCAAGGCCCAGGGCGATGCCTTGCGCGACGCCGATCGCCAGCCGCACACCGGTGAAGGCGCCGGGGCCACGGCCGACCGCAATGGCATCCAGCTGGCGGCGCCTAATGCCTGCGTCGGCCAGCAGTTGCTCGGCCCACGGCAGCGCCAGCTCGGCGTGGCGACGCGGCGCCAGTTCGAAGCGCTCCAGCACGCGGCCATCCACATGCAGCGCGACGGAACAGGCTTCGGTGGAGGTCTCGAACGCGAGGACTTTCATGACAGGACCGCAGGCAGGAAGGGAAAGATCACGCGTCGCCGAACGGCAACGCGAGCACGCCATTGTCGCCCACCGGCTCGGCGACGCCAAAAAACGCACGCACATCGCCGATCTCGCGGGTGCGCGCAAACGGCGGCAGCGAATTCATGAAGGTGCGGCCGTAGCCCTTGTTCAACAGCCGCGGGTCGCACAGCACCAGCACGCCGCGATCGGTCTCGCTGCGGATCAGCCGGCCCACGCCCTGCTTCAGCGCAATCACCGCTTGCGGCAATTGTTCGTCGCGGAACGGGTTGCCGCCCTCGCGGCGGATAGCATCCAGGCGCGCTTCGAAGACCGGGTCGTCGGGCGCGGCAAACGGCAGCTTGTCGATCACCACAACGCTCAAGGCATCGCCGACCACGTCCACGCCCTCGCGGAAGCTGGCCGACCCCAGCAGCACGCCATTGCCGGAAGTGCGGAAACGCTGCAGCAACGTGGCACGTGGGGCTTCGCCTTGCACGAACAACGGCCACGGCGCGCCACGCAGTGCCTCGGCCGCTTCGCGCAGCGCGCGGTGCGAAGCGAACAACAGGAATGCGCGGCCGTTGGAGGCTTCCAGTACCGGCGTCAATGCGGCGATCAGCGCCGTACCGAAGCCGCGCGCCGCCGGATCGGGCAGATGCGGCGGCAGATAGCACAGCGCCTGGCGCGCCCAATCGAAGGGGCTGGGTTGCAACAAGGTCACCGGATCGCTCAAGCCCAGGCGCTGCGCGATGTGGTCGAACTCGCCGCCCACCGCCAACGTGGCCGAGGTGAACACCCACGCCGCGTGCGATTTTTCGCGGTGTTCGCGCAGCGGGCCGGAGACATCCAGCGGCGTGCGTTGGCAGCGGAAACCGCGCGGGCTCAGCTCGTACCACAGCACATCGTTGTCGACGGTGTCTGGTAAATCCTGCGCAAAATCCAGCACCGGCGCGTCTTCGCCCAGCCAGCGCGACAGCCGCGCGAGCGCTTCCTGCGCGCGTGCAGAGCAGCCGTCGAACCCGGGCGATGCCTCGCGCAACGGCAGCAAGGACTCGCCCAACCGCGCCAGCGACGACAGCACCGCATCGAAGCCCTCGCGCACCTGCGGCTTGGCCAGCGCGCGCCATTGCGTGCCGCGTGGCGGCAGGCCTTCCATGCCTGAGCGCAGGCCGCGCAACGCTTCGTCCAAGGCGAGAATCGGTTCCTGCAGGCTGGCCTGCGCGCCGGCCACCAGTCGCGCTTCGACCATGCAATCGCGGGCCAGCTCCTGCCAGGGCCGCATGCCGAAACTTTCACCAAAGAAGTTCGCCGCCAGTTCCGGCAGCTGATGCGCTTCGTCGATGACGAAGGCCTGCGCGCCGGGCAGAATCTCGCCGAAGCCTTCCTGTTTGAGCGCCAGATCGGCCAGCAGCAGATGATGATTGACCACCACCAGATCGGCGGCCTGCGCGCGCTGACGCGCCTGCACCACAAAACACTCGCTGTAGAACGGGCATTCGGTGCCCAGGCAGTTGTCGACCGTGGAAGTCACCAGCGGCAGCAGCGGCGAGTCGTCCGGCAGGGCTTCCATCTCGGCCATGTCGCCGAACTGGGTACGCCCGCTCCAGGCAACGATGCGATGGAACTGCGAGACCTGTTCGGGCGTAGAAAAGCGCGGTTCGCCCCGCGCCTGCTGGGTGCGGTACTTGCACAGATAATTGGCGCGCCCTTTCAGCAGCGCGCTGCGCAGGCCGATGCCCAACGCGGCACGTACGCGCGGCAGATCGCGATGGAACAACTGGTCCTGCAGCGCGCGGGTGCCGGTCGAGATGATGGTCTTGAGCCCGGACAGCAGCACCGGCACCAGATAGGCGTAGGTCTTGCCGGTCCCGGTGCCGGCCTCGGCCAACAGCACATCGCGCTGCTCGAACGCCTCGGCGATGGCGCCGGTCAGGCGCAACTGCGCGGCACGCGGCGCAAACGCATCGAGCTGACGCGCAAGCGCCCCGCCCTCGCTGAGCGCCTCGATGCTGGCAGTGGCAAGTTGGGACATGAGACCGAACAGAGACGGGATACAGAAGCGCGACAGCCTAGCGCGTGTGCAGTGATGCTGCCTGGATTGCGCTTTATGGAGTGCGGACTAGCGCCATTGCGCCAGCAACAGCCACCTACCGTACCTGCATCACCTCAAACGGCCTGCATAACGCAGCGAGCAGCATTCACATCGGCAGGGGGCAGCTTTCCAACCACCGATGCGCGGCAGTGACACCAGCTGCACCAAGCGCCGACCACGCCCGCCTGGCGGTGAGCGCAGTCGGCTTGATTACTGCAATCAGTACCGCTTCACACCAGGCACCGTGCACCCGGCAATCTGCACCTTGGCCGAGGCGGCATTTTCTTTTTCGCCACGGGCAATCCGCGACTGCTCGATGGTGGCCCAGTGACGACGGCACAGCGGGCCGGTCTTGGAACCCAGTTCGATGGCCTGTTTGGCGAAGCGCTCGGCGGCCGGCCAATCGGCTTGCAGCACGGAAACTTCCGCACGCTCCTGCAGCACCGCCGGGTCGCCGGCGACCAGACCCAACGCCTGATCCAGCGCTGCAGCGGCGCCGGCCAGATCGCCAGCCTGGCGCTTGGCCTTGGCGGTCTCGCGCAGATCGTCCACCTGCGGGTCGCGCAGCGGCTGCACCGACAGTTCGGTGTCGTCGACGCCTGCCTCGCGTTCGATCAGCAACAGCCGCTGTGTCGGGGTAGTCGGGTCCACAGGTGCCGGCGGCGGCGGCGCGGGCGGCGCACTGACGCAGGCAGACAGCGCGGCAAGCACGCCAAAAAGGGCAAGGAGGCGGTGCAGTCGGTTCATGAGGTCACTCCAATTCAATGCGCGGGCGGGGGCGAGGCAGGCGCTTGCGCGGGTTCTTCCGGCTTTTTGTCCAGACCGAAGAAGCGGCGCCAGCCACCCCCTCCGGATTGTTCGGCAGGCGCTGCAGGATCGCCGGGCACGCCTTCGATCGACGGTGCATTGCCGGCACACGGGGCGTAGGCCGGCGTGAACCCGACCACGAACGGGAACTGGCGCGCGCCCGGGCAACCGGGGTCGGTCACGCCGGTGCCGGCCGCATCCACCCACTGCCAGTCCAGGCCCTTGCCGCTGACCTTCAACGGCGCACTCGGCAGCCGCGCGAAGATGCTCGACCACACCCGCATCGCGCCGGTGGCGCCATACAGGCCGGTCTCTCCGTTCTGGTCGTTCCCCATCCAGATCACCGCCAGATGGTCGCCGGTATAGCCGGCATACCAGCTGTCGCGGCCGTCGTTGGAAGTACCGGTCTTGCCGGCAGGCGACAACCGGCCCAGGCCATCGCCCAGCAGTTGCCGCGCGGTACCGCCGCTCACCACTTGCTGCAAGGCGATGCTGATCAGGTTGGCGGCCACCGAATCGCCCTCCTGCGCAGGAGCCGGGGTCTTGTCGTAGCGCTTGAGCAGCTTGCCCTGCGGGTCGAGCACGCCACGCACCGCATGCAGCGGCTGGATCTCGCCACCGGCGGCCAGAAACTGATACAGCTGTGCCATGCCGTACGGGCTCTGATCGGTCGCCCCCAGGATCAGCGAGGGATTGGTGTCGGCCTTGATGCCGGCCAGCACCTGGATCAGCTGCGCGATGCGCTCCGGGCCGACCTGCATGCCCACGCGTACCGTGGCCTGGTTGTAGGAATGCGCCAGCGCATCGATCAGCCGCACCGTGCCGTGACTGCGGTTGTCGGAATTGCCCGGCGACCAGGTCTTGCCACGGCTGAGCTGCACCGTCACCGGCGCATCGTCGACCCAGCTGGACAGCGCCCAGCGATCCGGCGAGGCCAATGCCAGCAAATACACGAACGGCTTGAGCAACGAGCCAACCTGCCGCTGTGCTTCGACGGCGCGATTGAAGCCGGGCTTGGCCACATCGCGGCTACCGACCACCGCCAGCACATCGCCGTTATGCACATCGGTGAGCACCAAGCCGGCCTGTAGCGGCGGGCGCTTCTTGTTGTCCAGCCGCTTGATGGTGCCGGTCACCGCGCCTTCGGCGTACGCCTGCGCGGACGGCGACATGCCGGTGAGCACGCTCATGCCGGCGCCTTGCAGCACGCCTTCCGGGTAGTCGTGCGCCAGCTGGCGCCGCACCAGATCCACGTAGGCCGGGAAGCGGTTGGCGGCGACCAGACCGGGTTCCTTGGGCACACCCAACGGCTCGGCCAGTGCGCGCTTGTATTCGGCCGCGTCGATCAGGTTGTTTTCGTGCAGTTTGCCCAGCACGAAATTGCGTCGATCCAGCGCCCGTTCCGGGTTACGCCGCGGGTCGTAATACGACGGCCCCTTGACCAACCCGATCAGCAGCGCGATCTGCTCGGTGGTCATCGAGTTGAGTTCGCGACCGAACCACAGCTCCGCACCGGAGGACACGCCATGAATCGCCTGCCCGCCGCGCTGCCCCAGATACACCTGATTGAGATAGGCCTCCAGGATGGTGCGCTTGTCGTAGCGCGCCTCCATGATCACGGCATACAGAATTTCGTTGAACTTGCGGGTAACCGTCTGTTCCTTGCCGATACCGAGCAGGCCGCTGCGTGCCAGCTGCTGGGTCAAGGTGCTGGCGCCCTGCCGCACCTGGCCGCCGGAGCGCGCCATGATCCAGGCCGCGCGCACCATGCCGCTGAGATCGATGCCGTGGTGGCTATTGAAGTCGCGGTCCTCGACCGCCTGCAGGCCGGTGACCAGCAGCTCGGGCACTTCTTCCATGCGCACCAGGCGGCGCTCTTCCTGCTTCTGCCCGTACAGCGTGGCGATGCGCGCCGGATCCAGACGCGCGCTTTTCAGCGCCTTGCGGTCGCCGGCATCGCGCAGGCTGGCCACACGCCCACCGGAGAGGCTGACTTCCACGCGCTTCGCGGGCACGCGCCCGTCCACGTCGATGTAGCCGCGGCTGGCGATGGTGAAGCGACTGCCGTCCTGCTGGTAGGTGCCGGCCAGTTTGGCTTGACCATCGTCACGGTACGAGGCCGCATCCAGCTCGGTCTTCAAGGTGGCCGCATCCAGCGCATCGCCGGGCACCAGCACCAACGGCCGCCCGTACACGCGGGTCGGGATCTGCCAACGCAGCTCGCCGAAACGCTGGGTGACCTGCTTGTTCAGATACACCGTGTAGGGAATCAGAAAACCAAGCGCCAGCGCGAATGCCGCAAAGGCCCAGACAATCAGCCTGCGTTGCCAGCGGGAGCCTTGCTCGTTGGTGTCGTCCTCGAAATCGTCGGGAGCGTCGTGGTCGTCGTGGCGTCGGGGCACAGGGATGCGAGAATGTAGAGTCCGGCGAGTCTAGCGCAGCGCTGTGGTGGTTGTGGTCAGCCGGACCCTTTGACTTAAGCTGGAGTTTCAACGCGATGTCGATGTCCCTGGCCGATGCACGCTATCTGTTCAATCGCGTGCTTGGGCTGATCCACCGCAGCGTGGCGAGCATGCGCACACGCGGCTGGCACGCCACCTGGCAGCGCATTCGCGTGCACACGCAGGCGCCGCCGGTCGCGCTCGGCACGCCGCTGTGGTTGCCGGACCCCGCACCGTTTGCCGCGTTTGCGGTGCCGCATAGCGCCACGCCGCGCGTGACGCTGGTGATTCCGGTCTACAACCACATCGCACACACGCTTGCCTGTTTGCGCGCGCTGGCCGCGCATCCACCGCAGCTGGATGTGGAAATTGTGGTGGTGGACGACGGCAGCAGCGACGCCACCGAAGCGCAGCTAACGCAGGTGCAGGGCCTGCACTACCACCGCCGCGCCAGCAATGGCGGCTTCATTGCGGCGTGCAATGACGGCATCGCGCTGGCGCGCGGCGACTACGTGGTGCTGCTCAACAACGACACCATTCCGCAACCCGGCTGGCTGGATCGGCTGATCGACACGTTTGCGCAGAATCCCAGCGCCGGTCTGGTGGGCGCGCAACTGGTGTATCCGGACGGACGCCTGCAGGAGTCCGGCGGCGTGGTGTTCGCCGATGGCAGCGCCTGGAGCTACGGCCGCTTCGAATCGGCCGACGATCCGCGTTACGCGTATGTGCGTGCGATGGACTACTGCTCGGGCGCCGCAATTGCGCTGCCACGCGCGTTGCTGCAGACGCTAGGCGGGCTGGATCGCCGTTACATGCCTGCGTACTACGAAGACACCGATCTGGCGTTTGCGGTGCGTGCGGCCGGGTATCGGGTGCTGGTGCAGCCGGCCAGTGTGGTGGTGCATGACGAAGGCACCAGCAACGGCACCGACACCCGCACCGGCGTGAAGGCCTATCAGGTCCGCAATCAAGGCGTGTTCGCCGAAAAATGGCGGCAGGCCCTGGGGACACAGCTGCCGGTCGGCACCGTGCCCGCGCCTGCGCTGCTACATCGTGGCCAACGTCAGGTCTTGATTCTGGACGAGTCGGTACCGCAACCGGATCGCGACTCCGGCTCGTTGCGGCAGTTCAATCTGATCCGCCTGCTGTGCGAAGAAGGCGCGCATGTGGTGTTCGTGCCCACCCGCCGCGAACACGCAGGGCGACATACGCAGGCACTGCAGCAACTGGGGGTGGAAGTCTGGTATGCGCCGTTTCTGGAGGGCATCGGCAGCTGGCTGCGCACGCACGGCGCGCGCTTTGCGGTGGTGCTGCTGGTGCGTCACCACGTTGCGCATGCCTGCCTGCCGTTGCTCAAACAATACGCCCCGCAGGCACGCACCCTGTTCGACACCGTCGATCTGCATTACCTGCGCGAACGCCGCGGCGCGGAGCTGGCCGGCGATGCCAACCTATTGCGCGCGGCAGAACGCACCCGCCTGCGCGAACTGGAGATCATGGCCGCCACCGACGTCACGCTGCTGGTCTCGGCGGCCGAACAGGCGCAGCTGCAGGCGGACGCACCGCAGATCCGCACCGCCCTGCTCTCCAATCTGCATGAAGTGGCCGGTAGCGGTCATCCCTTCGCGCAACGTCGCGACCTGGTGTTCGTGGGTGGCTTCCGGCATCCGCCCAATGTGGATGCGGTGCAGTGGTTCATCAGCGCGATCTTCCCGCAGGTGCGTGCGCAGTTGCCGGAGGTGATCTTCCACTGTATCGGTGCGGATATGCCGGAGGCACTGAAGCTCTTGGCCGACGAGTGCCCGGGCGTGCAATTGCACGGACATGTGCCGGATCTGGTGCCGTATATGGACACTGCGCGCATCGCGGTGGCGCCGTTGCGCTTCGGCGCCGGCGTCAAGGGCAAGATCAATCTGAGCATGGCACACGGCCAACCAGTGGTCGGCACCACCTGTGCAGTGGAAGGCATGCATCTGCGCGATGGCGAAGATGTATGCGTAGCGGATAACGCCGACGCCTTCGCCGCTGCGATCGTGCGCCTGTATCAGGATGCAGCGCTGTGGCAGCGCCTGGCCGACAACGGTTTGCGCAACGTGGCGCAGCATTTTTCGCTGGATGCCGCGCGTAGCACGGTACGCGCGTTGTTTATCGAGGCTTGAGTTGCCTGCCACTGGCGTGCGTGCCTTGGTACACCCGCGCTGCCAGCGTGGGCTGGGCACGTAGCGGGAGTTGGGGGCCATAGCCGCCATTCCCCGCGCGCCGCTCAGGCATCGCGCTCAAGGAAGCGCCGTCAAAAGCGGCCTCCACCTCAACGCTGCTCAGCTACCGCCTTGACCCGGCGCGTGAACTCGACCAATTCCGGCAGCCCCGGATCCAGTTGACGTGCCTCGTCCTGCGCGCGCCGCGCGAACGCCGCATCCTCCTGCCCCAGGCGCTCGCTGCCCACCGCAATCCAGCGCTGAGCCAGACGTCGGCGCGCGCCGATCAGCGCCTCGCCGTTCGGCGTCAATGCCTGCCACGCATCCAGACAACCGCGCGCGGCACGCAGGCGGTTGTTGCGCAACTCGTCCTCGAAACAGCGCTGGCTCGCCGGCACCACCCGTGCAGCGGCCTGCAATACGCGCGGATCGCGCGGTGCCAGCGCCTGCGCTGCTCGCACTGCGTCGTAGGCACTGGCGCCGGGCGGGGTCATCCATTGCTGCTGCGCTTCGGCCTCTGTCACCCGTTGCAGGAGCGCGCGCAGACGGCGCTCACGTGCACCACGCGACAAGCCGGTTTCAGGGCTGCGTTGTGCATCGCGTGCGCGCGCAATCGCCTGTTCTGCCTGCGCGATCGATGCAGCGCCCGGCACCAAGGCGCGCGCCTCCTGCAGCGATTGCAGTGCAGCATCGAAGTGGAAATCCGCCGCCTGCCGGCTGGCCTGCGCGGCGTATTCACTCGCGACCTGATCGAGCCCGCGACACGCTGCGGCGTCGTCTGGCTCGGCCGCCAGCACGGCGTTGAAATCGCGTGCGGCCGGCGCCAGGCGACCACGCCGCAACAAGCCTTCCGCGCGTTGACGGCGCTGCTCCAGCACGCGGTGGTAGTGGCCTTCGGTCAGCGGTACATCGGCATGCCCGGCGTCGTAGCGCTTGGCAGCGGCCAGCAACATCCCAGCATCGCCGAGCGCGTCGCGCGACAGTGCATGGCGGGCCTGCGCCAGCAGATCGGTCAAGGCGTCTTCGCGGCCTTCCAAGGCATCGGTGCGGTCCGGCGCCAGGGTCAGGATGCGCTGGTACAACGGCAATGCACTGTCCGGTGTGCCATCCAGGCGTCCTTGTTGCTGCGCGGCCACGGCCTGCGCGAACAAGGCATCCAACCCGGCGCGACGTGCCTGCAGCGCGCGCAAGCGCAGCGTGACTGGCGCGATCTGCGCTTGCGGCACTTCCAGCGCAGTCGCCAGCGCCAGTGTGCGTTGCGCTCCGGCGGCGTCCCCGGCCGCGATTGCCGCACGCGCCTGCACCACTGCGGCGGCACCGGTGCGCGCCAGTCCGGCACGGGCTTCGCTGCGGTCGCTGTCCAAGGCGAGCGCGGCAGCAAACAGTTCGCGCGCGCCATTGCCATCGGCTGCACTGAGTTGGCCGCGTGACAAGGCCGCATTGCCCCGTTGCAGCAGCTGCTGGATACGCGTATCAGGCCACAGCCAATCGGCCAGCGGCTTGCGCACTACGATCGTGGTCAACAGCAGGCATGCGCAAAGCACCAATGCCACGCGCCATAGCGCACGGCTGCGCAACGGCGCCCAGAGGCGGGGCGATCTGGCCCAGCGCGGAAGCGGGAGCATGCGGTGGCGTCCATCCTTGGCGCGACCTGACGGGGACGCGTTCACCCCGCTATGGTAGCCGGCCGCTGCGAAGACGATGTGCGCTTCGGGATTCGGGATTCGGGATTCGGGATTCGGGATTCGGGATTCGGGATTCGGGATTCGGGATTCGTCAGGCAAGCACACCTTGCTTGCTGTGTGTGCCAGCTGTTTCAAATCGATTGGCGCTGGCGAGGTGTGCGGCGCGCCTAGCCGAGTCGCCGCACCTCGCTCACCCCGGGCAAGGCGTCCAGCTTGCCAAGCAAGCCGGACAGCTGGTCGTAATCGCTGACCTTCAAACGCAAACGCAGTTGCGCGCGGCCGGTGTCGCGCACGTTGTCGCTGTTGATCTCCAGCACATGCGCGTCTTCCTGCGCGATCAGGTTGGTGATGTCCTTGAGCAGCCAGCGTCGGTCGACCGCGCGCACCTGCACATCCACTTCGTAGCCGCTGCCGGCCTGGCCCCACTCCACCGGCAGCACGCGCTGCGGATGCGCGGCAGCCAGACGCGACAGCGCCGCGCAATCGGTACGATGCACGGTGATGCCGCGGCCACGGGTCAGATAGCCGGCGATCGGCTCGCCCGCCACCGGCTGGCAGCAACGCGCCAGCTGCACCAGCAGATTGCCCACGCCCTGCACGGTGAACTTGGATTTGCCCAGGCCTTCGCGCCGCGCGGTGGGCCGTGGCGGCGCCGGTACTGCAGGCTGCGAGGCGGCGCGCTCGGCTTCCAGCAAGGCACGGCTGACCTGGTTGGGCCCGGTATCGCCCAGCGCCACCTGGATATACAGATCGTCGATGTTTTCGGCGTGGAATTTACGCGTCGCCACACTCAGATCGGAGTGCTGCAGGCCCAGGCGCTTGAGCTCGCGATCCAGCAACTCCTTGCCCGCGTGCACGTTGCGCGCGCGGTCAAGCTTGTGGAACCACGCGCGCACCTTATCGCGCGAGCGCCCGCTGGCCAGGAATCCGTTGGACGCCAGCAACCAGTCGCGGCGCGGGTCGGCTTCCTTGGCGGTCATGATCTCCACGCGGTCGCCGCTGCGCAGCCGGTAGGTCAGCGGCACGATGCGGTCGTTGACGCGCGCGCCGCGGCAGCGATGCCCCACCATGGTGTGCACGTGATACGCAAAATCCAGCGGCGTGGCGCCTTGCGGCAGATCGATCACCTCGCCCTTGGGCGTCAGCGCATACACGCGGTCTTCGATCAGCTCGGCATCCAGCGCGCCGGCCAGTTCGCCGTGATCGCCCTCCTGCACCTGCTCCAGCAGTTGGCGCATCCACAGGATCTTGCGGTCGAACGCCTTCTCGGCGCCCTTGCCGCCCTCTTTGTACTTCCAATGCGCCGCAACCCCGAGTTCGGCCTGCGCGTGCATCTCGTGGGTACGGATCTGGATTTCGATCGTGCGCCCTTCCGGGCCCAGCACTGCCGTGTGCAGCGAGCGATAGTCGTTGGCCTTGGGCCGGGCGATATAGTCGTCGAACTCGCTCGGCACCGGTGCCCACAGCGAGTGCACCGCACCCAGCGCGGCGTAACAGGCGGCCACGTCGTCGACCATCACCCGCACCGCGCGGATGTCGTATAGCTGGTCGAACGACAGGCGCTTTTTCTGCATCTTCCGCCAGATGCTGTAGATGTGTTTGGGCCGCCCGCTCACTTCCGCACGCAGGCCCTGCTGGGCCAGCGTCGTCGACAAGGTGCGCTTGACCGTTTCGAGATAGCGCTCGCGCGCGACGCGGGTTTCGTCCACCTCGCGGGCGATGCGGCGGTAGGTCTCAGGCTCCAGATGCCGGAACGCCAGGTCTTCCAGCTCCCACTTCACCTGCCAGATGCCCAGCCGGTTGGCCAGCGGGGCGTGGATGTCGCGAGTGAGCTGGGCAAGCGCGCGGCGTTGTTCTTCGCTCAGGCGGTCGGCCACGCGCATGCGCGCCAGCTGCCGCGCCAACAGGATCGGCACCACCCGCAGGTCGTGGATGATGGACAGCAGCAGCCGCCGCAAGCCTTCGCTGTTGCGCCCGGCCTCGCGCCCGGCATGCAGGGCCCAGACCTGGTCGGCCGCGTCCAGCCCATCGAGCAAACCTTCGACCACCACACGCCGTTCGGCCGGTTGCCATGGCAGGCTCGCGACCACGCCGCGCAATGCGTGCAGATCGAACAGCAATGCAGCAATCAAGGTGGCCTCATCGGCCGCCAGCAGCGCCAGCGCATCCAGCGTGTCGGCAAGCAGCGCCCACGGCACGGCCTCGGCTTGCGCTGACGGCACGTTCTGCCAGGCCTGCGCCAATGCGTCGCGCAAGGCAGGCGCGATCGACGCGACAGCAGGACGCTGCAGCACGGCATGCAGGCGGTCGAATGAGGAACTGGTCACAGCGGTGGACACGGGCGTGGGCAACAACAATGGTCTGACAGCTACGGTAACGTGCGCGTCACCTTCTCCACAACGCGCAATCGCAGCGCAGTCACGGAAATCCGATGCCTTCGCGCTTATGCCCGGTTCACCCGCCAACGCCTTGATTCGCAACCGCTCTGTGCGGAATCCGATGCCGTTGCGTCCATGAAATCAGCTTCATCGGCGGCTTTTTACATGCCCTTTACAATTCAGCCAAACCGGCTGCCTATGCTCCCTTGGCGTCGTCGCTGCCCAGTGCTGCGGCGACGTCATTCCAACCAACTGCGAGGTAGCCGATGAAGACCTGGAAGAAGCCTGTCGTTCGTGAAGTCAATTGTGGCGCCGAGATCAACTGCTACGTCTCCGGCGAATTCTGAGCTCACCTGCCGCCCTTCCTCCCGATGCATGACCGGCAGTCGCCGGCAGATAGGTAACAGTTCTCCATGCGCATCATCGTTCTGGGATCGGCGGCCGGCGGTGGGCACCCGCAGTGGAATTGCCACACCCCCGCGAGTCAGCGGGCATGGCAACAAGCTGACGGTGCCCAACGTCGTACCCAGGCCAGCATCGCCGTCAGCGCCGATGGCGAGCGCTGGGTGCTGATCAACGCCTCACCCGATTTCCGTCAACAAGTTCTCGCAACGCCTGCGCTTTGGCCGCAGCACGGCCTGCGCCATTCGCCGATCGAAGCAGTGCTGCTGACCAGCGGCGAGATCGACCATATCGCCGGATTGCTGTCGATGCGCGAAAGCCAGGCGTTCTCGCTGCATGCCAGCAACCGCGTACTGGATCTGCTGTCGCAAAACCCCATCTTCGACGCGGTCAATCCTGCCTACGTGGAGCGCCAGCCGTTTGCGCTGGACACACCGGTGTCGCTGCTGGGCCTGCAACTCACACCATTCTCGGTGCCCGGCAAGGTGCCATTGTTCATGGAATCGCGCAGCGGCGGCGATCTGGCCGGCTCCAACGAAGAAACCCTCGGGCTCACCATCGACGATGGCCAGCACCGCGTGCATTACATCCCCGGCTGCGCGGCAATGACCGATGCGTTGCGTGCGCGCCTGCAAGGCGCCGAACTGGTGTTCTTCGACGGCACGCTGTGGCGCGACGACGAGATGGTGCAACTGGGCATCAGCCAGAAAACCGGCCAGCGCATGGGTCACATGAGCATCGACGGCCCCGACGGCACCATCGCCGCCTTCGCCCCGCTGGATGTGGCGCGCAAGATCTTCATCCATCTCAACACCACCAATCCCGTGCTCGACACCCACTCGCCGGAGTACGCCAGCGCGCGTGCCAGCGGCTGGGAGGTCGCGCACGACGGCCTGGAGATCACCCTGTGACCGCCCTGCTCACCCCGGACCAACTGGAAGCGGATCTGCGCGCCATCGGCGCCCGTCTGTACCACGACCAGCACCCGTTCCACGCGCTGCTGCACGACGGCAAGCTCGATCGCGGCCAGGTCCAGGCCTGGGCGCTGAATCGCTTCGAGTACCAGCGCTGCATTCCATTGAAAGACGCCGCGATTCTGGCGCGCATGGAAGACCCGGCGCTGCGTCGGATCTGGCGTCAACGCATTCTCGATCACGATGGCAACAGTCCCAGCGATGGAGGCATCGCGCGCTGGCTGCACCTGACCGATGCGCTGGGCCTGGATCGCGCACTGGTTGAGTCCGGCCGTGCGCTACTGCCCGGCACCCGTTTCGCCGTGCAGGCCTACCTGCAGTTCGTGCGCGAAAAAAGCCTGCTCGAAGCGATCGCCTCTTCGCTCACCGAGTTGTTTGCCCCCAACATCATCGGCCGGCGCGTGGCCGGCATGCTCAAGCATTACGACTTCGTCTCGCCCGAGGCGCTGGCCTACTTCGAGCATCGCCTGACCGAGGCGCCGCGCGATTCGGATTTCGCACTCGACTACGTCAAGCAGCACGCCGATACCGTCGAGAAGCAGGAACTGGTCAAGGCCGCGTTGCATTTCAAGTGCTCGGTATTGTGGGCGCAGCTGGATGCCTTGCACGTGGCTTACGTCACCCCGGGCATCGTGTGGCCGGATGCGTTCGTGCCCGACCGCGACGCCAGCCGGGCCGCTGCGTGAGCAGCATCACCCGCGACAGCCAGCCAGCCCTGCGCGCGGGCGTACGCCTGCAGCACGACCGCGCACGCGATCAGTGGGTGCTGCTGGCACCAGAACGCGTGGTCGAGCTGGACGAGATCGCGCTGGTGGTGGCGCAGCGCTACGACGGCGTGCGTTCGCTGGCGCAGATCGCGCAGGAACTGGCTGCCGAATTCGATGCCGACGCGGCAGACATCGAGGTCGATGTGATCGAACTCACCAACACCCTGCATCAGAAGCGTTTGCTGCGGCCATGAGCATCGCCCCGCCGCCACTGTCGGTGCTGCTGGAGCTGACCCATCGCTGCCCGTTGGCCTGCCCGTATTGCTCCAACCCGATCGCATTGGCGGCGCTGCGAGAGGAAATGGACACCGCCGGCTGGCGCTTGCTGCTGCAGCAGGCTGCCGACATGGGCGTGCTGCAGGCACACTTTTCCGGCGGTGAGCCGATGCTGCGCAAGGACCTGCCCGAGCTGGTGGCGCATGCGCGCGCGCTCGGGCTGTACAGCAATCTGATCACCTCCGGCGTGGCCGGCGGCGAGCCGATGCTGGACCAATTGAAGGCTGCCGGACTGGAACACGTGCAACTGAGCGTGCAGGACGTCGACCCGGCCGGTGCCGATCGCATCGCCGGCTATCGCAACAGTCTGTCGAAAAAGCGCGAGTTCGCTGCCGCCGTGCGTGCGCGTGGCCTGCCGCTGACGCTCAACGCGGTACTGCATCGCCATAACGCCGAGCGCGTGCCGGGCATGATTGCGCTGGCGCTGGAATGGCAAGCCGAGCGCATCGAAGTGGCGCACACCCAGTATTACGGTTGGGGCCTGCGCAATCGCGCCGCGCTGATGCCCAGCCGCGAGCAACTGATGGCCACGATTACGGCAGTGGAAACCGCACGCCGCGAGCTCGGCGACCGCCTGGCGATCGACTTCGTTACACCCGATTACTACGCGCGCCAGCCCAAACCCTGCATGGGCGGCTGGGGCCAGCGCTTCGTCAATATTTCCCCGCGTGGCGATGTACTGCCCTGCCATGCGGCCGAGACCATCGAAGGCATGCGCTTCGACAATCTGCGCGAGCGCTCGCTGGCCGACATCTGGAACAACGGCGAGGCGTTCGTGCGCTTCCGCGGCACGGCGTGGATGCCGGAGGTGTGCCAGGGCTGCCCCAAGCGCGAGATCGACTGGGGCGGCTGCCGCTGCCAGGCCCTGGCGCTGGCCGGCGATGCCGCCACGCTGGACCCCGTGTGCGAACGATCGCCGGCGCACGCCGACGTGCGCGCCACCGCCGAACGCGAGGCCGCTGCGCCCGCACCGGAGTTTGTCTACCGCCGTCCCGAACGTGCTGCGCCCGCGACCGTAGCAACGGTAGACGAGGAGTAATTCACAGCAGCTTAGGCCTTTCTGCGCATCTGCCTGCAATCTCTCGATGCGGTGCGAAAGGGCCTGTGGCTTGTGGAGGCGAACACCAGCAGCGCGCGCCGTAGGCCAAGCTGCACGATGCGCTCCAGCGTCTACACTAGCGGCCTCTTCGTCTTCCGGATCGCCTCCATGTCGCTCGCGCGCCGCATTCCCCTGCTGGTCGGCCTGACCTTCGCGTTGACCGCTCTCCCGGCCCTGGCGCAGCGCGCCGTGCAGGGCGATCTGCAGTCGCAGATGAGCGCCGAGCAGTTCAAGGCCGCCGGCCTGGACAAGCTCAATGCCAGCGAGCTGGCCGCGCTCAACGACTGGCTGCAGGGCAAGGTCGCCAAGGAAGCCGCCGTGGTGGTCGAACAGGCAAAGGAAGCCGGCCGCCAGGAAGTGATCGTCAAGAACCGCGGCTTCTTCGATTTCGGCAGCAAGGAGCCGATCGAAAGCACGATCGTTGGCGAGTTCAAGGGCTTCTCCAAGGGTCGCGTATACACCCTGGCCAATGGTCAGGACTGGGAGCAGACCGACGCCGCCAGCTTGGCCGGCGTTCGCAAGGATGCGCCCAAGGTCAAGATCAAGCCCGGCCTGGTCGGCGTGTGGTATCTGCAGATTGAGGGCTACAACACGCCTGCCAAGGTGCGTCGGGTCAAGTAAGCGGGGCTGACTGGCGACTACGCCGCAACCAAGCGCGCGTGGTCGGCGTATGGAACCGACGATAGCGCCTGCAGCACCTTGCCGGGCGTCACGACCACCGCTACTGCGGCCCAGACTGTCGAGCGATCGCACACGCTGGCAGCCGACAGCGCCGTCTTGTCCAAATAGGCTTCGGCTACAAATACAGTCCACCGACAAACAGGCGCTGCCCACGCTGGGAGCGCCTGTCCTGTTTGCGCATTGAAGTCCGCACAGACACGTCCAAGACCGCCTGTTTAGCGCTTGAGTGCGCCAACAAGATCGATCCAACCCGACTGATCCATTGACATCGTTGTCACCAACTCCTACACAGGCCCGTACTCGCCGACGGCATCGGACGCTCGGCGAACCTTTGAGGATTGAATGTGGCTGCGACCTCGCGTTCTGCTCACACTGCTGTCTTGCCCACTTGCCCCGCTGCCACCGGCTTCATCGCTGCCGATGTCGGTGGCACGCATGTGCGTGTCGGCCACGTGGCGTATGCGGGCAACGCAGAGATCGAGGTGTCGCACTACCGCACTTATCGCGGCAGCGAGCACGCCAGTCTGGAGGCGATCCTCGGCGACTTTCTGCAGCAGGTGCGCGGCGTCGATGCGGTGGTGATCGCCAGTGCCGGTATTGCGCTGGACGATGGCAGCTTCATCAGCAACAACCTGCCGTGGACAATTTCGCCCAGCCAGATACGTCACGCGCTTGCAGTGCGCAGCGTGCATCTGGTCAACGATTTCGAAGCGGTTGCCTACGCTGCGCCACAGATGCAACAACGCGCCGTGCTGCAGCTCAGCGGGCCGACGCCACGGCATGCGCGCGCCGCCGGTCCGATCCTGGTGGTCGGTCCCGGCACCGGGCTTGGTGCTGCAGTGTGGATCGATGCCAAGCCTCGTCCGATCGTGCTCGCCACCGAGGCCGGCCAGGTCGCGTTGGCCAGCACCGACGACAGGGAGCTGCAACTGCTGCGGATTCTGCTGCGCGGCCAGCCCTATCTGCCCCTTGAGCATGTGTTGTCCGGCCCCGGCCTGCTCAATCTCTACAACGCCGTGTGCGAACTGCACGCGGTGCCGCCACGCCATCGCCTGCCTGCTGCGATCACGCATGCAGCCCTGCACGAAGACGATGCGGTGGCGCGCGACTGCCTGCACAGCTTCTGCGCATTGCTGGGCAGCGCGGTCGGCGATATGGCGCTGGCCTACGGCGCTGCCGGCGGCATCTATCTGGCCGGCGGGATCCTGCCGACGATCGGGCAGTTTCTGGCCAACAGCACTTTTCGCGAACGTTTTTTAGCCAAGGGAAACATGCGTGCGCTGCTCGAGCGCATCCCGGTCAAGCTGGTCGAGCACGGGCAGCTGGGCGTGCTCGGCGCGGCCAACTGGTATCTGCAACAACACGTCCACGTGTCGTAAGCGATCCACCACGCGTTTGTGCTCCCCGCAAAACGCGCGACATCAAGACCCGCATCCGGCGAGCTGTCGCTCGCCGTCCATCCCTGTGCGTGATGAGGAGAGACATCATGAAATACAGCACCACCCTGCTGTCCAGCGCGATCGCATTGTCGCTGGCATTCGCGGCGCAAGCCCAGGACAACGGTGACCCGCAAGCCACCGACCTGGACGCCGTGCAAGTCGTCGGCATCCGCGCGAGCCTGGAAAAATCGCTCGACACCAAACGCAACAACACCGGTATTTCCGAAGCGATCACCGCCGAAGACATCGGCAAGTTTCCCAGCACCAATGTGGCCGAAGCGCTGTCGCAGATTCCCGGCGTGACCCTGGACCGCCGCTTTGGCCAGGGCGAACGGGTCAGCATCGACGGCACCGACCCCAGCCTCAATCTGTCGTTCCTGGACGGGCATCCGGTGGCGCAGGCGATCTGGTTGTATGGCGAGCAACCCAGCCGCGGTTTCGATTACACCTTGCTGGCACCGCAGATCCTGGGGCGTGTGGAAATTCTCAAATCCTCCGAAGCGCGTCTGACCGAAGGCAGCCTGGGCGGCACCGTGTTGATGCACACACGGCAACCGCTCGATCTGGAGGTCAACGAGGTCGCTGCCTCCATCGGCTACAGCTACAGCGCGCAAGCCAGCCAGGGCAAACCGAATGCGGCACTGCTCTACAGCTGGAAAAACGCCGCCGACACCTTCGGTATCGCGGTGTCGGCGCAGCATTACGAAGAACGCGTCGACCGCCGCGGCATGGAAGTGTTCGGCTACGCACCGGCCAGCAGCTTCGCCAATGCGGCAGGCAGTGTCCCCGCCGACGCGGACGTGCCCAATTCGATCAATGCGGCCTGGTTTCAGCAGGATCGCGAACGCGACAGCGCGGTGGTCAACCTGCAACTCAAGCCCAGCGATGCGCTGGAGTTCAACCTCAGCGGCCTGTACATCAACGAGAATTTCGACAACTACAACCAGTCGATGTACAGCTTTCTGACCTGGAATCCCGGCACGGTGGCGGCAGTGGACCAGCTCGGCGGGCTGCGCAATGGTGTGGTGACCAGCGGGCATTCCAGCGCCAATGCCGACCCGCTCGGCGGCACAGTGATCTACGACAACAACGTGCGCGAATCCGAAGTGACTACCAAGGGCCTAGACCTGCGCGGTGCGTTTCGCGGCGATGGCTGGGGCCTGAGCGGGCAGCTCGGCCAGAGCAAGTCGGAGAACAAGGACCTCTCGCAATACTTCATCGAGCCGTTCTACAACGGCGGCTTCAGTTGGGATACGCAGCGTGGTATTCGCTTCGACGATCCGGCGCGCGCGCGCGACTCGGCCAGTTGGGGCTCGGCAGGTGGCTGGTTCGGCAATAACGGCATCTTTTCGACCGAAAGCAAGGACACCTATGGTCAATTGGATCTCGCTGTGCAGTTCGACAGCGTGTTCAATCAGTTGCTGCTGGGCGTGCGCCACGGCAAGCACGAGGAGCGCTTCGAGCTCAATGTCTATGGCGGCGTCACGCCGGGCACGCTGGCCGATGTGGGCACGATCGGGCTAACCGATCTGCAGGACTTCTATCCCGATCATGGCCAGCATTTGCAGGCAGGTCGCAACAATGTGCTGAACTGGATCCGCAACAGCCCGGTCGACTACGGCGCGCCGGACCCGTCCAGTTATCTCAACAACACCTGGGCGCTGCAGCAGACCAATAACGCGGCGTACGCGCAGCTGAATTTCTCCGGCGGCGGTCTGCGCGGCAACCTCGGGCTGCGCTATGTGGACTCCAAGACCGAAGGCAGCGGCTTCGTCTACAGCGGTACGCCGTCACTGCTGAATGCCGACAGCCTGTGGCAGACCCGCACCCGCAAGGAAGACTTTCTGCTGCCTTCGCTCACGCTGGCCTACGAGGCTGCAGACAACTGGGTGTTTCGCTTCGCTGCGGCCAAGGTGATCGCCTGGGCACCGTACAACCAGATGGTCAACAACACCTTCCTCAACGACACCACGCTGACCGGCAGCGGCGGCAATGCGGAGCTGTCGCCGTACGAATCGTGGAACTTTAATCTATCGGCCGAGTACTACTTCGCACAGCAGTCGGCGGTGGCGTGGTCGGTGTTCTACAAGAAGATCGACAACTACATCGACACCAGCGCCAGCGTGGAGCGCCAATACAACGCGCTACGTGACACCGCACCGCAGAGCTGGGCGCAGTTGGTCGGCAGCAATGGCTGCAGCGCAGATGGCTATTGCGATTACAGCATCCAGCGGCCACGCAATGCCGGCGACGGCAAGGTCAAGGGATTCAATATTGCGTTTCAGCAACCGTTCGGCGACAGCGGCTTTGGCCTGACCGCCAATTACACCTATGCCAATGGCGAAAACAACACCGGCGATGCGCTGCCTTACCAGTCGCGCAACAGCGTTGCCTTCAGTCCGTACTACGAGAAAGGCCCGCTCAATGCACGGCTGACCTACAACTGGCGCGACAGCTACCTGGCCGGCGGCTACGTGGCCGGTGCGGCACCGGCGAGCGTGGATGACTACGCCGAACTCGGCGCGAGTGTCGGCTATACATTCAGCCCGAACTGGTCGCTGCAGATCGATGCACAGAACCTACTGGACGAGGAATACCTGCAGTATCTCGGCGACAAGCAACACCTGGCTGGCCGCTACAAGAGCGGGCGCCGCTATATGGCGAGCCTGCATGTGAAGTTCTGAGGGTATGACCAAAGCCCGCGCGCAGCGTCAGCGAGCTGCGCCCGGGCGGCATGGAGCCCACCCACGCGGCGGGCTCCAGGTATGCCGCCCGCACCTGTCTGACAAGCGCTCAGCAGGCTTTTAGAGGCGTCATGCGGCTGCATGCGCTGGCCGCTTCGATGCGATCTGTCTGAGCGGCCAGTGGATATCGATCCGCATGGATCAGCGCGTCTGGTGATCACCTCGACCCTGGCGCATCCGGCACCATTCAACCGCGCAACGCAGCCACCCGCTGCGACAACTTCTTCGCAGACACGCCCGACTTGGCACCCAGCTCCTGCGCGAACACCGAGACGCGCAGCTCTTCCAGATCCCAGCGCAGCGACTCCCACTCTGGACGCTGCTGCAAACCGCGTGCGGCGGCATCGCCCAACGCATCCACAAACGGTTTGAGTTCGAGCATGCGTGTCTGGTCGCGAGCCGGATCGCGCTTGGCCCGCTCGGTGCGCAGGATCATCGCCTTGAGATAACGCGGGTAGTTGGCCAGCGCCTCGGCCGGGGTCTCGCGCAGGAAGCCGGCATGCACCAACGCGCGCAACTGCTGCTCCATATCGTCCAGATTGCCCCGCGCCCAGCCCATCAACGGCGCTTCCAGCAAGGGCTTGAGTTCGGCCACGGCGCCGAGGATGCTTTCGGCCAGTGTCAGGCGTTCCATCGCCTCGCCGAACAACCGTTTGATCGCATCGTCACGGCGTTGCGCAAAGGCACCCGCGTCGCGAATCGCGCCCAAACCTTCCGCCAACACCGCATTGAGCGCGGCATCGACCAGATCGCCGCGCAGCCGCTCCTGCGATTCGATCGCCGCGTACAACAACCCGGTTTTGGGCGACACCGGCAATTGCTTGCGCGCCTGCTTGATCTTGTCGGCAAGCGCGATTTCCAGCAACCGACGCACGCCGCGCGGATGCGCCTGCGCCGCTTCGTTGCGGTCGGCAAAGATGCGTAGCGCTGCGTCTTCGCCCTGATCCACCAACGCCGGATACGCCGGCACACCGGCCTCGCCCGACACCTGTTCGGGGATCGGGGTGGCCGGGAAATCGCGCAAGCCCTCGGCAGCCAGGGCGCGGCCCGCACGTGCGGCAAACGCCTGCCCTGCACGCTCGCCGAAGCGTGCGCGCAGCCCGTCCAGATCGCGCGACTCGGCCAGCACCTTGCCGTCGTCATCGCGCAGGCGCAGGTTCATCAGCAGATGCGTGTCCAGCGCCTCCTCGTCGAAATCCAGCGCCGCCACCTGCGTGCCGGTGGCCTTGCTCAGAAAGCGCGCCAGCTCGCCACGGATATCGTCGGCCGACGCAATGCTGTAGGCCTCGTAGAACGCGCGCCCGAAATCCGGCGCCGGCACATAGTTACGGCGCTGCGCCTTGGGCAGGCTACGAATCAATGCCGATGCCTTGTCGGCAACAAAGCCAGGCGCCAGCCACGACAGCCGCGTTGGATCCAGCGCATTGAGCAGATGCAACGGCACATCCAGGGTGACGCCGTCATCGATGGCCCCCGGCTCGAAGCGGTAATGCAACGGCAGCCGCGCATCGCCAAGGGGGAAATACTTCGGGAAGCGATCGGCCTCGCTGCCTTCGCCCGGCAGCAGATCGTTCAACGACCAATGCAGGCTGCGGCGTTTGTCCGGCGGCAAGGTCTTCCACCATGCATCCAGGCCACTGGCCGAATGCAGTTCGGACGGAATGCGATCCAGATACCAACGTGCCTGCCACTCTTCGTCGGCCACGATGCCGGCGCGACGCAACTTGGCTTCTTCTTCGCGCGCCTGCTCCAGCACCTTGAGGTTGTCGGCCACGAACGCCGCGCGCGTATTGATTTCGCCCGTCACCAGGCCCTGACGCACGAACAGGTCGTGCGCGGCGGCCGGGTCGATCTTGCCGAAATGCACCGGCTTTTTCGGCGCCAGCACCAGCCCGAACAAGCTGATCTGCTCGGAGGCGACCACCTGCCCCTGCGCACGCGACCAATGCGGGTCGAAATGCTTGCGCGCCAGCAGATGCGGCAGCTCAGCGATCGCCCAATCCGGCTCGATCGCGGCATTGGTCATGCCCCACACTTTTTGCGTGTCCAGCAGCGTGGCGGCCAGAATCCACGGCGGCGGTTTGCGCGCCAACGCCGAGCCGGGGAACGGCACGAACCGGCGTTGCCGCGCGGCGAGAAAATCGCCTTTTTCGGTGCGATGGCCGATCTGCGTCGGCAGGCCGGCCAACAGCGCGCGGTGCAGTGCCTGATACGCCGCAGCGCGTTCGCGCTCGCTGGTCCGTGCCGATACTTCAGCGGCTTCGGCCTGCTTGTTCGTAGCTGCGGCGGTGGTGCGTGCAGGTGGCGCACTTGGCTCCGGCTTACCTTCGCGCGCCAGACGCGCGGCGCGATGCAGCTGCCCGCGCGTCGGACGGTTAGCGTTGTGTCCGTCCTCGCGCGGCGGTGCGCTGGCACCGGCCAGCAGCGGCGCCATCATCACCCCGGCCGGTTCTTCGCTCCAACCGAGTTCTTCGCACAGCAGGCGTAACTGCCGATGCAGTTCGCGCCACTCGCGCATGCGCAAGAAACCAAGAAAATGCCGGTTGCACCAATCGCGCAGCTTGGACTGGGTGAGCTCTTCATGCACCTGCCGGTACGCCTCCCACAAGCGCAGGATGCCGACGAACTCCGAGCGCGCATCGGCAAACAGCGCATGTGCGTTGTCGGCGGCCTCGCGCGCTTCGGGCGGGCGCTCGCGCGGATCCTGGATGCCCAGGAATGAAGCGATGACGATCATCTCGCGCAGGCAGCCGTGCTGCTGCGCGGCCACCAGCATGCGCGCCAGTTTGACGTCCACCGGCAGGCGCGCCATCTGGCGGCCGGTCGCGGTCAGGCGGCGCTCGCCATCGATCGCGCCGAGCTCCAGCAACTGCTGCCAACCATCGGCCACCGCACGCTCGTCCGGCGCCTCCAGAAACGGGAAATCCTCGATCCGCCCCAGGCCCAGCTGCAGCATGCGCAGGATCACGCCCGACAACGACGCGCGCCGGATTTCCGGGTCGGTAAACGCTGGCCGGGCGGCAAAGTCGGCTTCGGCATACAGGCGGTAGCAGATGCCCTCGGCGATGCGCCCGCACCGGCCCATGCGCTGGTTGGCGCTGGCCTGCGAAATCGGCTCGATATGCAAGCGGTCCAGCTTCTGACGCGGGCTATAGCGCTTGATGCGCGCAAAACCTGGGTCCACCACATAGCGGATGCGTGGCACCGTCAGCGAGGTCTCGGCCACGTTGGTGGCCAGCACCAGGCGCCGACGCGGGCCCGGATTGAACACCCGGTCCTGGTCCTGCGCAGACAGCCGCGCGTACAACGGCACCACTTCGGTTTCGCGGTATTTGCGCCGTTCCAGCGACTGATGCGCATCGCGGATTTCGCGCTCGCCGGGCAGGAACATCAGCACGTCGCCGCGCGGGTCGATACGGGTGATTTCGTCGATCGCCGCCACGATCGCATCGTTAACGGTGCGCTCGCCATCGCGGCCGTTGCCTTGCTCGCCGTCGCTGTCAGTACCGGCGTCGCCTTCGAGCGGGCGATAGCGCACCTCGACCGGGAACGTGCGTCCTTCCACACTGATCACCGGCGCATCGTTGAAATGCTGCGCGAAACGCTCGGTGTCGATGGTGGCCGAAGTCACGATCAACTTCAGATCGGGGCGCTTGACCAGCAACTGCTTGAGATAGCCAAGCAAAAAATCGATGTTGAGGCTGCGCTCGTGCGCCTCGTCCACGATGATGGTGTCGTAGGCCGACAACCAGCGGTCGCTGGCGATCTCGGCCAGCAGGATGCCGTCGGTCATGAACTTGATCCGCGAGTCTTCACCAACCCGGTCGGTGAAGCGCACCTGGAAGCCCACCGTGGTGCCCAACGGCGTCTTCAACTCCTCGGCCACGCGTGCGGCCACCGCACGTGCGGCGATCCGGCGCGGCTGGGTGCAGCCGATCATGCCGGCCGCCCCGCGCCCCGCCGCCAGACACAGCTTGGGCAGCTGGGTGGTCTTGCCCGAGCCGGTTTCGCCGGCAATGACCACCACTTGATGATCGCGGATCAACGCGATGATGCGCTCGGCTTCGCGCGCGATCGGCAGTTGCGTGTCCAGCGTGATGGCGGGCTGCTGCTCGGCGCGCGCCTTGCGCTGCGCCTGCGACGCCGCCAGCGCCTGCTCGAAGGCCTGGCGCAGCTGCACGTTGCCGGGTTTGCCTTGCCAGCGCGACCATAGGCCGAGCAAGCGGCCCCGGTCGCGGCTCATGCCGCCATCGACGGCGCTACGGCCCTCGCGCAAGGTGGTGGCCAGGTCGGTATCGATAGCGCTCATTGATGAAAAAATGTGAAAGATTGAATGACGAGTGATCCTTTAGAGTGACTATTGTGACCCGATATCTGTTCCCTCAGGAGGACCATTCCCATGTCCAAGAAAAAGAACGCCAACAAGCCCGTCGTCATCATTGACGGACCAGACGCCTTACCGGTTGCCGCCGCATCGGCCCCGCACATCGATATCGGGATCAAGGACGGCGATCGCAAGAAGATCTCCGACGGTCTGGCCCGCTACATGGCTGACGCCTTCACCTTGTATCTGAAGACCCACAACTTCCATTGGAACGTCACCGGGTCGATGTTCAACTCGCTGCACACCATGTTCGAAACCCAGTACACCGAGCAGTGGGCCGCACTGGACGAAGTGGCCGAGCGCATCCGCGCCCTGGGCTACAACGCGCCGGGCTCCTACAGCGAGTTCGTCGCTTTGACTTCGATCCCGGAAGAACAGGGCCTGAGCGATAGCGCCGACTGGCGCGAGATGGTGCGCCAGCTGGTCAGCGGCAACGAAGCGGTCTGCCGCACCGCACGCAAGGTGCTAGGCACCGCCGACGACGCCGGCGACGACCCGACCGTGGACCTGCTGACCCAGCGCCTGCAGACCCACGAAAAGTACGCATGGATGCTGCGGTCACTACTGCAGTAAGCACCTCTCTCCACGCGCCGGCATTGTCAGGCGCGGGACACAAAGCCCCTCTCCCCTCGGGAGAGGGGTTGGGGTGAGGGTACGGAGCGAAGCTCAAGTGCCCCACCGAACGCGCGGCCACCGCCTATTTCCTGCGCCGTGCGCCCGCCCCAGCACATGCTTAATGTGCGCATTTTCCCGGCGCGCCCCATCGCTTCGCGGCAATCCCCGACCCGTCATCGCGCAACACCGCCGGCATGACACCGGCCAAGACGTGACCCGCGCGGTATCCTAGACGGATGTCTTCCCCCGCCCACGAACTGCTCAGCCGCGTCTTCGGTTACGACGACTTCCGGGGTCCTCAACAGGCCATTGTCGAACACGTTGCCGCGGGTAACGATGCCCTGGTGCTGATGCCCACCGGTGGCGGCAAGTCGTTGTGCTACCAGGTGCCTGCGCTGCTGCGCGATGGCATCGGCATCGTGGTCTCGCCGCTGATCGCATTGATGCAGGATCAGGTCGACGCCTTGCGCCAGCTCGGCGTGCGCGCCGAATTCCTCAACTCCACGCTGGATGCGGAAAACACCCAGCGGGTCGAGCGCGCCTTGCTCTCGGGCGATCTGGATCTGCTCTACGTCGCGCCAGAGCGCCTGCTGACGCCACGCTTCCTGTCGTTGCTGGAGCGCAGCCGCATCGCGCTGTTCGCCATCGACGAGGCGCATTGCGTCTCGCAATGGGGCCACGACTTCCGCCCCGAATACCGCCAGCTCACCGTGCTGCACGAGCGCTGGCCGCACATCCCGCGCATGGCCTTGACCGCCACCGCCGATCCGCCGACCCAGCGCGAGATCGCCGAGCGTCTGGATCTGGTCGACGCGCGCCACTTCGTCAGCTCCTTCGACCGCCCCAACATCCGCTACACCGTGGTGCAGAAGGACAACGCGCGCAAGCAGCTGCAGGAGTTTCTGGGCCGCCATCGCGGCTCGGCCGGCATCGTCTACGCCATGTCGCGGCGCAAGGTCGAAGAAACCGCGCAGCAGCTGTGTGCGCAAGGCTTCAACGCCCTGCCCTACCACGCCGGTTTGCCGGCCGAGGTGCGGGCGGAAAACCAGCGCCGCTTCCTGCGCGAAGACGGCATCATCATGACCGCCACCATCGCCTTCGGCATGGGCATCGACAAGCCCGACGTGCGCTTCGTGGCGCATGTGGATCTGCCCAAATCGCTGGAAGGCTACTACCAGGAAACCGGCCGCGCCGGCCGCGATGGCGACCCGGCCGAGGCCTGGCTCTGCTACGGCCTGGGCGACATGGTGCTGCTCAAGCAGATGATCGAACAGGGCGAAGCGGCCGAAGAACGCAAGCGCCTGGAGCGCGCCAAGCTCGATCACCTGCTGGGCTATTGCGAATCGATGCAATGCCGCCGCCAGGTGCTGCTGGCCGGCTTCGGCGAGACCTATCCCAAGCCCTGCGGCAATTGCGACAACTGCCTCACCCCGGCGGCCGCCTGGGATGCCACGGTGGCTTCGCAAAAAGCGCTCAGTTGCGTGTACCGCAGCGGGCAGCGTTTCGGTGTGGGCCACCTGCTCGACATCCTGCGCGGCAGCGAGAACGAGCGCATCAAGCAGCTCGGCCACGACCAGTTGAGCACCTATGGCATCGGCCGCGATCTGGACGAGCGCACCTGGCGCGGCGTGTTCCGCCAGTTGGTGGCCGCCAGCCTGCTGGAGGTCGACAGCGAAGGCCATGGCGGTCTGCGGCTTACAGATGCCAGCCGCCAGGTACTCAAGGGCGAGCGCCAGGTGATGATGCGCCGCGAGAACCCGGCTGCCGGACGCGAGCGTGAGCGCGGCACGCAACGCACCGGCCTGCCGGTGCAGCCGCAGGATCTGACCTTGTTCAACGCCTTGCGCGGCTTGCGCGCAGAGCTGGCCAAGGAACAGAACGTGCCGGCGTTTGTGATCTTCCACGACAGCACGCTGCGCAACATCGCCGAACAACGGCCCACCAGCATCGATGCGCTATCGCATATCGGCGGCATCGGTGGCGGCAAACTGGCCCGCTACGGGGCGCAGCTGATCGAGATCGTGCGCGAACAAGGCTGATGCAACGGCGTGTGTCATCGGCATACCAACGCTGGCACAAAAATCCGCAAGATCGACAGCGCGCATTCAATCAGCCGTTGCTAGTTTCACAAGGCGATCTGGCACGCGCTGTCAGTCCCTCATGTAGAGTCCAATCGATGAAACGCAGCCTGCTTCTCCTGGCCACTCTGTTTGCCGCTGGCGGCGCGCTCGCCCAGGCCGGCGACGGCAGTGCCGAGCCGGTCACGGCGCGCTCGCTCGATCTGAGCATTCCGCAGGCACCGGTGCAGTACCGCTCCGATCCCGAGGTCCCCACCGATCCGCCAGGCACCTTTTACGGCGACAAAAGCGGTCCCCAGCCTGCGTTGAGCCGGCCCAGTGCCGCTGCCATCGCTGCCGAACGCGCCGAGCAATGCCAGGGCAAGCTGCATGGCGCAGTCGAAACCGGCATGGGCTATGCCAGCCGCGGCGGCAACAGCAACTGGCAGGCGGTCAATCTGAATTCCTGCAAGACCTATTACGACGACGACGGCAAGGCGCACCAGATTGGCGTCAGCATCAGTGTCGGGCGTGGCGAAGGCCCGATTTTCGGCCCGCGTTATGGGCCTGGCGGCTACGGTCCCGGCCCGTTCGGCTGGTAACCATACGGCCCCGTCTGCGTTGACGGAGGGTTCACCCCTGCATCGCTGAGAATGCGGCTTGCCTTACGAGACGCGCTCATGTCACAGAACAAGGAACGGCCGGTTGTCTTCGTCGTCGAAGACGGCGATGGCACCCGACAACTCAGCTGCCTTGTGCTGGAGAGCTATGGGTTCACCTGCCGCAGTGCAGGCTCGGTCGAAGAAGCGCTGACCCTGATCGAAAGTGACCCGCGCATCGACGTGCTGTTTTCCGATATCCACTTCCCGGGCGGCCTGACCGGTGTGGATCTGGCGGTCAAGACCGCGCAGGCGCCATACAAGCTTCCGGTATTGCTCACCTCCGGCCTGGCGGTGGAGTACGTGGAAGAGATCCTGCCCGACGGCGTGGCCTTCCTGGAAAAGCCTTACACCCCCGAGCAATTGCTGACCGCCATCCGCAGCGTAATGGCCAAACACCGGGTGCTTCCCACCCCGGTGGCCTGACGGCGGCCCACAATCCCGGTATGAAATGCCAGCCTTCGCGCCATGCGCCGGCCACGGGGATTGATCAACACACGTTTGTGCCAAGGATGCGGCGCCATCGCCCGCCTGCAAAAGCCGCTCAGTCAGCCAAACGCTGCAGGGTCTGCTTGCACGATCTGCGCCAGACATTGCGCTTCGACACCAATACACCGAACGTCCATCGCATGACGCATGACGAATGCAACGTGCAAAGAACATTTGAACCACGCATACGTCGTATTTCACGCGATCAAGCACGCCGCTCGCTAGGCTGGTTCGAATGCAGCGCTTTGCTGCCAAAGAACTCAGGAGATCCCCATGGGCGACAACTCGTTTCTGTCACCGGCTTTCATCATCTTGGTCGTTGCGATCATCGGCGTGGTTTTCTGGCTGGTGACGCGTGCCAAGAAAAAGCGCAACAAGAAGTAAGCGACCCCGGCATCGGTTAGAAGGCAGCGAGTCGTCGCATTGCCTGCAGGTTGCCGCCAGCGTTGAACGCCAGCGGCACACTCAAAAACGCTCGCCCGCCGGCAGGTAGCGCCATTCGCCGATCGCCAGTTTGCCCAGCGAGATGCGGCCCACGCGCAAGCGCCGGATGCTCACCACGTCCAGCCCGACTTCCTTGCACATGAAGCGCAGTTGCCCGGGCTGCACATGTTTGATCGCAAAGCGCAGCCGCTCTTCGTTCTGCCAACTCACCTTGCACGGCGACAGGCTGCGCTGCTGATAGACCAGGCCGTGCGCGAGCCGTGCCATGCCGTAGGGGCGCAGCTCGCCGCTGACTTCCACCAGGAATTCCTGCTCGATGGAGGTTGCATCGGCGCTGAGCCTGCGTAGCACGCGGCCATCCTGGCTCAGGACCAGCAAACCGCTGGCCTCATCCTCCAGCGGCAATGGCGCGCTCAGACGCAGGAAATGCCGTTTCAGCACGCGTACGTTGGCCTGATCCAGACTGCTGCGCGCGGCCGGCACGGCCAACCCCAACGCGGCCTCGGCCGTCATTCCGGCAGGCTTGTGCAGCAGCAACGTGGCTGGCTCGGCAGACGCAAGCACCGCATCGGCTGCCAGCGTCACCTGCGGCGCAGTGGCCAATGTCTGTGGCTCCTCGACTACCACACCGTCCACGCTGACCCAGCCGCCTTCGATGTACTGCTGAGCCTCGCCACGCGAGCAGCCGAACAGCGCGGCAACGCATTTGTCGAGACGGATCGGTTCGGACATCGGACGAGCTCAGCATCAGGGCACGGCAGTGTACGTGCTGGGTCCGTGGATGCGCGAGGTTGGCCTCATTGGCGCGGCGCTGAGGCTCTGTCAACATCTGGGGAGTACGTCGGCATCCATGGTGAACGCCAACGAATCAGCGCCGTCGCTGGGGTACCCATGCAGGCTTCGCCCGGCACGTTGCTGCCATCGCGCTTCTGCCGCACCCGACAAAATGGGAAACTGGGCGCTCATACAGGAGCTTGCAGATGTTCATCAAATTCGGCACAACCCGGATCCGCCTTGCCCATATCTCCGTCGTCAACGACCCGTTCAACGCCGGCGAGAGCTTCGGTTCGTATTGCCACTCGGTACGGGTCGGCCTGATCTCCGGCGACGAGGTCTTCGCACGCTTCAACAACGAGGCCGATGCCGAACAGCTTTACGCCAACGTCCTTGCCGCGCTGGAGAGTTGAGCGCAAGACAACACCCATCGCGCCATGCTTGCTGCGCGCGACGGCGCGATGGATCAATGACTCGCTAAAAAGTAGCCGGCACAGGCCGGCTCGCGATGTCCACGGGCAGGCTGCTCCGCTGCCCAGCAGCAACCGAATCGCTCGCGGCATTGAGGCATTCGCAGCAATCTTGTGGTTCTCATCCGCCCATACCGCACACGTCAGCGAACTCGACCATTCGTCAGTTCCAATCGTTGGCTGTGCGCGCTGCGTTATCCAGCTCAGCGCGTCGGTAAAACGTCGGAAAATCGTCCTGCCATTGGCACGCTTCGATCCACCAATGACGCATTAAACAAGGCGTTTTTGGCGGGATGTCAGGTAGCGGCGGACAGCTGTCGGGAAATTTCTTCCACGTCATGAATCCGCCATAAGTATTTCCGAATACAAGCCTTTAGCTCCTCACTCTCCGGCCGCTAGCTGGGCAAGACGCTTGAGTGGATGCACCCCGCATTCACTGAGCCCTTCAGCTGCACAACCTGGATGCGGTGATGAACCAATATCTGCAACACCTCAATGTCGGCCGCCGCTTGGGCGTGGCCTTCGGCATCTTGATCTTATTGTCCGGCCTGCTTGTGGCAACCGGCCTGGTCACCATGTCCACCGCCCGTCTCGAGTTGGACACCATCGTCAACAACAACATGGAGCGGATCAGACTCTCCACCGACATGCTGGACGCCAACACCAACGTGGCGATCGGCCTGCGCGACATCGTCATGGTGTCTGGCGATGCTGCCAACCGCAGCGCAATGGAGATGATCGAGAGCAACCGCGCCCGTTATAAAGCCGCGCACGATGCGCTGGCAGCCATGCCGAGCACCGACGGCGAAAAGAACGCGCTCAAGCTGGTGCAGGAAAAGCGCGACATCTCGGTCAAGTACAACAACCAGATTCTCGAATACGGCATTCATGATCAGAACCAGGAGGCGCAGGCGCTGTTGCAAGGCGCCGCAGCGGTGGCGATGAATGAACAGCAAGCCGCCATTCGCGCCAACGCAGCACTGGAAAGCCGCCTCAGCAAACAGGCCTATGCCGCAGCGGTGGCATCGATGCATCGCGGCAAGGTCACGCTCGCCAGTGGCGGCATTGCCGCGTTGGCCATCAGCGCCCTGCTTGCGTGGATGATCACGCGCAGCCTGACCATGCCGCTCAGCCAGGCCACCCGCACTGCCGAGGCCATTGCCGCCGGCAATCTGCAGAACGACGTGCACACCACCGCCACCGATGAAACTGGCCGCCTGTTGCAGGCAATGGACAAGATGCAGTTGCAGCTGCGCAACCTGATCGCAGCGCAGACCGACATGGCCAAGCATCACGACAATGGCCAGATCAGTTTCCGCATCGATGCCTCGGCATTCCCCGGCGATTACGGGCGCATGGCCAACGACACCAATTTGCTGGTCGCCTCGCATGTGGCGGTGCAAAACGATCTGGCCCGCATCATGGGGCGTTACGCCATCGGCGAACTCTCCGAAGACATGCAGCCACTGCCGGGCGAAAAAGCCGCTTTCAGCGACACCATGTCGCAGGTCAAGCTCAATCTGTCGGCGATGAATCATGAGATCAAACATCTTGCCCAGTCGGCCGCCAATGGCGACTTCACAGCGCGTGGCGATGTCGAGCGTTTCCAGTTCGATTTCCGCATCATGGTGGAAAGCCTCAATCATCTGATGTCCACCGCCGATGGCAATCTGCAGTCGCTATCGTCGTTGCTGCAGTCGATCGCCGCCGGCGATCTCACCGCACGCATGAGTGGCGAGTTCCGCGGCGTGTTTGCACAGATGCGCGACGATGCCAACGCCACCGCCAGCCAGTTGGCGCAGATCGTCGGCAACATCCAGCAATCGGCGGTCTCAATCAACTCGGCCGCCAGTGAAATCGCTGCCGGCAATCAGGACCTGTCGCAGCGCACCGAGCAGCAAGCGGCCAACCTGGAAGAGACTGCTGCCTCGATGGAAGAGCTGACGTCCACCGTCAAACAGAATGCAGAGAGCGCACGCGAGGCCAATCAGCTCGCGATCGGCGCCGCACGCGTGGCCTCGCAAGGCGGCGAGGTGGTGAGCAAGGTCGTCCAGACCATGACCGGTATCGAAGCCTCGTCCAAAAAGATTGCCGACATCATCAGTGTCATCGACGGCATCGCGTTCCAGACCAACATCCTTGCCTTGAACGCCGCGGTGGAAGCCGCGCGTGCCGGCGAACAGGGACGCGGCTTTGCGGTAGTGGCATCGGAGGTGCGCACGCTCGCACAGCGTTCGTCTGGCGCGGCCAAGGAAATCAAGGGGCTTATCGACGATTCGGTGCAGCGAGTGGCCGAAGGCTCGGCCTTGGTGCACAGCGCTGGCAAGACCATGGGCGATGTGGTGGCTAGCGTGCAACGCGTGACCGACATCATGAGCGAGATCTCTGCGGCCTCGCAGGAGCAGTCCGCCGGCATCGAGCAGGTCAACCAGACCATCACGCATATGGACGAGGCCACCCAGCAAAATGCCGCGCTGGTGGAAGAAGCCACGGCCGCCGCACGCTCGATGGAAGAACAGGCTGTGCAGCTCACCGACGCGGTGGCGATCTTCAAGATCGATGCACGGCAAACAACCCAGGCACAGACGCGCGCGGCAGCACCGGTCGCGCATCTGTTGAACAAGGTCCGTAGCGCCTGAGGAATTGGCGGTGAACCCAGCGCTGCCCTCAACAGCGTCGTCGGCGTGGTTCCACTGACGGCACTGGTTGGGGCCTGCATAGATCCGCCCTCGGAATGTCGTCTACGAAAAGCGTCTGGCAAGGCGCTTTTCGTTGTTTCCGACCGTTTAAACCGCGGCCACGCAGATCACGTCCACAACTGCAGGCCTGATCAGTTGCTAGGCGCGGTCGCGGGTATATATCCCGGGGATGTAACGCTCCATCAGCGACTGTGGATACAACGGTGACGTAAACCCGTAGCGCGCGTATAACCCGTGCGCATCGCTGGTGGCCAGGCTGAAACGGCGCAATCCCTGCAGCTCGGGGTGTGCCATGACCGCATCCATCAGCAGCTTGCTATAGCCCTTGCCTTGATGCTCGGGCAGCACGAAGACATCGCCCAGATATGCAACGGTTGCGTAATCGGAAACCACCCGCGCGAACGCCACCTGCACGCGCTCCACAAACCCGCCAAAGCACAGTGAATTGGCGATGGAGCGCTGCAGCAGCGACAACGGGATGTCCCTGGCCCACGTGGTGTGCTGCGACAGATAGCGGTGGATCATCGGCACATCGAGCTCGGACTTGTCGGTGGTAATGCGCAACGGCGGCATGACAATGACTCCAGTCATATGGGGGGGTCAGAGTAGCGCAGCATGCGATGGCAGCAGCAACAAGGCGCACAGCACCAGCATGAACACCGCGATCAATGCATCCAGGACGCGCCATGCGCGCGGATCACGAAAGGCCGGCTGCAGCAAACGCGCGCCATATCCCAAGCTGGAGAACCAGGTAACACTGGCAAGGCACGCACCCGACGCAAACGCCCAGCGCAGCTGGCCTGGATAGCGCGCAGACACGCTGCCCAGCAGCACCATCGTGTCGAGATAGACGTGTGGATTGAGAAACGTGAATGCCAGACAGGTCAGCATGGCGCGCTGCCAGGATTGCGCGTCGCTTGCTGCCGGTGCCAATGCTCCCTTGCCATGCCAGGCCCTGCGTGCAGCCAGGATTCCGTACGCTGCCAGGAACGCAGCGCCGGCATAGCGAAGAACTTGCAGCACGCCCGGCCATTGCTTCACCAACGCACCGATCCCGGCGACGCCCAGCACGATCAGCGCGATATCGCCGGCTGCGCAGATCAGCACGATCAGGCCCACATGCTGACGCTTGAGCCCCTGCCGCAACACAAACGCATTTTGTGCCCCGATCGCAATGATGAGACCTGCGCCAGCGATCAAGCCGGCCGCTGCTGCCTGAACGAACATATGCATCTCCCGAGAACCAGGCCTGCATCGTGATCGCAGCAAGCGATTCAGAAAAACTAAATATTCTGTAGGCTAGTTAGAACTTCTAATCCAGTGAAGAGATGCCATGGATCTGCTGCATCCACAGCTGGCGGCGTTCGCGGCCGTGCTGGAAGAAGGCAGCTTCGATGCTGCTGCGTATCGGCTGTCGGTCACTCCCTCGGCCATCTCGCAGCGCATCAAGGCACTCGAAGACCGGCTTGGCCAAGTGCTGGTGATACGAAAAGCACCCTGCCGCCCTACCCCGGCGGGTGAACGCCTGTTACGTCGGGTACGACCGATGCAGGTACTCGAAGCCGAGGCAATGGCCGACTTCCTGCCCGGCGACGGCGCAGCTGGACATCCACGCACCATTGCCATCGCCGTCAACGACGATTCACTGCAGACCTGGTTCCTGGCTGCACTGGCGTCCTTGCATCAAACGCATGGGTTCCTCTTCGACGTCCATGTGGACGACCAGGACCACACCCTGGAATTGTTGCGTGCCGGCACCGTGCTTGGCGCCGTCACCTCGGAGCGCAAGCCGCTGCAAGGCTGCAATGTCGACGCATTGGGTGTGATGCGTTACCACGCCATCGCATCGGCCGCCTTCGTTGCAAGGTATTTCGAGCAGGGTTTCAACGCTACGGCGCTGACGCGCGCGCCGATGCTGGTCTTCAACCGAAAAGACACGCTACAGGCTCGCTTCGTCCGCCGCATCACGCGCGCGCAGGTGGCGCCACCGGTGCACTATCTCCCCACCTCGACCGGCTTCATCGAAGCTGCCGCGCGTGGACTTGGATGGTGTCTGGCCCCGGACTCGATGGTCGTTCCGGCAGTCCGGGACAAGCAGGTGGTCATCATCGATCCCACGCGCTGGCTCGATGTGCCGCTGTACTGGCAATGCGCGGCAGTGCGCTCAAGTGCCTTGCACCATCTCAGTCAGGCGCTGAGTAAGGCGGCAGCTGCCAGTTTGCTTGGCGGCAGGCAGTAGCTTTTGCCGTCGCGTGCACCCGCACGATGCCTCGATCCGGCAAAGCGTTATTCACTCGCTTCGGCTGGCCTCGACAATTTTTAAAAAGTGCGGACTAGCCTGCGCTTGTCTGCTGCAGCAGCGCCAATGCGGCCTGCAGATCACGCAAGTGGAAGGGCTTCTGCAAACCGTGCCGATGCTGGAATTTCTCGGGGATGCCCCCAACAGAATAGCCAGTCACAAAAATATACGGCACTCCGCGGGCATCCAGTTCCTCGGCGATCGGAAAGGAATAGATGCCGCCTAGATTGACGTCCAGCAACGCCAGATCAAGATTCCCCTTCTTCACTTCCTCAAGCCCGGCATCCACGTCTCCCACCGTTGCCGCGATCTCGTATCCCAGTTCGATCAAGCAGTCTTCCAGCAGCATGGCAACCACGGATTCGTCTTCGACCAACAAGACGCGCCCGGTCACGTGTGCGCCTCGACCAGCTCGGCCGGCAGCGGCATGCAGACACGGAACGAAACGCCCGCAGGGTCGAAAACGAGTTCGACATCGCCCTTGAGGTCGTGCTTCAAACCACGTTCCAGCAATCGGGAGCCGAAGCCTTTGCGCGTTGGTGGGCGGACAGCCGGCCCGCCGCGTTCCTGCCAGACCAGTTCGAGCTGCGCGTCTGCATCCTGCATTCTGCGTTCCCACGCGATCAGCACGCTGCCTTCCGGAACAGACAGGGCGCCATGCTTGAGCGCGTTGGTACACAGCTCGTGCAGCGCCATCGATAGTGCCAACGCCCGCCGAGGATCGAGCCGGCATGATTGGCCCTGCAGCGCGAAGCGCACGCCATCGTGGGTTTCATACAGTGCGGCAGCATCGCGGGTCAGCTCGAGGATATCGGCACTGACCCAGTTCTCGCGGGTAAGCGTGTCATGGGCTCTGGAGAGCGCCAGCAGACGCGCATCGATCTTTTCTTGCGCATCCGCAAGGCTGGTCGCGTTATTGAACGACTGGCGAGCCAGCGACTGCACCATGATCAGCGAATTGTTGACGCGATGATTGAGCTCGTTGATCAGCAACTGCAGGTGCTGCTCATGCTGTTTGTGCTCGGTGATGTCACGCGTGGCGCCGGCGATCGCCTCCACCTCCCCATCAGGCCCAAAGACCGGTGTAAAGATGTACTCGTACACACGCAGGCCCTTGGTGGTATGCGGAAACGGCACCTCGCCTCGCAGCGGCTGGCCGGTCGCCTTCACTTGCTCGATTTCGGTATCGTGCATCGCCGCGTGCCACGGCTCGTAGCCAATTTCAAGGCAGGTCTTGAGGTGCGCCTCTTCCCAGCGCATCCCCCACATCGTCAACAATGCCTCGTTGGCGTAGATAAAACGATGCTGGATATCGAACACGTACAGAAGGTCCGGAGTCGCTTGTAGCAGCGCCTTGTAGATACGCGATTTCGCGGCGTCTTCCTGCTGGTCGGCCATCACGTCATGGACTCCGGATTCGATCCGCACAATAAACCGGTAACCGTGAACAAAAAATCATGCGGCCGCCACTGCAACGTTGATTGGCTGAGCGGTGTAACGATGCGGCGTGCAGGGAGCCATGCACTATCTCTCGCAGCGGCATCGCGTCAATAAACAAGCGCTCAAGACATTCAAACCCTAGGCCTCGGCCGGATGCCAGAACTCCTTGGCAGGACCGTGCGGCAATAGCGCGCAGTCGCCGTGCAACGCCGACCCTGCTAGCCTCTCCGCTTCCGTTGTTACAGCCTGATTCCGTCATGAAAAAAGCCGTAGTTCTCCTGTCCGGTGGCATGGATTCCGCCGCCGTCGTCGCGCTCGCGCAGGAACAGGGCTTTGCCGTGCACGCCCTAAGCGTGCGCTACGGCCAGCGCCACACCTCCGAACTGGACGCGGCCGCACGTGTGGCCACCGCGCAAGGGGTCATCGCCCACAAGGTGGTCGACGTGGACCTGCGCAGCATCGGCGGCTCGGCGCTCACCGCCGACATCGACGTTCCCGATGCCGGCGGCGACGGCATTCCGGTTACCTATGTGCCTGCGCGCAACACCATCATGCTGTCGCTCGCGCTGGGCTGGGCCGAGGTGATCGGCGCCAACGACCTGTTCTGCGGCGTCAACGCGGTGGACTATTCGGGCTATCCCGATTGCCGGCCCGAGTTCGTCCGCGCCTTCGAAGTGCTGGCCAACCTGGCCACCAAGGCAGGCGTGGAAGGCGCCGGCCTGCGTGTGCACGCACCGCTGCAGTTCCTCAGCAAGGCCGATATCGTCCGCAAAGGCGTACGCCTGGGCGTGGACTTCGGCCTCACCGTGTCGTGCTACCGCGCCGACACCGACGGACGCGCCTGCGGCCACTGCGACGCCTGCCGCCTGCGCGCCGCCGGCTTCACCGACGCCGGCATCCCGGACCCCACCCACTACGCCATTTCGTCTTGACGCCGGTGTAGGGTAGAATGCGCACCCCGGCGCACTGCCGGGACAGTGGGCCGTTAGCTCAGTCGGTAGAGCAGAAGACTTTTAATCTTTTGGTCGATGGTTCGAATCCATCACGGCCCACCAATCAAATCAATCACTTGAAGAGCGCCTAAGGCGCTTTTTTTGTGCCTCCGGAAAACTTGGCGGAAAAATGAGCGGCCGGGACGATGTCCCACGGCCACACACGTCGGATGGGATTCACGGCCTGCCTGGTCTGGCGTGGCGGCTTCACAGCCGGGATATCATGCCAATCACGTTGCGTCATCTTGCATGTCATGCGGCGCGGCGCATGCTGCCAATTCTTCCTCGCTGATCACATGGTCCGCGTCTTTTGGGTAGGCAATTGCGTGCACCGTGTTCATCGTGCGGCTCCGTTGGCGCGCGCTTGGCTCCTCAGCCAAATGAAGACTTCGACTGCGGGATCAATATGCATGCAAACATGCAGCCGGCCACGCACGACGCTCTGCGCATCGTCGCCCAACAAAACGTCATCGCAGCAAGGGCAACATGCCGCTGGATCGCCGCGCGCCCGTGTTGCCGGGTGTCATCCGTGAATCGGTGCGCAAGGCTGACAAGCATCATCTGACCGGCAAGCCCAACGAATTGATGCGTCAGCTAGTGCGGATCTGCGAGGCAGATGGGCGCGTGCTCGATCCGTTCGCTGGTTCTGGCACAACGTTTGGTTTCCGCGCAATTAGAGGGCGTCGAGGCGGTCGGCATTGAGATGACAGAACTCTACGCTGAGTAACCCGCAACCGCATGGAAGAGGTCCGGTAGAAAGCCATCTACTCAAATGGCAGTAGTCGCCTAGCTAACGGCTACTGCCACGGATGCATTTATTCAACTCGTCTAGCGCACGATTTACCTGGAATCGTCTGCCAAGTAAGTGCCTCAGTAGATCCCGACCGTGGAATATACGAAATGGTCATGCGATTCCCATTCCTCTTGATTGGCAAAGGGAGTAATCGGTCAACATCGGAGAACAACGGCTTTAATAAGGTGTTGCCCGCCAAATGATCTCCTACTCGCAGTCCGGCGCGCTCGGCATTTGAGCCGGGAGAAACTGAAGCGATCCGGTTTCCTCCAGGCTCTTTTGTATATTGCAAGTCAAATATGCCGATTTTTGTTTTGGCGGCCTCTAAGCACGGCCCGAATGCGCCCGCGACTGGGAAGATGGTGTTTCCGGCTAGCATTGCATCTAAAGCCTCAACACCCTCTTTACCGGCGTGGCGCTCGACGAGTCCTCGCCATTGGGCAAGACCATGTGGCCTGTTCTGATTTGATTCTTCCTGAAATTCTTTCAGTAGCGTGAAGATCGTATCCTTTCCCTGGTTCCTGCCGCGCACGCGAGCATCGAGGTCGGCGAAGTACAGGGCGCCACGTGTGTATGGGACGGTCCAGGCGTCTGGGGACGCCCACATTTCTTTAGGAATAGATGAGTTCGGAATGTTGCGCCTTGAAGTTCCGTAGTATTGGGTCACCTTGGAATTTATCTCACGCAGATAATCCTCTGGCGAAATGAGTCCCGCTTCATACGGAATCAAAATTGCTAAATATTCAGCAGCTCCTTCCGTGAACCAGAGGCTGTCCTCGTCGTCATCAAGGCTTGGCTGAAAGACATGAACAAGCTCGTGAGCAATCAGTTGCTTGAGATTTTCTTTTTTTAATTCTTCATCATGAGTTGGCGCAATATAAAGCAATACTCCATTGGAGTCTGCTCTTCCGCTGTCGAGCGGGCCGCCATCAAAGCTTCTATAAAATGCTCGGAATGAATCTTTTTCGGCGCCAGAAAAGGCTAGTCGTGTGGCTTCATACTCTTTTGCTGACCAAGAAAAGAACTCGTCAAGGTTTATGTCGTTATCGCCCAATCCATAAGCACTGAATTCACGCTTCCCGGAAGATGGTTGAAATTTCCTCAATTTTCCAGCGAGATAAAAAGCATTTCGTATTTCCCAGGACTGACGTGTTGTGGTGACATCCCCTTGACCAAAACTGCTGATTGCCTCGAAGCCATGAGGTAGCTTCCAGCGGAGACGCAAGTCAATGTCACCCTGTATCTGCGGGAGCAGTAGAATGCCATCACCGCTTGTTGTGAAGCCACCGCCCGCAACAATCAGCTCGCGATGGGCTCCGCGCCCATTGGGTGCAGATGGATCCGCTGGAGAGACGGTATAACTTACGGATACTGCGCCGACATTACGTCTATCGCTCGTATAAATAATATTTAAGCCATTATTGCCGGGCGATGAACTCATCATCAATGGCCCCTGCGAATCACGCACTACTAAGTTTTCGACCTTGTCAGTGGAACGTCCAGGTGTCGGCGCGAGGAGATCCCACTCTAAAACTAGTGGCGAGTCATTGCCATTGCCCGACAATGTGTAATTGACGTTTATATCGTGCCCGCCATCCTTAGAGATGATTGGGGAAAGCACGAGGTCTAAGGATGCAGTTTTCGCTACTTTTCCCTCTGTGGAAGGGCTGGCCAGAGAAATGGTGCTCATCAGCGACGCATTGGCGATTAAAAATAGAAATAAAATTTGTCGCGAGCGTCGCATCTTGCATCCTAATCTTAGATGAGTTGGGAGGTACAGCTTATCTGGCTTGGTTTCTGCTTGCATTACTTGCAGATGATACTTTTTTAGAACTACCAAAATGTATTTCAAGCAAGTCGACGGACGTGTTGTCCTTGGTAAAAAGGCCGCAAAAAAAGAGTGTCGGTAGTGCAAGACTATTGCAAGGCCCAACGCGTGGAGGCCTGCGCTCAGCAATCGAGCGTATCAACTATGACACTATTTCAGCGGTTTCAGTCGACGTCTGCTGCGCGTTTTCCGCTTACGAGATGGCCTCATTGTTCAGCAAGGCTTGATAACTTGTTGCGATCACATCAATCACGCATGGCTAATGCAATCCAAAATTAAAAAGACGCGTGACTAGGTCGCCACGCGTCGTTCGACCGTCAAAAGCCCTTCTCCGGGTTATTTTTTAGATGGGCGTAGTCATGTATCTCGCTATACGCCATTTGCCGTCGTCTTCCTTCCGAAGAATAAACAACTCCTCAAAAGCCGCAGCCTTAGATTCACCAGTTGCGACAGTGATGGCGGTGCCAGTCGAACTAGTACGGACAAACGCCCATGTCGGCGCCATGATTGTCACGGCAGTGGCCTTGTGTTTCATTTCAAACCGAACCGCCTTGAACAGATGCTCGTACGCCGTGCGCAAAGCGGACTTGCCCGCAGCCGGTGGTGAAGCGGGTGCGCTCAGCTCGCCGTCCTCGCCGTATAAAGAGAGCACCAGGCCAATGTTCTGGTCGCGGAGCGCACTCTGCCCTATATAGAAAAATGGCAGGCGGGTTACGCATCGGCACCCAATTCAGATTGAGCTCGTCCTCTTGGAAGTCCTCGGCGGGTGAAGGGAAGCCCAGCTGGATCCGGAACGCGCTGACGGCAGGCAGAGCGGGATCGGATCGAGACAGGCCGGTCCTAGCAAGCGGGCGTAGGTATGAGGAGGAAATAGGGCCAACATGACGCGAACTCTCGCGAAGCAAAGCCTCAAAGGTCGAGACGGGCTAAATGTTAGCAAAATTACTAGATTTCAGTTGTCGACAATCCGTGCTGCGTTCAGCACCTACGCCCCGACCGGAGAGTTGAGCCCTCAATCATTCATGACGCGCGCAAATAAGGGTTGGTGCAGCCAGCGCGGGGTGGCCCAGATCATGGCCGCGCTGATCTTATTGCCCAACCCGGGGACAATGCTGATACGACCCTTGTGGAGTGCACGGATGCCCGCACGGACTACCGGAGCTGGCTGCATCATCGCCAGCTTCAATCCGAGGGTGATCTTTTGCTGCGCAGCCTGAGCGAATCCTGTGTTGGACATACCCGGGCACAGCGAGGTGACGGTGACGCCGTCGCGCTTGAATTCGCGGTGTAGCGCGTCCCCCAAACGCAGGACGTATGCCTTGGATGCACCATAAACAGCCATGTCCTCCACACCCCACAGCGCCAGCAGACTGGCAACCAGCAGGATCCTGCCGTGACCGCGCTGGCGCATGTCGGCGCCGAACAGTCGGGTCATGACGGTGAGGCTGGCGATATCCAGCTGCACCATATCCAGGGTGCTTTGCAACGAAGTGTCCAGGAAGGTGCCTTGTAGCCCGTGGCCGGCGTTGTTGATGAGGATTTCCACCTCAATGCCCCGTTCACGGAGGCTGGAATGCAAGGCCGCTATGGCGGTTACTTCTGACAGGTCAACTTGTTCGGTGATGATTTCCACTCCGTGCTCGTGGCGCAGCGTAGTAGCCAGAGCCTGCAGGCGGTCTAGCCGACGCGCGACGAGAATCAGCGGGTGGCCCTTAGCTGCGTATTGCCTAGCGAATTCTTCGCCGAAACCGCTGGAAGCGCCAGTGATCAGGACCCAGTCTGTGTTGTTGCTTGGCATGGTGATAGCTCTGTGCGTGGTGGACGACGTGGCCTGGATCCTGGCTTTCAGGCAAGATTGGAGACCGATGGTCTTCAATTTAGAAGACCGCCGGTCTTTTATCAAGTGAGGTGCAGGTTTCCGTATGAATTTGTTCACGCCATATGTCCGCGCACGCTCGGTTGAGCAAAAAGAGGAGCGCCGCCGCCACCTTCTAGCCACTGCTCGCGCGATGCTGGATGACAGCCCGGGCGCGCTTGATCTGGGAATCAATGAGCTGGCGCGCCAGGCGCAGATGACAAAATCCAACGTCTATCGCTACTTCGAAAGCAGCGAAGCTGTACTGATAGACGTGCTCGTAGAGGAATACGCCGGCTGGCAGGCCGAACTTGGAGTAGCGCTGGCACTGGACGGCAAGGCCGAGGCAACTGTCGAGGACATTGCAGCGGTCTTTGCGCAAACGTTGTGCGCTCGTCCGTTGCTGTGCCGGCTGACAAGCATCATGCCGTCCATTTTGGAGCGCAAGTTGTCGTTCGAGCGCATGGTCGAATTCAAGCTCAACTTGTTGGCGTTGCGCCATCAGGCTGCGCAGGCCTTCCATGCGCGCTTGCCAGAGATGTCGGTAGATGCGTTCGAGCAGGTGATCAAATACGCGCTGCCACTGATCATCGGGTTGTGGCCGCTCAGCAATCCCGTCGATGTCGCGGCACAAGTGATTGCGCTTCCGGAATTGGAGGGGCTGCGCTACGACTTTCAGCATGATGTCGAGCGCGCGGTGCTGATCTTGATGCGCGGTGCCCGCGACTGATTGCGACGGTAAGCCAAAGAGACACGAACCTTCTGCGGCGTGGTGGTTTGCCGCGCTGGTGCCGGGAAAAATAATTGGCATAAATTATTGATTTAAAGTCATAATCTGGCTTGCTTTCAATCTTTTGGTCGATGGTTCGGATCCATCACGGCCCACCAATCAAATCAGTCACTTGAAGAGCGCCTAGGGCGCTTTTTTTGTGCCTCCGGAAAACCAAACCGGTTCCGCGTTTAGCGCCGGCCGCATGCATCGCGCATCCGCGCGAGGATCAACAGGCGAACTCAAGGTTTGTCGCCATTCAAGCCGCAGACAATGTCCTTCAGGCCGTCAAAACCTGAAACACCGACACGTTTGGCCATACGAATATCTCAGCCGACGCCCGTGCGCCCATGCAGTGCAGGCCTCGGCAGCGATCAGCCAGGGCCACATCAAACGCGAATTCACAAGCCGCACCACGTTTCCTATCGTTGTGGGCTCAACGACACGCGAGTGCAATGCCATGACCAACATCGACAAAGCCGGAACGTTTCTCCTTGGTGACCGCCAGGTCACCCGCGTCGGCTACGGCGCAATGCAGCTTGCCGGGCCTGGTGTGTTCGGCCCGCCCAAGGATCGCGATGCGGCGTTGGCGGTGCTGCGCGAAGCCATTGCGCTGGGCGTCAACCATATCGACACCAGCGATTTCTACGGGCCGCACATCACCAATCAACTGATCCGCGAAGCGCTGCATCCCTATCCGCACGACCTGACCATCGTCACCAAAATCGGCGGAGCGCGTGGCACGGATGGAGCGTGGCTGCCGGCTTACTCATCGCAGGAGCTGGTCAAGGCCGTGCACGACAACTTGCGCAATCTGGGCCTGGACGCGCTGGATGTGGTCAACCTGCGCGTGATGTTCAAGGCCCAGGAGCCGGCAGAAGGCTCCATTGCCGAGCAGTTGGAGACCTTGGTCAACCTGCAGCGCGATGGCCTGGTGCGGCACATCGGCATCAGCAACGTCACTGCAACGCAGGTGGCCGAGGCACGCGCCATCACCAACATCGTCTGTGTGCAGAACATGTACAACATCGCGCATCGACATGACGATGAAATTATCGACGCGCTCGCGCGCGACGGCATCGCCTACGTGCCGTTCTTCCCGCTTGGCGGTTTCTCGCCGTTGCAATCGTCCACGCTTGCCGCTGTTGCCGAGCGCCTGGCCGCAACCCCGATGCAGGTGGCACTGGCATGGCTGCTGCAGCGCTCACCCAACATCCTGCTGATCCCGGGGACGTCGTCGGTGGCGCATCTGCGCGCGAATCTAGTTGCAGCGGAGCTGAAACTTCCGGCCGATGCCGTGGACGCATTGAACAAGATCGCAGCGTAGAAACTCAGACGATTGCGTCTTGGCAAGCAGCGCCTGGCAATCGGGCGTCAGCGCCCTGGCTCGTCGTTCCACAGCAACTTGTGCAACTGCATCTGGAACCGCACTGGCAGACGATCGGCAACGATCCAGTCTGCCAGCTGCCGAGGCGTCACTTCGCTTTTGCTGGGCGAAAACCACACCGTGCAGCGACGGTCCAACGCATGCGCGGCAACAATCTCGCGCGACCATTCGTAATCGGCGCGGCTGCAGATCACGAACTTGATCTGGTCGCGCGCGGTCAGCAGCGGCAGGTTGTCCCAGCGATTGCGCTGCTCCTCGCCGGATGCGGGTGTCTTGATATCGACCACGCGCGAGACGCGTGGATCCACTGCAGAAACGTCCAGTGCGCCAGAGGTCTCCAGCGAGACATCAAAGCCGGCGTCGCACAGTTTCTGCAGCAGCACCAGGCAGCGCTTCTGCGCCAATGGCTCGCCGCCGGTCACGCAGACGTGGCGCACGCCATGGCTGGCCACCTCGGCAACGATCGCATCGATATCGTGCCACTCACCGCCATGGAAGGCGTAAGCGGTGTCGCAGTAGTGGCAGCGCAGCGGGCAGCCGGTCAGGCGCACGAATACGGTCGGCCAACCGGCAGCCTCGGCCTCACCTTGCAACGACAAAAAGATTTCGGTGATCTTCAATCGCGGCAATGGCGATTGGACGATCTCGCTGGGGACGGCGGCGGCGTTCATAGGCAAAGTATGCGCCGCGCCCAAAGGCACCGACGCGCGGGCTCAGCGCAGTTGCTGGCCGAGACGGATGGACTGCAGGCGTTCCTGGGCGACGCGCGCCGCATCGGAGCCGGGATACTGCGAGACGACTTGCTGCAAGGTCTGCTGGGCTTCGTCGTTTTTGCCTTCGCCATACTGCGACAGGCCGAGCTTCAACAAGCCGCCAGCGGCCTTGTCATGCGTGGGATAGCGGCCGACGAGATCGCGAAACTGCGCCTCGGCCAGCTGAAAATTTCGGGTGGCGTAATAGCTTTCGCCCAGCCAATACAACGCATTGGGGGTGTAGACGCCGTTCGGATAGAGCTCCAGAAAGCTCAGGAACAGTTGCGACGCATCGTCGTACTTGCCATTCTTCAACGCATCGAACGCCACGTTGTAAGCCGTGCGTTCTTCGTTACTGGCGGTCAGCGTGCCGGAGTCGCCATGCACACTGGGCGGCTTCTCGGAAGTTGCCGCCGCTGCAGGCCGCGCGGCCGGAGCCGGGGCTGGGGTGACGCTGCCGGTAGCCGGTGGCAATGGCGGCGTTGCACCACCTGCACCTTCCAACCGATTCAGACGCCCGTCCAGATCCAGATACTGGTCCTTGGACTGTTGTTTGAGTTGTTCGTTGTCGTGCTGCAGCTGTTCCACCGTCGCTCGCAATCCCTGCAGGTCAGAACGCGCCTGCTGTAGCTGATTGAGAAGATCGTTGTTGGCCTGACTGTTGGCCTGCTGCTGCTCGAGAACGGCAACACGATCAGCGAGACTAGCTCGCTGCGCGTAAGCCGGCGCGGCGACCACAAGGGCCGCCGCGACGAACAGAGATGTCACTCGAAAGCGCATCGCTTATTACTGAGCCGTGTACACGATTTCGACGCGACGGTTCTGCGACCAGCAGCTTTCGCTGGTTTCGGTGCAGACCGGACGCTCTTCACCGTAGCTGACGACGGTCAGCTGGCTGGCGGAACCGCCAGCAGCCTGCAGCGACGAGGACACGGCATTGCCGCGACGCTCGCCCAGGCCCATGTTGTACTCACGCGAGCCGCGCTCGTCGGCATTACCCTGCAGGGTGATGCGCGAGGAAGGACGGTCACGCAGGTACTTGGCGTGGCAAGCCATGATGGCCTGGAATTCCGGCTTCAGAGAGTCCTGATCCAGATCGAAGTAGACAACGCGCTGGCGCAGGCAGGCATCGGTATCCAGGTCGCCCGGGCCGTACAGGCCTGAGGTTGCCGGGCCGGTGGGAACGGAGGAACCGGTGGTGGTGTCGGTCGGAGCAGGCGGAGTTTCCTTCACCTTTTTCGAACAACCAGCCAGCACGGCAACAGACAGCAGGGAGACAAGCAAGACGCGGGTGGACTTGTTCATGGGATACCTATGGTGGCTCCTGGGCCAATGGGGTTTAACGCAGCGAAATATTAACATTAATGCGCGGTTCGGTAAGGCCCCCATGCAGGTTCTCTTACATCACCATCGGCCAGGACCAGACGCTGGCGCACCCGAGCGTCGGAAGAGACGGCATACAGCACGCCCCGGCCACCCTCGCGAGCGGCGTACAGAATCATGCTGGCGTTGGGCGCGAAGCTCGGCGACTCGTCCAGCGAACCCGGCGAAATCGTGCTCCAGCTGGGCGAACCCAGGCTGCGATCCATCATGGCGATACGGTAGGTATTGCCGCTGCCCTGCGCCACGGCGACCTTCTTGCCGTCGAACGAGACGCTGGCAGTGGCGTTGTAATTGCCCTGGAAAGTCACGCGGTTGGCGCTGCCGCCGCTTGCAGCCACCTGATAAATCTGCGGGCGACCGCCGCGATCGGAGGTGAAGTAGATGCTGCCGCCATCCGGCGCCCAGGTCGGCTCGGTATCGATACCGAAGTGGTTGGTCAGCTGGGTCAGCTGCTTGCTGCCCAGATCCATTACATAGATCTCCGGGTTGCCGCTGCGCGACAGCGCCAGCGCAAGGCGACGGCCATCGGGCGAGAACGAGGGCGCACCATTGATGCCACGGAAGCTGGAGACCAGTTCACGCGCGCCAGTGGAGATGTCCTGCAGATAGATCGAGGAATTGCCGCGCTCGAAGCTCACATAGGCCAGCTTCTTGCCGTCTGGGCTCCAGTTCGGCGAGAGCAACGGCTCGGCCGAACGCACGATGGTTTGCGGGTTGTAGCCATCGGAATCGGCCACCATCAGCGCAAAACGCATCGAACCGCCGCTACCGCTGGCAGTGACATAGGCAATGCGGGTCCAGAACGCGCCGCGCACGCCGGTGATTTTTTCGTAGATCGCATCGGCCATCTGATGCGAGACATCGCGCATCGCATTGGCGCGTGCGGTCATCGCCAGACCAAGCAGGCGCTCGCCCTTGGCCACGTCGAACAGTTCGTACTCGACGCGGTAAGCGCCTTCGCCGGCATCCATCACGCGGCCGACCACGATGTAGTTCTGCTTGAGCGTGCGCCAGGTCTGGAACTGCACCTCGGTCCCGCGGGTCGGCTTTTCGACGATCTGCGCGGCCGGCAAGGTCCGGAACTGACCGGAGCGGTCCAGATCGGCGCCGACCACAGCCGCCACATCGGTCTGCGGCGCGGTGCCGGAGCCTTGGTAAGCCATCGGAATGACAGCGATCGGCGTAGCCGAAGCGCTACCGCCGACGATATCGATAGTGAGCCCCTGCTGCTGCGCGAGGGCACTCAGCGGAAGCAACAAGGCGGTCAGGGCAGCTAACCAACGCAGCGGTTTTTTCATGGACGGCTCGGATCGGGCAGGAAAAGTGTGCAAGAGATACCAATCAACGAGTGAACATACTCGCAATCGTGAACGAGACAGCGTGAAAGTGGAGCGAGTGGCCGTAGACAGCACGACACCTCTGTATTGCCAACCGACCGGTCGTCCAGACCGGCCGTTACTGATCCTGCGCAGTGAACACAAAGGTCAGATTGCGCTGGAACACCGATTCGTAGCCGCGATACGGCAGCGGCTGCGCGCTCAATACGGCGGCCTCGATCGAGCGCTGACCCGCCTCGTCGTACGGGCAGCCCGGCGCAACCTTGGCTTCCATCACCTGGCCGCCCGGCAACTGGCGGATGTTGATGGTGCATTTCTGACCCGGCGGCACCGACGGCGGGCGCACCCACTGCCCCAACACCTTCTGCTGGATGGCCGCAGCGTACTTGGCCGACAGGTCGGTGTTGGTGCCGCCCTGCCCTGCAGTCGGTTGGGCAGTGGCAGCGGCGGCCGAAGACGCCTGTTGCGCACGTGCAGCGGCCACCTGGCGCAGCTTCTGCTCGGCCAGTGCGGCTTCCTTGGTGGCCTGTTCGCGCTGCCGGCGGATATCGGCGATCTTCTTTTGGCGTTCGGCGTCTTCGGCCTGCTGTGCGGCAGCCTGCTTCTTCTTGGCGTCGGCCTCTTCCTGCTGCTTGGCCAGGCGCAGCTTCTGCTCGGCCTCTTCCTGGCGTTTGCGCTCGGTGAGGTCGATCTGCTCCTGACGGCGCTTGGCTTCCTGCTCCTGCTTGGCCTTTTCCGCCGATAGCGCGAGCGCATCGACACGCTCCTGATCAACCTTGTCCGGCTGGGCCACGCGCTCCTGGGCCTGCGCCTGTTGCGGCGTGGGCGCATCCTGCGGGCGCGGCTCGGGGATCGGCTGCGGTGGCGGCACGCTTTCTTCCGGCGCGGGCTCGGGCACCGGTGCGGGCGGTGGCGGTGGCGTCTCCACCGGGGTCGCCTTCAACGCCTGCCGCGCAACGCGCGCTTCGGCTGCGGACACGTCCAGCGAGGCTTCCATGCTGGGATCGCCAGCGGCCGGCTCGACCGAACGCTCGGGTGACCACAGCCAGCCGGCGATGAACACCAGCGCGACCAGGACGTGCACGACCAAGGCCAGCACGACTGGTCGCAACCAGCCATCCTCGCGCGCGCTCTGCGTGGGGAGTGCGTCAGCGTGCATCGCTGCCTGCAGCACCGCCGGAGTCGGAAATCAGGCCCACCTTTTCGACCTTGGCCTGCTTGAGCACGTCGATGGCATCCATGATCTTTTGATAGGGCGCGGCGCGATCGCCAGCCACCACCACGCGGGCCTCTTTGTCCTGGGCCACGATGGCGGCCAGCTGCGCCTGCAGTGCGGCCACGTCCATTGCCTGCGGCTTGCCCTTGGGCAACTGCAGTGCGAGCTGGCCGTCGGCGGCCACCACCACCACGATCGGATCCTGCTTGCTCTCCAACGCCTTGGCGCGCGAGCTCGGCAGATTGACGTCGGTGCTCAGGGTCAACAGCGGCGCGGTCACCATGAAGATGATCAACAGCACCAGCATCACGTCGATGTACGGCACGACGTTGATGTCGGATTTGAGCTTGCGCTTCTTACGGCGGGAAATACTGGAAATCATCGCGACACGTTCCTAATTAATCCCTCGCACATGAGTGTGCGGACTGCTCCGAGGGACTCGCCCATCCTGTCCCCGCACACGAAGGTGCGGGCGTCTGCGAGGCACTCGCATGCAAGCCGGCTGTTGCGAGGGAGCGGCATCACTCGTCGGCGCCGGCCTGACGCTGCAGGATCGAGCTGAACTCGTCGGCGAAGGTTTCGTAACGCACCGACAGCCGTTCCACGCGGGTGGTGAAGCGGTTGTAGGCCCACACCGCCGGAATCGCCACGAACAGGCCGATGGCAGTGGCGAACAAGGCTTCGGAGATACCCGGTGCGACTGCAGCGATACCGGCCTGCTCACCGCTGCTGACCATGTCGTGCATGGTCACCATGATGCCGAACACGGTACCGACCAGCCCGACATACGGCGCGGTGGAGCCGATGTTGGCCAGCAATTCGAGATTGCGCTCGAGCTGGTCGACTTCGCGGGTGAAGGCGGTGCGCATGGCGCGCTGGGCGCCTTCCAGCTGCACCCGCCCATCCAGACGGCGGCGATCGCGCAGGCGCGAAAATTCGCGGAAGCCGCTTTCGAACATCGACTCCAGGCCGCCGACGGTGCGGTTGCGATCGGTGGCCGAGGCGTACAGCTTGGCCAGATCGGCGCCGGACCAGAAGCGGTTTTCGAACTCGTCCGCCTCGCGGTTGGCCTGCTTGAAGGCGCGCGCCTTGCGGAAAATGATCACCCAGCTGATGAACGAGCCGATCAGCAGCAACAGCACGATGATCTTGACCGGGATGCTCGCCCGCAGGATCAACTCGACATAGTTGATGCCGCTGTTGTGCGCCACGCTGGCGGTCTGTGCCGCAGCGGCGGCAACGTCCTGCGGTAGTGCTTCCACTACCGTGTCCTGCAGGGCCAGGAGCAATGCAATCGACATCCGTTTGTTCCTCAGTCTTCTGATTCTGTGGTTTCTAAAGCTTTCAACACGTCGTATAGCGCATCGTCCATGCCGCGCGGGCGGAAGTCGCTGGCACTGAGTGCGGCAATGCGCACCTGCGCGGTCAGCAGCACCTCGCCCTCGCGACGCACCGACTGCGCGAACAGCAGGCTGGCACGTTTACATCTGAGCAGGACCGCCGACACCGACAGCGCGTCGTCGAGCCGGGCCGGCTTGAGGAAATCCAGTTGCATCGAGCGGACCGCGAACACCAGATCGTGCTGCTGGCGCAGGCGTTCCTGTTCATAACCGAGTGCGCGCATCCATTCCGTGCGCGCCCGTTCCATGAAAGCGACGTAGCGCGCGTGGTAGACCACCCCACCGGCGTCGGTATCTTCCCAATACACGCGTGTCGGCCAACTGAATCGGGGATCAACCGACATCCTCGTCCTCCACGAACAGGTCCGGCGCCGGCGCAGCCTTGGGCTTGAGGCCGAGGTGGCGATAGGCCTTATTGGTGGCCATGCGCCCGCGCGCGGTGCGGATCAGAAAGCCCTGCTGGATCAGGTAGGGCTCGATCACGTCTTCCAGGGTGCCGCGTTCTTCCGACAGCGAGGCGGCCAGCGATTCGACCCCCACTGGGCCGCCGTCGAAGTGATCAACGATCACCCGCAGCATGCGGCGGTCGAGCTCGTCAAAACCTTCCGGGTCGACCTTGAGCATCTGCATCGCCGCCTGCGCCACCGGCAGATCGATATGACCGGACGCCTTGACCTGGGCGAAGTCGCGCACCCGCCGCAGCAGGCGATTGGCGATGCGCGGGGTGCCGCGCGCGCGGCGTGCGATCTCGGCGGCGCCATCGGGCGTGCAGTCGATGCCCAGGATCGCGGCCGAGCGGATCACGATGCGGGTCAGCTCTTCCGGCGAATAGAACTCCAGCCGCTGCACGATGCCGAAGCGGTCGCGCAATGGCGCGGTCAGCAGGCCAGCACGGGTGGTGGCACCGATCAGGGTGAACGGCGGCAGGTCGATCTTGATCGAGCGCGCGGCCGGGCCGTCACCGATCATGATGTCGATCTGGAAATCTTCCATCGCCGGATACAGCACTTCTTCCACCACTGGCGAGAGCCGGTGGATCTCGTCGATGAACAGCACATCGTGCGGCTGCAGGTTGGTCAGCAGCGCGGCCAGATCACCGGCTTTTTCGATCACCGGGCCGGAGGTCGAACGCAGGCTCACCCCGAGCTCGTTGGCGATGACGTGACTGAGCGTGGTCTTGCCCAAGCCCGGCGGACCGAAGATCAACACATGATCCATCGCTTCGCCGCGCGCCTTGGCCGCCTGGATGTAGATATCCATCTGCTCGCGCACCGGCTGCTGGCCGAGATAATCGGCAAGTCGCTTGGGGCGGATGCTCGCATCGGCGGCATCGTCTTCCCGGGTGGCACTGCTGGCGATGATGCGGTCCATTGAGAGCCGGGATTGGGGATTCGTTATTCGGGATTTGCAGCCCACTAGTATGGGCTGCGAGGCGCCTCCGGCGCTACGCTCTTGCTAGTCCAGACTCTCCAGTCCCGAATCCCGGCCACCGCAGGCGGCTCAGATCTCCACCTGCGCGCCCAGCTCCACCAGGCGGTTGCCGGGGATGCGGAAGAACCCTGTCGCCGGGGCGGCGTTGCGATGCATCAGCGCGAACAACTTGTCACGCCAGATCGGCATGCCGCGGTTGGCGCTGGCCACGATGGTCTCGCGGCTGGCGAAAAAGGTGGTGTCCATCGGGTCGAAATGGATGCCGCCCTGGTCGCAGGAACGCATCAATGCCAGCGGCACGTCGGGGGTTTCCATGAAGCCGAAGCGCACGTAGACGCGATAGAACTCGTCGCCGATCGATTCGATCTGCAGGCGCTTGTCCGCCGGCGCATACGGAATCGGCAAGGTATCGACGTTGAGGAAGATGTTGCGCTCGTGCAGCACCTTGTTGTGCTTGAGGTTGTGCATCAGCGCATGCGGCACGACCATCGGGTCGGCGGTGAGGAACACCGCCATGCCCGGCACGCGCGCCGGCGGCGCCAGCATCAGGCCCGGCAAAAAGCTGTCGATGCGGATGCCGTCCTTGCGGATTTCCTCGCGCAGCAGCGCGCGGCCGCGGCGCCAGGTGCGCATCAGGGTGAACACCACGATGCCCAGCGCCAGCGGGAACCAGGCGCCCTGCAGCAGCTTGGCGCCGTTGGCGATGACAAACGCCAGTTCGATGATGAAGAACACCACGCACAGCGGCAGCACCCAGTTGCGCCAGCGCGGCCACAGCGAGCGCGCCACCAGCGCCAGCAGCAAGGTGTCGATCAGCATCGTCATCGACACCGAGATGCCGTAGGCCACGGCCAGATTGGTGGAGCTGCGGAAGATCAGCACCAGCGCGATCACCATCACCATGAGCAGCCAGTTGATGCCGGGCACATAGATCTGGCCGATGGTGGTGCGCGAGGTGTGCTTGATCAGCATGCGCGGGATGTAACCCAGCTGCATCGCCTGGCGCGCCACCGAATACGCACCGGTGATCACCGCCTGCGAGGCGATCACCGCCGCCAGCGTGGCCAGGATGATCATCGGATACAGCGCCCAGCTCGGTACCGCTTCGAAGAACGGGTTCTTCAGCGCGGACGGGTGGTTGAGCACCAGCGCGCCCTGCCCCAGGTAATTGAGCAGCAGCATCGGCAGCACGAAGAAATACCAGCCGTGGCGGATCGGCTTGGCGCCGAAATGGCCCATGTCCGCGTACAAGGCCTCGCCGCCGGTCACTGCCAGCACCACCGCACCGAGAATGAAGACACCGTGCCAGCCGTGCTGCATGAAGAAGCGGATCGCCCACCACGGGTTGAAGGCCTTCATCACTTCCGGCGCATCGACGATGTTCCAGATGCCGATCGCCCCCAGCGACAGGAACCACAGGCAGGTGATTGGGCCGAACACCTTGCCGACCTTTTCGGTACCGAAGCGCTGCACCATGAACACCACCAGCAGCACCACCACGGTGATCGGCACGATGAAGGGATGCAGGCTGGGCGCGGCGATTTCCAGACCTTCCACTGCGCCCATCACCGAGATGGCCGGGGTAATCACGCCATCGCCGAAGAACAGCGAGGCGCCGAAGATGCCCAGGATGCCGACTACATACGCCGAGCGCGACCCGTTGCGCATGGTGCGCTGGGTCAGCGCCATCAGCGCCATGATGCCGCCCTCGCCCTCGTTGTCGGCGCGCATGATGATGGTGACGTACTTGAGCGTCACCGTGATCATCAGCGCCCAGAACGCCAGCGACAGCACGCCCAGCACGGTGTCGTGATCGCTGGTCAGCCCGTAATGCGGCGAGAACGCCTCCTTGAGGGTGTACAGCGGACTGGTGCCGATATCGCCGAAGACGACGCCGATGGCGCCGATGACCAAGGCCATATGGCTATTGGCAGGCGCATGGCCGTGGCCAGCTGCGGAAGTGGGGGTCTGTGACATGAAGTGGGCAGGGTATCGCCAAGTGGCGTGAAGGAGAGGAAGACGGCGCGGCGTTGAGTAACTAAAAACGTAGCGAGCGGGGGTCAGCTGGGTGCGGGCGGCGCGCAGGAGCCGCAGTGTACGAGTGGTACATGCCGATTCCGAGCACCGGCCGCGCCCGCCTGGCGACCGCGCAGTCGTTTTGCTAGTCGCCCTTAACGCAGTGCGGCCTGGAGGGCCTTGCGGATGACCGTGGCGACTTCGTCGCCTTCAGCCCCGGCCTCGCGTGCCATGCGTGCGGCCTCGGCCGGCTTGTAACCCAGTTGTTGCAGCGCCACGGTGGCTTCGGACACTGCATCCGGGCCGAGCTGGCCGGTGATCGGCGCGCCACTACTGAAGTCGGCGGCGCGGTCGCGCAGCTCCACCACCATGCGCTCGGCGGTCTTCTTGCCGATGCCGGGGATGCGGGTCAGCGCGGTGATGTCGCCGCTGGTGATCAGGCGGGCGAACTCGTCCACGGTGACCCCGGACAACACCGCCAGCGCGATCTTGGCGCCGATGCCGGTGACCTTCTGCACGTCGCGGAACAGCCGCCGCTCGCCTTCGCGCAGGAAGCCGTACAGCGACACGCTGTCTTCCTTCTGCGCGTAGTGGGTGAACAGAATCACGTCGCGGCCGACATCGGGCAGGTCGTAGAAGGTGCTCATCGGCGCCTCCAATTCGTACCCCACCCCACCCACATCGATCACCAGCCACGGCGGCTGCTTGTAGGCCAGGATCCCGCGCAGGCGGCCGATCATTGGGCACCGCCTTGGCGGTGCCGGGAATGGGTATTCGGGATTGGGGATTGGCTGGATCCCTCGCTGCCGTTAACGACGGCCGCGCACCGCCGCATCGGCACAGCACGTGTGGACTCGCGTTTGCGACTCCCCAATCCCGACTCCCAAATCCCTGCTCTCATCTTTTCCGGCTCCAGGCCTGTTGGGTATTGACGCCCAGGCGCTGCGCGGTGGCGCGCACGTGGGCGTGGGTGATGGCAACTGCCAGTGCGTCGGCGGCGTCGGGCTGCAGCTTGCCTTTCAGGTTGAGCATGATGCCGACCATGTGCTGGACCTGCACCTTGTCCGCCCCGCCCTTGCCGACCAGCGCCAGCTTGATCTCGGTGGCAGCGTACTCGTGTACCGGCAGGTCGCGTAGCACCACCGCGCAGATCGCCGCGCCGCGCGCGTGGCCGAGCTTGAGCGCCGAGTCGGCACTTTTGCCCATGAAGACCTTCTCGATCGCCACTTCCTGCGGCTGGTAGGTGTCGATCACCTCGCCCAGCCCGTGCAGCAGGCGCTTGAGCCGCTGCGCAAAGTCGCCCTCGCCCAGCAGTACCAGCGGCGCGTGATAGACATGCCGGCTGCGACCGCTCTCATCGATGTCGATGATGCCGACCCCGGTGCGCTGCGAGCCGGGGTCGATGCCCAGGATGCGGGTCATCGAGGGGCCGGGAGTGGAGATTGGGGATTGGGGATTGGTGACGCACCTGCAGTGCGGCGATCGCGTTGCTGTTGCGTATCCCGAATCACGAATCCCGCCATCCCGGCCATCATCAGGCGCCGAGCGCCGCTTGATCGACGTTCGAATACACGTCCTGCACGTCGTCCAGGTCTTCGAGCATGTCGAGCAGCTTGCGGACCTGCAGGGCGGTGTCGCCGTCAACGGCGATGTCGTTTTCGGCGCGGAAGGTGATTTCCGCATGCACCGGCTCCAGGCCGGCGGCGGCGAGCGCCTGCTTGACCTGGGCAAAGGCGTCCGGGGCGGTCAGCACGTCGATGGCGCCGTCTTCCGGGTACACCACCACGTCGTCGGCGCCGGCTTCGATCGCCGCGTCGGTGAGGGTATCTTCGTCGGTGCCGGCGGCAAAGCTGAGCACGCCCAGGCGCTTGAACATGAAGGCCACCGAGCCGTCGGTGCCCATGTTGCCGCCGCACTTGCTGAAGGCATGGCGCACGTCGGCCACCGCGCGCACGCGGTTGTCGGTGAGGCAGTCCACGATCACCGCCACGCCGCCGGGGGCATAGCCCTCGTAGCGCACTTCCTCGTACTCCACGCCTTCCAGCTCGCCGGTGGCTTTCTTGATGGCGCGTTCGATCACGTCCTTGGACATGTTCGACGACAAGCCCTTGTCCACCGCCACGCGCAGGCGCGGGTTGTTGGCCGGATCACCGCCGCCGCCGCGTGCAGCCACGCTGATCTCGCGAATGATCTTGGTGAACATCTTGCCGCGTTTGGCGTCGGAGGCGTTCTTGCGGCCTTCGATCGAGGGGCCTCTACCCATGGGTGGTTCCAGACTGGCTTGGATGACAGGGCGCGGATTTTACCTGATTGCTCGCCCGCACCGGAGCGGCGGCGTTCAGTAGCGGACTCAGTGGCGAAATCGGCCGGTGCGCAGGAAGCTCAGCGCCTGCTGCGCGGCCTCGGGTGAGCGCAACAGACCGCTATGGCTGGCCGGCACCACGCAATGGTCGCGCAACCCGGGCAGGTGGGTTTCGGCCAGTGCCACGGTGCCGTCCGAGCCGCCGTCCAGCGGCGCCAGCCAGCGTCCGACCCCGCGCGCGACATTGCCGGCGACCTGACCGATCTCGGCCTCGCCCTCCCATTGCACAAACCCTTGCTGCAGTAAGCCCGCGCTACGCCCCAACGCCCACTGCCCGCCACGTTGGGACAGGCCGCGCGCGGCGGCGCTGCCGCACAACGGCGAGCCCAGGCAGACCACACGGCGCACCGGCAGCTCGGGCGCCGTGCGCAGAGCCTGCAACGCCATCAGCCCGCCTAGGCTGTGACAGACCAGCAGTTGCGCGCCGGTCGTCTGCAGGCGTTCGATCAGCTGCGGTACCGCCTGCGCGGGGCCGCCAAGCACGCTGGCGTAGCCGAACAGCGCAGGCGCCAGGCCCTCTGCACGCAATCGACGCGCGAGCGGCAGCAGCCAGTGCGCGGTATTCCAGATGCCATGCACCAGCAGTACGTCGGCGGTGGCGGTGGTCGGTGCCGTGCGCGCGGTGCGTCTGGATGCAGCTGGAAATGCCGAGGAGCTGCTGGGCATCAGTGCGGTTTCCAGGACGTGGCGCGCGATCGCCGGGCTGCTGCGGACGGCGCCTGCATGCGCTCAGTCGGCCGCGACGATCGGCTTGCGGCGCAGGATGTGCTCGCGATCGACAATCTTGCCGACCGGGAAATCGTACTCGCCGACTTTTTCGAATCCGTAGCGGGCGTAGAAGCGTTGCGCGCCGAAATTTTCCGACCACACGCCGATCCACAGCGTGCGTGGGCCGTTGCGTTCCAGCCATTCCAGCGTGGTTTCGAACAGGCGGCTGCCCCAGCCACTATTCTGGTAGTCCTTCAACAGATACAGCCGCTTGAGCTCTCCATCGCCGGGACGCACGTCTTCGTGCGGCAGCCCGCACGGGCCGGCGGCGGCGTGGCCGACCAGCAGGTTGTCCATCTCCAGCAGCCAGATCGCGTAGTCCGGATGCGCCAGCACGATGCGTGCGCGCTCGACCGCGTAGGTCTCCTCGAGAAAACCGCGCAAGTCTTCTTCCGGGTACAGATGCCCGAAGGTTTCGGTAAAGGTTTGCGCGGCCAGCAGCGATAACGCTTCGGCATCGTCCGGTGTGGCGCGGCGGATGCGGGTCATGCGGGGCCTCTCGTGCCTGGTTGATCTGGCAGCTTCTCGCATGCAGATGCGCTACCGCAAGCGGGATTGGGGATTGGGGATTGGGGATTGGGGATTGGGGATTGGGGATTGGGGGAATCGGGAATCGGGAATCGGGAATCGGGAATCGGGAATCGGGAAAGCATCTGCGATGCGTGGATTCCGCGTGTGCAGGATTCGGCATGGGCGCTGACGGGTTCAACCAAGCGCGCACGACCGGCTCCGCATGGCACCGCGCAGGAAAGATAAACACTGCAAGGGATGGCTATCTACTTGCGGAGCTCAGGCGCGCTTGGGACGGACCTGCAGGACGCACTGCCGCCGGTGATCGGCGGCGGTGCCCCGTGCGCAACACCCAGCCCTGGCACTAAAGGTTCCACCGAAGCGCGCAGCACTGGCTGCGCTGGGCGCCTTGTACAGATGACCACACACACGGCATGGCCACCTGCTAGCGCAGGTCAGACCTGCTTCGGCCGCACCTGCACGTGCACTTCGGCCAGTTGCTCGGCCGGAATCGGCGACGGGGCGTCGGTCATCAGATCCTGCGCGCCGGTGGTCTTGGGGAACGGGATCACGTCGCGGATCGATTCGGTGCCGGCCATCAATGCCGCGATACGGTCGATACCGAAGGCAATGCCGCCGTGCGGCGGTGCGCCGTAGTTCAGCGCATCCAGCAGGAAGCCGAACTTGGCGCGCGCTTCTTCTGCACCGATGCCCAGCAGCTCGAACACCGCGCTCTGCATGTCGGGGCGATGGATACGGATCGAGCCGCCGCCGATTTCATTGCCGTTGAGCACCATGTCGTAACCGCGCGACACGGCCGTGCGGGCATTGGCGCGCAGGTCGGCGATGTCGTCCACGGCCGGCGCTGTGAAGGGGTGATGCAGGGCGACGTAGCGCTGCGCCTCCTCGTCCCACTCGAACATCGGGAAGTCGGTGACCCACAGCGGCGCCCAGGTGTCGGCGACCAGCTTGAAATCCTTACCGGCCTTCAAACGCAATGCACCCATGAAATCGGACACGGTGTTGTAGCCGCCGGCACCGAAGAACACGATGTCGCCGTTGCCGGCACCGACGTGCGCGAGCAGCGCAGCAAACGCCTCTTCGCTGAAGAATTTGGCGATCGGCGAGCTGACTTCGCCGGTTTCCGACAGCTTGATGTAGGCCAGGCCCTTGGCGCCGTACTTGGCGGCGTGCGCGGCGTACTCGTCGATCTGCTTGCGCGACAGCGCGGCACCGCCGGGGATACGCAGCGCGGCCACGCGGCCGTCGGCATCGTTGGCGGCGGCGGTGAATACCGGGAATTCACTGGACTTGACCAGCTCGGCCACATCGACCAATTCCAGCGCGATGCGCAGGTCCGGCTTGTCCGAGCCGTAGCGACGCATCGCCTCGGCCCAGGTCATGCGCGGGAACTGCACAGCCAGATCGACGTCCACCACTTCCTTGAAGATGGCGCGGATCATGTCTTCGACAAAATCCTGCACGTCGCGCTCGCGCACGAAGGCGAACTCCATGTCGAGCTGGGTGAATTCCAGCTGGCGATCGGCGCGCAGCGCTTCGTCGCGGAAGCAGCGCGCGATCTGGTAGTACCGATCGAAGCCGGCCACCATCAGGATCTGCTTGAACAGCTGCGGGCTCTGCGGCAACGCGTAGAACTCGCCCGGATGCATGCGCGCCGGCACCAGGAAGTCGCGTGCGCCTTCCGGGGTGGCCTTGGTCAGGATCGGGGTTTCGATGTCCTGGAAATCGCGCGCATCCAGATGCCGGCGCAGCGCCTGCACCAGCTTGATGCGGGTGCGCTGCATGCGCTGCATTTCCGGACGGCGCAGGTCCAGATAGCGGTACTTCAGGCGGGTTTCTTCGCCCGGATTTTCGTGCGCGTGGAACGGCAGCGGCGCGGCCTTGTTGAGGATGGTGATACGCGTGGCGATCACTTCGACCTTGCCGCTGCGCAGCTTGTCGTTGACCGCATGCCGCGCACGCACCACGCCTTCGACCTGCAGCACGTCTTCGTAGCCGAGGCTGGCGGCCACCGGGAACACGTCCGCGTTCTCGGGCTCCACCGTCACCTGCACGATGCCTTCGTGGTCGCGCAGGTCGATGAAGCACACCCCGCCCAGGTTGCGGGCCACGTCGGTCCAGCCGGCGAGAGTGACGGTTTGGCCGATCATGGTCTCGTCGACCAGGCCGCAGAAGTGGGTACGCATCGAAAGCTCCGCTGAAAACCCGACACAGGACAGCGCCGGAGAGCCGGATATTCTGGGGCCGGCGGGCGACAGGAGCAAATGCGCAGGCGCTCATGGTCGCTTAAGTCAGCGCCCGGCTGAATAGGCGCAACGCCCCTCCCGCACCAAGGACGACACGATGCTGCGCACTGCCCTGCTGCTCTCCGGCTTCGGCCTGATCTCCCTGACCGGCCTGCTCGCCAGTGCCCCTGCCGCGGCGCAGGACCGCGGCTGGAACGGCCCCAGCATCACCTGCTCCAGCAACGACAACCGCCGCCGCGAGTGCGATACGCCGTTCCGCGGCCGCGCGGTGCTGGTCGAAAACATCTCCGGCACGCGCTGCATCGAAGGCCGCAACTGGGGCAGCGACCGCGGCCGCGTGTGGGTGGACAACGGCTGCCGCGCGCGCTTTGTGGATGGCCGCAACGGCAGTGGCGGCGGCTGGGGCGGCAACAACGGCGGCGCTGGCGGGGTGGCCGGCACGGTGCGCTGCGAGAGCAACGACCAGCGCCAGAAGATCTGCGATACCGGTTGGCGCCGCGCCATGCTGGTGCGCCAGCTCTCCAACACGCCCTGCGTGGAAGGCCGCAACTGGCGCCAGGACGGTGGCCGGATCTGGGTGGACGACGGCTGCCGGGGCGAGTTTGCGCAAGCGCGCGGTGGCGGTTGGGACCGTGGCGATGGCGGCTACGGTGGCCGCGACGACCGCCCGCGTAACGATTACGCCATCAGCTGCGCCAGCGACGACCGCCGCCTGCGCACCTGCGCCTGGGATGGCCGCTACGGCCGTCCGGTGCTGACCCGCCAGTTGTCGGACACCCGCTGCGAAGAAGGCCGCAGCTGGGGCTACGACGAGCGCCGCGCGACGGTCTGGGTGAATGACGGTTGCCGGGCGCGGTTCGAGGCGCGTTGAGGGACTGCGCGTCAAGCAGTGCGTGCGTAGGCCAGTCCTGGAGCGGGATCGGCCTGCGCATTCAACCTGTCATCGATCGCATTGGCGGATAACACGCGTTCCCGGCGGAAGCTTGCGCTACTGCGACTCTGTCTGATCAGGTTTTCGGCCGGAGACGCGGGCTCTGAAACTCGAACGATGCCGATTACCCGGCCAATCGACCGGCTCAACTTCCCCACGGCGCGGGCGGCAAAGCGACCGGCTGGGTGAGATCGAATTCGACCCGGAACAGCCGCCCGCCTGGGCGGCTCAATTCGTAGACGACACTACGGCCGGGCTGGATTTCCATCGCCCAGGTGTTGCTCAGCGAGGCGGTCGAGCCGAGGCGTTTGAATAGCGCGTTGGAGTCGGCATCGACCGGGAATTCCTGCCGGTTCGCGCTGCCTGCATCGATGGTAGCGCCGCCGTATTGGGTCAATGCGTCCGCGCTGCCGTCGGCATGGCGATGATCGTGCTTGAGGCGCAGGCCGGTGGCAGTGCGCGTCAGTACCCAGGTGCGCGAGTGGTCGTCGCCGACATGAAACGGAATCCGTAGCTCGCGCGCAGGATCGTCGCAGCTGCGCACATGCATCACCAGTGGTTTGTCGGCGAACGCGCTTGGCGTTGCGGATGCGGGTGTGTCGATCAGCACACGGCCGGCGAAAGCCTGGCCGCAGTGCGCAGCGAGCGCGGCCAGGAAGCGGTCGGCGGGTGCGGCGCTTATGGGTGCAGGCGACGTTGTGGTAGTGGTCGTGGAAGACGTGGTGCATCCGCTCACGGCGGCGACCAGCATCAGCAACGTCAGCCCAGGAGTAGCTAACGAAACAAGGCGGGCAGCTTGCTGGATCGCTGCGCCAAGCTTCATACCGCTCTCCTGCCTGCGCGCGTGACCATGGATCATGCCGGATCGGCTGGTTTGGACGCGGGCGTCGAGGCAGGCTTGCTCTCGGCGGCTGCCGCCGGCTTGGCATCGCCACCGGCACTACTGCTCTCGGTGAGATTTTTCTTCTTCTCGCCTGCCGACTTGAAGTCGGTTTCGTACCAGCCGCTACCGGACAGGCGGAACGAGGGCGCGGTGATCTGGCGCTTGATCGTGGCCGCCGCGCAGGCCGGGCAGGTCTGCGGATCGGGGTCGGCCATCTTCTGCAGGCGGTCGAAGGCGTGACCGCAGGTGGTGCACTGGAAACCGTAGATGGGCATGGCAGGATCAGCTGATGATGATGCAGGGGCGCAGATTCTAGTCGTATGCGGGCAAGCAGGTGCAGCAACCGTCTGCGCGGCGGGCACGCGGGAGCTGGTTGCGGGCGACAGGCATCGATCAATCGTCGCTTCGTCGCGCCTGCCCGCTGACGGCGCACGTTCAACGCCGCGGTTGCCGCCTGCAGATGCAAACGCCAACTGCGCATGCCGACGTCTCGAGCAAACGTGACGAGTCGTTGTCAGGTCAGCGAGATTGCGCGGAATACAGCGTTCGTCCTGCAGCGCGCAGACAACCGGCACGTTGCGCCGACTTGACGACTACCAGCGACTGTCGGGAGCCGTAGAGATGAGCCCCTTGAATCAGCCTGCACCACACGTTTCGATCAAGCCGCCACACAGCGGCCTGCTACACTCGAACACGTGATCGACGCGCCTTTTCCCCCACAAGAGCCGCATCCATGTTGCGACTGACCGCCTTATTGCTGGGCGTGGCCCTGTTGCTGACCGGCAGCGGGCTGCTCGGCACCTTGCTTGCCGTGCGCGGTGGTCAGGCCGGCTTCGATGCGCGTGCGCTGGGCCTGATCATGTCCGGGTATTTTGCCGGCTTCTTTCTCGGCACCTTCTTCGCGCCGCCACTGATTCGCCGCATCGGGCATATCCGTGCGTTTGCTTTTTATGCGGCATTGGCTGCCATTGCGGTGCTGCTGCATCCGATCTGGTTGAACGCCTGGGGCTGGGGATTGCTGCGATTGGTCACCGGCGCGGCCTTGGTCGGCCTGTATACGGTGATCGAAAGCTGGCTCAACGCCGAGCCGGATGCGCGCCGACGCAGCCGGGTGTTTTCGGTGTACATGGCGATCAATCTGTCCGCACTGGCGCTGGGCCAGATCCTGCTCACGGCCGGAGATGCAACTGCGCCGGCGATGTTCACGCTAACAGCGATCCTGATCTGCGCGGCAGTGATGCCGGTGATGACCACACGGTTGATTCCGCCCGAGGTGCCGCACGTGTCGCGCCTGCGCCTGAAAACGCTGTACGCATTGGCGCCGGTGGCGACCATCGGCGCGGGGTTGTCGGGTTTGGCAATGGGCGCGTTCTGGGGCTTGTTGCCGGTGTACGCCAACCGTATCGGGCTGGATGCCGATGGCGTGGCGATGTTCATGCTCACCGCGATCATTGGCGGCGCGGTGTTGCAGTGGCCGATCGGGCGCATCAGCGATGGCCATGACCGGCGCATCGGCCTGGTCACGGTCAGTGTGCTGGCTGCCGGCATTGCAATTGCCGCCGCGGTGCCGATGGTGCAATCGCAGACCACCATGCTGTTCGTGTTGTTCTTCGTGTATGGCGGATTGGCGTTCTCGCTGTATCCGTTTGCGGTGGCGCACATGCTCGATTACCTGCCGCGCGAAGATCTGCTCTCCGGCTGCAGCAGTTTGTTGCTGGTGCATGGCGTGGGCGCAGCGATCGGCCCGGCCCTGGCCGGCGGCGCGATGCAGAAATTCGGGCCCGCGGCACTGCCGGTGTACTTTGCTGTGATGCTGCTGGCATTGGCCGGCTTCACCCTGGCGCGCCTGCTGCGTTTTACACGCCGCCGCACCCATCCGATCGCCTTCCGCCCGATGCTGCGTACGACGCCATCGGCGCTGGAATTGATGCCGGAAACGCAGCAGACCGAAGCGGCGCCACGCACCAAGAACGGCTGACAAAACACTTCGCTTTGGTCTATTGCAGAGCGATTGATCTGCCGCTTGGCTGCAGGTCAACCGCTGGTCCGCGACTTCGCTGCAGGGCCCTTGCCCGCCCACCATCGCGGGACACGCCGCAAGTACGTCCGTGTAGGCTCTTACGCGGCATCCATGCCGCGTAAGGTCCCGCGACGGTGGGCGGGCAAGGACCAGTCGAGAGTGGCGGTGTGCATGGTGCAAGCAGTGCATCGCGTGCTTCTAGCTCGCTAGTTCACATGTAGTTATGCGATCAGCCTTGGCAAGCCAAGGCAACTCTCGAGACGGCCAGGCTTTTTAACCAGCTACCGACTAACTCTCTGGTGCGGTGCCCTCGCCGATTGCGGGACCGTGTGGCGGCATGGATGCCGCCACCGAGCCTCCAGGGACGGATTCACGGCGTGTCCCGCAAGCGGTGAGGGCACCGCGCACTCGACTAGCCATGCCTTTGATCTAAGCCCTTGACTGTATCTACAACGGCGCAACGATTTCAAATTTATCGTCTTGGAGCGAATAGACCACGCTGCCGCACGACATTCCGGGTGTTTTGAAACCAACCTGACCTGGAATATCCAAACACCGCCAGATCGTCATTGTCCTGGCGGTGAGGCTTCCCCATTTACCCGTGATCGCGGCCCCACATGTAGCGCGGTCATCATCACGCAACGCAAGTGCGGGAGTCTTTGCAGACTCCCTCCCTGCTTGTTGGATTGCAATGGATTCGACGTCTTCATCGCGCATGCGCCATCCAGCCACGCTCGCGCTGCTGCTGGTTCCGCTCGCCCTGCCCGCCTACGCACAGCAGGTCCCGGATGGCGCAGTATCTGGCCCGGCCGCGGCCGAACCGAACAACGCTGGCGAACAGGTGTCCACGCTGGATCAGGTGCAGGTGGTCGGCCAGGCGATGACCTATTCCAAGACCACCGTCAGCAAGGAAATGCTGGACCGCCAGTTCGTGCTCGGCAGCGTCAACGATGCGCTCAACGAACTGCCTGGCGTGGTCGTGACCGAAGCCGATGCGTTCGGCTCGTCGGACTGGGGCACGCAGATCAGCATGCGCGGCTTCGTCAGTAATCGCGATACGCAGCAGATCGGCACCACGATCGACGGCGTGCCCAATGGCGGCTCGGCGTATGGCGGCGGCTCCAAGGCCAACCGTTTCATCGACATGCCGGATCTGGAAACGGTGGAAGTCAGCCAGGGCACCGCCGACATTGCATCGCGCTCCAATGAGGCGCTGGGCGGCACCTTGAATTACCTCACCGGCGAACCGCTGGAAACACAGCGCGTGCGCGTGATCGGCGGCATCGGCGACAACCAGGGGCGCAAGTATTACGCGCGCTACGACACCGGCGTGCTTGGCGACAACACGCGCGCCTGGGTCAGCGGCTCGTCCGCGCGCAACGACGACTGGATCGACAGCAGCGGCCACACCAGCCGCGATCACCTGGCTGGCAAATTCGTCAGCACCTTGAACAAGTGGACGCTCAGCGGCTATCTGTCGTACGACGATGCAGACGAATCCGAATACACCAGCGTGACCCCCGAGCAGTTCGCACGCGATCCCGAGCACGATCTGTTGACCGGCACGCTCACCGGCATTCCGTATCTGGACCAAAACTACCGCTCCGGCTCGCGCGCCTTGCGCAAGAATACGTTTGGCTATCTGCGCGGCGCCTTCGATGGCGGCAACGGCTTCAAGACCACGCTCACCGGCTACGCGCATCGCATGCAAGGCCGTGGCGACTGGATTCCGCCGTATCTGGTGGACGTGACCAACGACGGTGCGGGCGCGCCGGAATCCGAAGCACGTGGCGGCAACACCGTGTATGCCGGCAGCGACCTGGGCAAGTTGTATTACCTCACTCCGGGCGGCGCAGCCGCGACGATGCTGGCCGGTTGTGCCGGCAGCGATGCGGTACCGGCCGAATCCAACCCGGCCTGCTACCCGGCCGGCTCGGTGCCGGTGCAGTCGTATCGCCACAGCCACTACGACAACCACCGTGCCGGCGCGATGGCGGATGTGGAATGGCGCGCGGATCTGGGCGCCATCGACAACACCGTGCGTGCCGGTGCGTGGCTGGAACGTTACGACCGTAGCGTCACCCGCGACTGGCATCGCCTGCTCAATGTGGGCACCAATATCAGCTTCGATCATCAGCCGTACTGGGTGCAGTTCAAGGACGAATACCAGACCGACGAGCAGATGTATTACGTGGAAGACGTGATGCGCTATGGCGCGTTCGCGTGGCGGGTGGGCGTCAAGCAGTTCTTCGTCGACCAGACCCGCGACCGCCGCATCGGCGATGCGCAGCATGTTGAATCGGATTCGCACTCCGACCCGCTGCTGTCGGCCGGCCTGACCTGGACCACGCCGGTGCAGGGCCTGGAAGCCTTTGCCGGTTACTCGCAAAATTTCGCCGCGATTCCGTCCGGTGTTCTCGGCGAAACCGACCCGGTCGCGCTGAGCCGCGTGCAACCGGAAACCGCAGACAACGTCGAGCTCGGCCTGCGCATCAGCCGCTGGCCGTTGACCGGCAGCGTGACGCTGTACGACATCCGTTTCGATAACCGCATCGTGTATGTGCCGGCCAACTTCGTCACCGGCATCGATTACCTGGGCGAGACCGATGGCGTGTACGAAAACTTCGGCGGCGTGCATGCGCGCGGTGTGGAGGCAGCGCTGGGGTATGGCTGGGACAACGGCTGGCGCATCAACGGTGCCTACACCTATAACAAGGCCGATTACCTGGGCAGCGGCGATTCCGCGCGCGACACCGCATTGGAAATCACCCCAGGCGCGCAGGTGATCGGCCAGCCGCGCAACACGCTGGTGGTCTCGGCCGACTGGCGCGGACAGGCATGGCGTTTCGGTGTGTCCGGGCGTTATCTGGGCAAGCGCTATCTGGATGCCTCCAACCGCGCCGCACTCGACGGGGTGACCACCTTCGATGCGAACCTGGGCGTGGAACTGTCGCAGCTGACGTCGCAGCTGCAGGGCCTGCAACTGGCACTCAACGTCAGCAATCTCACCGACAAGCGCTATCTGGAAGGCGTGGACGGCAGCGACAGCGCGTTTATCGGCGCACCGCGCACGGTTGGTTTGACGTTGACGCTGGATCTCTAGCGTAGACGGCGCATTGCCGACCTGCGCGGGATGGTTTTTGCGACGTGCAGGGAGCGGGTCGGCTAAAGGCACGCCACCCGATCCGCTCCCTGCATCGCCTCCTGCACAAGTGCAAAGGGACATGACCGGCAGTTTTGCAGGCAGGCAAGAGAACACACGCGCTGACAAGTTGGGTACGCTCGACCCGCTCCAGCGCAGACAGGATTGGCGCGCCAACCAGGTGACACGATGATCGATCTTCCCCGCCGCCGCGTGTTGCAGACCGGACTCGCCAGTGCCGCGGCCGCGTTATTGCCCAGCATCGCGCGCGCCGCGGCCATCGCGCCGGACCGTCGCAGCGGCACGTTGGAAGACCTGCAGCATGTGGTGATCCTGATGCAGGAAAACCGCGCCTTCGATCATTACTTCGGCGCGCTGCCCGGCGTGCGCGGGTTCGGCGATCGTTTTCCGATTCCTGCTCCACCACTGCCAGGTGCGCCTGCACGCACGGTGTGGCTGCAGCCCAGCGAAGATGGCAGCCAGTGGCTGACGCCGTTTGCGCTGGATACTGCGGCGCAGTTCGGCTTCATGCGCGTACAAGGCACCCCGCATAGCTGGGTGGATGCGCAGCGCGCCTGGGACCACGGCCGGCTCGGGCATTGGGCGGCCGCCAAGCACAATCACGCGCTGGGTCATTACGGGCGCGCGGATATTCCGTTTCAGTACGCGCTCGCCGATGCCTTCACCATCTGCGATGCGTACCACGCCTCGATCCAGACCGGCACCAACTCCAATCGGGTATTTTTGTGGAGCGGCGGCAACGATCCGCAGGCGCGCGCCGGTGGGCCGGTGATCGGTAACTCGCACGACAACTTCCCGGAGCTGGGCGGTTTCGCCGAGCCGTATCGCTGGACGACGTACGTCGAACATCTTCAGAAAGCGGGTGTGTCCTGGCAGATCTATCAGGACATGCGCGACAACTTCACCGACAACCCGCTGGCAGGCTTCGCGCCGTTTCGGCAGGCGTTCAGTGCTGCGCCGGGGCACGATGCGCAACTGCGCGCGCGTGGCGTGAGCACGCGCGGTGTCGAGCAATTACGTGCCGATGTGCTTGGCGGGCAACTGCCATCGGTGAGTTTCATCATTGCCGATGCGGCCGGCAGCGAACATCCGGATCCCTCCAGTCCTGCGCAAGGCGCGGCCTACACCGCAGGCGTGCTGGATGCGCTGACTGCCGATCCGCAGGTATGGAGCCGCACGGCACTGCTGTTGATGTTCGACGAGAACGACGGCTTTTTCGATCACATGCCGCCGCCGGCGCCACCGTCGCCGGATCCGCGTGCTGCCGCCGGTTTTGCTGGTGCATCCAGCATTGCCACCGACGACGAATACCACCGTCAGCCAGCACCCGGCGAGCAAAAAGTGGATCTACCGGAACTGCGTGGCCGCCCCTATGGACTGGGCCCGCGTGTGCCGCTGTATGTGATCTCGCCCTGGAGCCGTGGCGGCTGGGTGGATTCGCAGGTGTACGACCACACCTCGGTATTACGCCTGTTGGAACGCCGCTTCGGTGTGCCCGCACCGGAGATCACGCCATGGCGGCGTGCAGTCTGCGGCGATCTCACCACCGCATTCGATTTTAGTACCGCGGATGCGCGCCCGTTCGTCGCTGCATTGCCGGATGTCAGCGCCACTGCAGCGCGCGCGGCAGCGATGCGCGAGCACACGTTGCCGCCGCTGCCTGTTTCGTTGCAAGCGCCGCAGCAGCCATTCGGTGTACGGCGTTCGCGTGCAGTGCCGTATCGCCCGACTGTGCAACTGACTTATGTGCAGGAGCGCGGCGACGTGGTGCTGCGCATGTCCAACAGCGGTGCTGCGGTCGTGCTGCACGTCTACGACCGCTACGACCTGGCGGCGATTCCGCGTCGCTACACGCTCGGCAACGGCACCACGTTGGAAGGCAGCTGGAGCACCTACGACGGTCGTTACGATCTGTGGTTGCTCGGCCCCAACGGCTTCCATCGTCACTATCGCGGCGATCTGAGTGCTGCGCTGCTGGTGGCAGATATCACGCAGGATGCGAACGATCCAACCGCGTTGTCGCTCTTGCTGCACAATCCCGGCACCACCGCAGTGCAGGTGGCGTTGCAACCAGCGGCCTATGCGAATGCGCAGCCACGCGAGCAACTGACCGTGGCGCCGGGCAGCACGCAGCGACGCAGCTGGAAGGCCGCAGCAAGCGGCGGCTGGTACGACCTGTGGCTGGAGCAGGACGGCGCACGTCAACGTCTGGCCGGCCGCGTCGAAACCGGCGCCGATAGCGTGAGCGATCCGGCGATGGGTGGGCCGGCGCAGTTGTATTAGACCGAATTGACCCATGCGCCAGGATCTTGAGTGATCGATGCTGCGGCTTGACTGGATAGGCCGGATTGGCCAGACCGTCGATGTCGAGATCCTCCACTGCGGCCATGGTCTCGTCGGCTGATGTCGACCCACAGGCTTTCGCGCACTTTGGGTATCGGTATCGCGCTTGATCAGGACTTAGAGCGGCTAACAAAACTACTTCACGTCAGCCTACTGCAGGCCGGTTGATCTGCGGCCTGGCTGCAGGGCCCTTGCCCGCCCACCATCGCAGGACACGCCGCAAGTACATCCATGTAGGCTCTTACGCGGCATCCATGCCGCGTAAGGTCCCGCGACGGTGGGCGGGCAAGGACCAGTCGAGATGGTCGGTGTTTATGGTTTTAAACAACGCAACCGATCAACTCTCTGGTGCGGTGTCCTCGCCGCTTGCGGGACCGTGTGGCGGCATGGATGCCGCCACCGAGCCTACATGGACGTACTTGCGGCGTGTCCCGCGAGCGGTGAGGCCACCGCACCCTCGACCCACTCAGCGTTTGATCTGGACCTCATCCACCAAGATGCGGCCGACAAAACCACTGCACTCACTTTCAGGCGCTCGCTCGCTAGGTTTTGTTAGCCGCTCTTAGTCACTGGCGTCGAAAAAACGCCCGCCGCGCTGGTTGCAGACATGGCCTCGAGGCGGAGTGCTGCAACTGCAGCACTGAGTCGACCTCCAACAGCCGACCACGCTGGTTCGCGGCTTGCAGAGCGGCGATTCGATCGCGTTGTGAAGCGGGCCGCTCCAGAGCCCGCCGCGCACGCATCAAGCAGACACGTGACTCGCCACTGCCTGCGCCACTGCTTTTAACGCCGCATCGCGCGCATCGCTGTCGACGCTGGCGCCATTCAAGTATGTGGTGAGCAGCAGTGGTGCCCTGCCCTTCGGTGGCCAGAGGATGGCGATGTCGTTGCGAGTGTCGGTGCCGTTGCTGCCGGTCTTGTCGCCGATCTTCCAGCTGCGCGGCAGGCCCGCGCGCAGGCAGGTATCGCCGGTGCGGTTGTCGATCATCCAGTCGCTCAGTTGCTTGCGCGAGGTCGGTTGCAAGGCATCGCCGAGCAGCAGCGTGCGCAGCGTTAAAGCCATCGCGGCCGGGGTGGTGGTGTCGCGCGGGTCGTCCTGGGCGAACCGATTCATCTCCGGCTCGTGACGGTCGCTGCGGGTCTGGGCATCGCCAATACCGCGCAGGAAAGCAGTCAGGCCTTGCGGATCGCCGACCAGCGGGAACAGCAGGTTTGCGGCCGGGTTGTCGCTGTAGATCATCGTGGCCCGGCACAGCTCGGCCACGCTGAGCGAACCGCCGACATGGCGCTCGGTCACCGGCGCATGCGACAGCATGTCCGAGGCACGGATCTTGACCCGTTGCGCCAGCGTCAGCTTGCCCTCGTCCACCCGCCGTAATACTGCCGCAGCCAATACAAATTTGAAGGTACTGCACATCGGAAAGCGCTCGTCTTCGCGCTGCCCGAAGTGCTTGCCGGTGGCGCTGTCAAGCAGGCCGATACCCAGGCGGCCACCGGTGCCACGTTCGATCTCGGCCCAGCGTGCCCGCAGCAGATCGCCCGTTGGCTCGTGCAATGTCGCCACCCGGGAGAGCGGCCATGCGGATTTGGACGCCGCAAGCAACACACTCGCACCGGTCACGGACAGGAACTGCCGTCGGTTCAACATGGGGCCACCTCATTGGGAGAGCCCGCAGTATCGATGCAGGCGACGCAGCCGACCATCGCGATGTTTCGATCCCAGGCATGAATTGAACTAATCTCTACGCATGCCCCGGCCCCGCCTCCCGCTCAATGCCCTGCGCGCCTTCGAGGCCGCTGCGCGTCATCAGAACCTGACCCGCGCGGCCGGCGAGCTGTGCGTGAGCCAGGCCGCACTGAGCCACCAGATCAAGGCACTTGAACAGCAGCTGGGCACCAACCTGTTCCACCGCCTGCCACGCGGCGTGGCGCTCACCGACGAGGGCGCGGCGTTGGCTCCGGTGCTGGGCGAGGCCTTCGACCGCATTGCTGCCACCCTGGAGCGCTTTGCCGATGGCCGCTATCGCGAGGTACTCAGCGTCGGCGTGGTGGGCACCTTCGCCACCGGCTGGTTGCTGCCGCGCGTGGATGCCTTTCATGCGGCGCATCCGGAGATCGAGCTGCGCCTGTCGACCCACAACAACCGGGTCGATCTGGCTGGCGAAGGGCTGGATCTGGCGATCCGTTTCGGCGATGGCGACTGGCACGGGCAGATCGCCCATGCGCTGATGGAGGCGCCGTTTGCACCGGTCTGCGCGCCGGCAATGGCGCGCGCGTTGCGCACGCCGGCCGATCTGGCGCAGGTGCAATTGCTGCGCTCGTATCGACTGGACGAGTGGCCGCAGTGGTTTCGCGCGGCGGGTGCGATCGAGGTCGCAGCGCGCGGTGCGATGTTCGATTCGTCGCTGACATTGGCCAGCGCCGCGGCGGCAGGTGCCGGGGTGGCGTTGTTGCCGTTGCCGATGTTTCGCCAGGATCTGGATGCAGGGCGCCTGGTGTGCCCGTTCCCGATCAGGATCGACGCTGGACGCTATTGGCTGACCCATCTGCGTTCGCGGCCGGCCGGAGCCGCCGCGCTCAGCTTTCACCGCTGGCTAGCGCAAACCATTTCCGAATGAGCGGTCCAGTGGCGCCTGTTCCCTCTGGACCGGCGCAGAAGAATCGGCACGCCGACACATTCGCTGTTGGCCGCTTGTTTTAGAGATGAAAGAAGTGATGAAAACGAATAGCTGCAATAGTTTTATTCCCAGAAACTGAGGGCTACGTTGGGCTCCCATCCCGCATCGGGCAGACCCATGATCACGCCTTCGCACCTTCTTCGTTTCTCGCTATGTATCGGCGCATGTGTTGCTGCCGCCAACGCGACAGCGCAAGTCACTGCACCCGGAACAACTTCGCCTCCCGCAACGAACGCAGCTGCCCAGCAAGATGCCGCACCCACGCCCAGCTTCGAACAATGGTTGGTCGACTTCCGCCAGCGTGCACTTGCTGCCGGCATTGAAACAACCACGCTAGACACCGCATTCGCTGGCGTCACACCCGATCCATCGGTGCAGGCACTGGATCGGCAGCAGCCCGAATTCACCCGCTATCTCTGGGATTATCTCGACGACCGTGTCACACCGTCCGCCATCCAGGAAGGACAGCAACTGCTGATCAGCCAGCGCGCCCTCTTTCAAAAGTTGCAGCAGCAATACGGTGTGGATCCGGGCATCCTGACAGCCATCTGGAGCATGGAAAGCGAGTACGGCAAACAGATCGGCGACCGCTACGTGATCCGTTCGCTGGCGACGCTGGCGCATGAGGGTCGGCGCATCAAGTATGGAAATACGCAATTGCTTGCGGCGTTGCAGATCCTGCAGACGGAAAAAGGCGTCGATCGATCGGAGTTTGTGGGCTCATGGGCCGGCGCCATGGGACAGACGCAATTCATTCCCAGCACCTATCGCGACTACGCGGTCGACGACGATGGGGACCACAAACGCGATGTGTGGAATTCCAGTGCGGATGCGTTGGGCTCTGCCGCGAATTATCTCAAGCAGAGCAACTGGAGCAGCGCTGTTCCCTGGGGCCAGGAAGTACATCTGTCAGGCGGCTTCGACTACGCGCAGGCCGACCTGACGACCAAGAAGACCGTTGCCCAATGGCTGCGCCAGGGCGTGGTGTGTGGCAGCAAGCCGATTGCACCCGCACTGGCCCAGGAACAGGCATCGGTGCTTTTGCCCACAGGGTATCGCGGCCCGGCTTTCCTGGTGTTCGACAATTTCCGCAGCATTCTGCGTTACAACAATTCCACCGCCTATGCGCTGGCGGTCGGTCTGCTGGCCGATGGCTATGCGGGTGGAGCCGGGGTCGAGCAGCCCTGGCCCAAAGACGATCCGCCGCTTAATAGCGTGGCAGAGATCACCGAGCTGCAGCAGCGGCTGACCGACAAGGGATTCGACGTGGGCGGCGTCGACGGTGCGCTGGGGGCGCGAACTCGCCAGGGAATCCGTGCATTCCAGCGCAGCCAGCAGTTGCCGCAGGACGGTTATGCCAGCAGCGCTTTGCTAGCGCGGCTGCGGGCACGCTGATCGCGTCATCGTACCGCCAGACCATACTGACCACCGGTCCGGCCCATGCTGCGGCTGCTCATGCAGCGAGGAGAAGCGCTTGGCGTTGCCAAGCGCTGCACGCTCGCGCGGACTGCATGACCGCGCGACGAACTGGCTGGCAGGACCAGCCCGCGGGCATGGCTGCAGCTGCAGCACGCGCGATCAGGCAGCGCCGTCGATCAGTTCCATCCACGCCGCTTCCGCTGCCGCCAACAACTGCGCGGTGGCCTCGCGATCGCGTCCCAGCACGGCCATTTTCTCGCTGTCGGCGTAGTTGGCGGGATTGGCCAGTTGCCGGTCCAGTTCCGCCAATGCCGCTTCCAGCTCGCCCACACGCTTCTCGGCGCTGGCCAGCTTGTGCGGATTGACGACCTTCTTCGGCGGCAGCGGTTTGGTCGGTGGTGGCGGGGTCGGGGCGACCTCGGCCAGCTTCTGCTTGGTGCCTTGCGCGGCCGGGCGACTGCGCAGCCAGGCGGCGTATTCGTCCAGGTCGCCGGCGAACGGTTCGACCACACCGTCGGCCACGCGCCAGAAGCTGTCGCAGACCAGGCCGATCAGATGGCGGTCATGCGAGACCATCACGATGGCGCCTTCGAAGTCGCTCAGCGCCTCGGCCAGCGCTTCGCGCATTTCCAGGTCCAAATGGTTGGTCGGTTCGTCGAGCAGCAGCACGTTCGGCTGCTGCCAGGCGATCAGGGCCAACGCCAGACGCGCGCGCTCGCCACCGGAGAAACCGTCCACCACTTCGAACGCGCGGTCGCCGGCGAAGTTCCACTTGCCCAGGAAGTCGCGGAATGCCTGATTGGAGCCATCCGGCGACAGCTCGCGAAAGTGATCCATCGGTGACTGGCCTTCGTGCAACGACTCCACCGTGTGCTGGGCGAAGTAGCCGATGCGCAGATCCGGATGCGCGCTGCGCTCGCCAGACAACGGCTCCAACTCGCCCACCAAGGTCTTGACCAGCGTGGTCTTACCCGCACCGTTGGGACCGAGCAAGCCGATACGGTCACCCGCCTCCAACCCGAACCCGACGTCGTGCAGGATCACCGAATCCGCGCCGTAGCCGGCGTCCAGATGATTCAGCCGGATCAGCGAAAACGGCAGCCGATTCGGCTGTGCGAATTCGATGCGGAATTCGCGCTCGGCGCGCACCGCTTCGGTACCGGCCATCTTGGCCAGCCGCTTCATGCGGCTTTGCGCCTGGCTGGCCTTGCTGGCCTGCGCCTTGAAGCGGTCGATGAAGCTCTGCAGATGCGCGCGCTCGGCCTGGCCCTTTTCGTGCGCGATCTGCTGCTGACGCAGGTGCTCGATGCGCTGGCGTTCGAAATCGGTATAGCCGCCGACGTACAACTTGGCGGTGCCGCCATGCAGATGCAGCGTGTGGGTGGCCACGTTGTCGAGGAACTCGCGGTCATGCGAAATCAGCAGCAAGGTGCCCGGGTACTTGAGCAGCCATTGCTCCAGCCACAGCACTGCGTCCATGTCCAAGTGGTTGGTCGGTTCGTCGAGCAGCAACAGGTCGCTGGGCATCATCAGCGCGCGCGCCAGATTCAACCGCACGCGCCAGCCACCGGAGAACGAGGAGACCGCGCGGTGATGGGTCTCGGCCGGGAAGCCCAGGCCGTGCAGCAGCTTGCCGGCACGCGCTTCGGCGTCGTAGGCGCCCAGTTCGGCCATCTTCTGATGCGCGTTGGCGACCGCTTCCCAGTCCTCGCGCGCGGTGGCCGCCGCCTCTTCCTGCAGGATGGCCGACACCTCGATATCGCCACCGAGCACGAACGACAGCGCCGGATCGGGCAGCGAGGGGGTTTCCTGCGAAACGCTGGCGGTGCGCACCTTGCCGGGCAGGTCGACATCGCCCTTGTCCGCTTCCAGTTCGCCCTTCACCGCGGCGAACAGGCTCGACTTGCCGGTGCCATTACGGCCCACCACACCGACGCGGTAGCCGGCATGCATGGTCAGGTCGACGTTGGACAACAGCAGACGCTCGCCGCGTCGCATGGAGAAGTTGCGCAGGGAAATCATTGATGGACAGTCCGATAGAACGAAAAGGAATGAGCAGATGAGCAGCATTCCTGCGACGCCATTCTAGCGTTAACGAATAATTAGCGCCTTCAGGCTGGCCGCTGGCTTCATTCGCGATTGGCTTTTTGCGCCCAGACCCTGCCCAGTCTTGCTGGTCCTGCTTGGACCCCAGTTTCGGAGTTGTCATGAATTACCCGTTGTCCACGCTCGCAGCCGCCGTCGTTGCGGCGCTGCTCGCCTCCCCCGCCCTCGCCCAGACCACCGCGCCGGCCACTGCCCCAGCTGATGCGCCCGCGAATACGCTCGATACGGTCATCGTCACCGGCACCCGCGTGTCCGACCGCACCGTGGCCGAATCGCAGTCGCCGATCGACATCATCAGCGCCGAATCGCTGCAGGCCACCGGCACCTCCGAACTGGCCACCGCGCTGGCGCGTGCGCTGCCCTCGCTGAACTTCCCGCGGCCGGCGTTGAGCGACGGCACTAGCGCGATCCGTCCTGCGCAGTTGCGCGGCCTGTCGCCGGACCAGGTGCTGGTGCTGGTCAACGGCAAGCGCCGCCACACCTCTTCGCTGCTCAATCTCAACGGCACGATCGGGCGTGGCGCGGCAGCGGTGGATCTGAACACCATTCCGGTCGCCGCCATCGCGCGCGTGGAAGTGCTGCGCGATGGTGCCTCGGCGCAATACGGCTCCGATGCCATCGCCGGCGTGATCAATATCGTGCTCAAGGGCGCTGAAAAGGGCGGCAGCCTGCAGGCCGGTTTCGGCCAGTACTCGGCCGGCGACGGCAGCAACTACGAGCTGTCCGGAGACACCGGCGTGGCCTATGGCGGCGATCGCGGCTGGCTGCATGTGGCGGCACAGCTCAACCAGCAGGACCCCACCGACCGTGCGCGTGGCTATGCCGGCGCACCCAGCGCCTCGCAGCCGGCCGTCGGCCAGAAGGCGTTCAAGATCGGCGACCCCGACGTCAACGCGCAGGCGGTGTCGGCCAATACCGAGTTCGCCTTCAGCGACAGCATCACCGGCTATGCGTTCGCCACCGCCAGCAACCGCGACATCACCTCGTTCGCGTTCTTCCGCGCGCCGGGCAGCACCACCCAGAACATCCTGTCGGTCTATCCGCAAGGCTTTTTGCCGGAAATCCAGACCTACGCCAAGGACCGCTCGCTGGTGGCCGGCGTGCGCGGCTCCACCGCCAGCGGTTGGGACTGGGATGCCAGCTACAACTACGGCTACAACAAGATCGATTTCCACACCCGCAACACGCTCAACGTGAGCCTGGGGCCGACCTCGCCGACCTCCTTCTACGATGGCGCGCTGGAGACCACGCAGAACATCGTCAACCTGGACGTCAAGCGCGGTTTCGACTGGGGCCTGGCGTATCCGGTGACGGTGGCCTTCGGCGCGGAATACCGCAACGAGAAGTGGAACCAGTCGCCGGGCGAGGTGGGCTCGTATTTCCAGGCCGGCACGCTGGCCGGCGGTGCGCAGGGCTTCGGCGGATTCGCGCCGAGCGTGTCCGGGCAGTATTCGCGTGACAGCTATGCGCTGTACGCGGATCTGGAAGCCGATTTCACCGACAAGTTCTCCGCCGGCCTGGCCGGGCGCTACGAGGACTTCAACGATTTCGGCAGCCAGGCCTCGGGCAAGTTGTCGGGGCGCTATGCGTTCACCGACAAGATCGCGTTGCGCGGCACGGTGTCGTCCGGCTTCCGCGCGCCATCGCTGGCGCAGCAGTATTTCCAGTCCACCAGCACCACCTTCCTGGCCGGCAATCCGAACCCGTTCGAGATCCGCACCTTCCCCGCCGACAGCACCGTGGCGCGTGCGCTGGGGTCTGAGCCGCTGGATGCGGAAACCTCGCTGTCCTACAGCCTGGGCCTGGTGTTGCAGCCGACCGATGCGCTCTACCTCACCGTGGATGCGTACCAGATCGATGTGGACGACCGCATCGTGCTCTCGTCCAACCTCACCGGCACTGCCGTGCGTAATCTGCTCGAATCGCAGGGCATCTTCGGCATCAACGGCGGGCGCTACTTCACCAATGCGGTGGATACGCGCACGCGCGGTGTGGACGTGGTCGGCAGCTACCGCTGGCAGCTGGCCGCCAGCAGCGTGGACCTGACCGCCGGCTACAACTATTCGGAAACCGAAGTCCGCAACGTGGCGGCCAACCCGGCGGCGCTGTCGGCCAACGGACTGAGCCTGGAGCGCATCGACCGCACCGAACGCGGTCGCATCGAAGAAGGCTTCCCGCGCGACAAGTTCCTGATCAACGGTAGCTGGAATCTGGAGCACTGGACGCTGGCATTGGGTGCGACGCGCTATGGCAAATACAGCACCCGTCCGGCCGCGGCGATCAACGACCAGACCTTTGGCGCCAAGTGGGTGGTGGATGCATCGGCCAGCTACAAGGTCGACCGCTGGACGCTGACGCTGGGTGCGGACAATCTGCTTGACGAATACCCGGACGAGAACAACTTCGCCAATTCCACCAGCGGGCAGTTCCCGTACAGCAATCTGTCGCCGTTCGGTTTCAACGGCGCGTATGTGTACGGGCGCATCAACTACCGCTGGTAAGTTCTGCGGCTGCACAGTCTGAGGTTTGACCACACGCCCCGGCCAGTCCGGGGCGTGTGCGTTTCAAGACATGGCAGCAGCGGTTGTTGCGTTGGCCGCGAGTGCACCGATGCTGCTTCCAATCAGCAGCCACGTGAGACATACCGCCACACACGTATGCGTGAGTCCGAGCGCGACACCGGCGCGGCCGTCTCGTTCTCCTGCGCAATACCGCACTCATGCGGGGTAAATCACGTTCTGATGCAGAAGTTTCATAACTGGTATCGATGTCCAAGATGGTGCAAGCAAGGCCGTGCCACAGCAGCCCTGGTGCAAGCAACGCATCACTTTGGTGCACGATGACAACGATGCCATTAGCACATCCTCGATGACGGTTGCACGCGCAACATAACCAAAATTTGACATGTGGTTACACGTGGTTAATGGTTGGGAACGCACCGCAGCTGCCGCAACGGACGCGGCCCGGGAGGGGGCCCCCTGCGATGCATCCGTTCCCCACTCGGAGTTGTCACCGCATGAATTGCAAGACCAGTCCACTCGCAATTGCCGTTGTTCTTGCACTGTCGTTTTCCGCTTCAAGCGCATCCGCGCAGTCACAGGCTCCCGCCCAGAAAACCCTCGATACCTTGATCGTGACCGGCACGCGCGTGGCCGATCGCACCGTGGCCGAATCGGCATCGCCGATCGACATCATCTCGCCGCAGGCACTGGAATCGACCGGCACCACCGAGCTGGCTACCGCGCTGTCACGCGCGATCCCCTCGTTGAATTTCCCGCGCCCGGCCATCTCCGACGGCTCGGACGCGGTGCGCCCGGCGCAGCTGCGCGGCCTGTCGCCCGATCAGGTGCTGGTGCTGGTCAACGGCAAGCGTTACCACACCACAGCGCTGATCAATCTCAACGACACCCAGGGCCGCGGTTCGTCGCCGGCCGATCTCAATACCATTCCGATCGCTGCCGTGGAGCGTATCGAAGTGCTGCGCGACGGTGCGTCGGCGCAATACGGTTCGGACGCCATCGCCGGTGTGATCAACATCGTGCTCAAGGGCAGCGGCGAAGGTGGCAGCATCAGCGGCCGCTACGGCAAGTACAGCGCCGGCGACGGCGAGCAGTACCAGCTGTCCGGCGATGCAGGCTTCAGCTTCGCCGGCACCGGCAAGGTGCATCTGGCCGCGCAGGCCGGGCATTCGGATCAGACCAACCGCGCGCTGCCGTTCCAGGGACGCGTGGAGCAGCGCTACGGCGACCCGGACATCGACCAGGGCGCGGTATCGTTCAATGGCGAATACAGCCCCACCGATTACCTGACCTTCTACTCGTTCGGCATGGTCAGCCGTCGCGAAGTGCTCTCCAACGGCTACTTCCGTTTCGCCGGCGACAACCGCAACCGCCCGGAAATCTATCCGGATGGCTTCCTGCCGCAGATCTACAACGTCAGCAAGGACGTGTCGTGGGTGGGCGGGTTGAAGACCTCCACCGAAGGCGGTTTGAACATCGATCTGAGCTACAACTACGGCCAGAACAATCTCACCTTCGATGTGCGCAACAGCTTGAACAACAGCCTGGGGCTGGCCAGCCCCACCGACTTCCACGCCGGTACGCTGGAAGTCACCCAGAACGTGCTCAATGCCGACTTCACCAAGACGCTCGATTGGGGGCTGGCCTACCCGGTCACGCTGGCCTTCGGTGCGGAATGGCGCGGCGAGAAGTTCAACCAGTCGCCCGGCGATGCGGCGTCCTCGGCCAACGGCGGCATTCCCTCGGCCAACGGCTCGCTGATCCCCGGCGCGCAGGTGTTTCCTGGCTTCAAGATCTCCGACTCGGGCTACTACAACCGCAACAGCCACTCCGCCTACGTGGACCTGGAAGCGGATCTGACCGAAAAGCTGTCGGCCGGTCTGGCCGGGCGCTACGAGAAGTACAGCGATTTCGGCGACACCGCCACCGGCAAGCTGTCGTTGCGCTATGCCTTCACCGAGAAAGTCGCGCTGCGCGCCACCGCCTCCACCGGCTTCCGCGCGCCGTCGTTGCAGCAGCAGAACTTCCAGTCGATCGCCACGCAGTTCCTCAACGTGGCTCAGCCCAACGGCACGGTGACGGCGATTCCGTTCGAGATCGGCACCTTCCGTACCGACAATGCCGCAGCGATCGCGCTCGGCGCCGAGCCGTTGAAGGCCGAGGAATCCAAGAACTACGGCCTGGGCGTGGTGTTGCAGCCGATCGAAAATCTGTACGTCACCATCGATGCGTATCGCATCGATATCGATGACCGCATTGTGCTGTCGGAGAACCTCACCTCGACCGCGGCGCGCAATTATCTGCAGGCCAATGGCTTCCCGGGCATCGGTGGCGGGCGTTACTTCACCAATGCGGTCGACACCAAGACCCAGGGCGTGGATGTGGTCGGCACCTATCGCTGGAATCTGGACGGCAGCAGCGTGGAGCTGACCTCCGGCTACAACTACAACAAGACCGAAGTGGAGAAGATCGCCGACAACCCGGCAGCGCTGGTGGCGATCGACCCCAACGCGGTGCGCATCGGCCGTGCCGAAATCGGTCGTATCACCGAAGGCACGCCGCGCGACAAGTTCTTCCTGGGCGGCACCTGGGCACCGGGCAACTGGTCGTTCACCGGCACCGCCACGCGCTGGGGCGAGTTCACCACCTTCGGCACCAACGCCGGCAGCGACCAGACCTATGCGGCCAAGTGGACGCTGGACCTGGCCGCCTCCTACAAGCTGGGCGCCTGGAACTTCACCGTCGGCGGCGACAACGTGCTCAACGAATATCCGGATCGTCAGCAGGCCGGCCTCGGCACGCGCACCTACCTGCCCTACAGCGGTTCCTCGCCGTTCGGCTTCAACGGTGCGCTTGTGTACGCCAACGTGAGCTACAAGTGGTAAAGCGCTGCGCGCTGGTCGGCAACGGCCAGCGCTTGTCCTACCTCGCAAAACGCACCACACACCACGCAGCGCTGGGGCGCTGCAAGTAACACCGCAGCATCGCTCCCCCTCTCGCATCGATGCGCGAGGGGGAGATCAACGCTCTTCTTCAGCAAGGATGCGCAACGCAGCAGCATGGCTGCGTCACCGGCCGACGTCATTGCTGCACACGCCGTCTCCGCCACGCGGAACACATCTGGCGCGCAAGCACGACGGGCCACGCAGTAAGCAGTCGCACTCCAGTCGCACTCCCCCGAGCAACACGCGCATTTCCTTCCTGCGTCCTTCATCCCCTTTGAGCCTTCATTCCCATGCACACCTCCAACGCACTTTCGCTTGCGATTTCCGTCGCACTCACCGTCTGCACGTTCGCCGCTAGTGCGCAGTCGCAATCGACCCAGCCGCAGAAAACCCTGGATACCCTGATCGTCACCGGCACACGCGTGAGCGATCGCACGGTGGCCGAATCCGAATCGCCGATCGACATCATCACCGAGCAATCGCTGCAGGCCACCGGCGCCACCGATATCGCCAGCGCGCTGGGCAAATTGCTGCCGTCGCTGAACTTCCCGCGTCCGGCGATCTCTGACGGCAACGATGCCGCGCGCCCGGCCACCCTGCGCGGCCTGTCGCCGGATGCGGTGCTGGTGCTGGTGGATGGCAAGCGCTATCACACCTCGTCGTTGATCAATTACAACCCGTACGTGGGCCGTGGTTCGGCACCGGCGGATTTGAACTCGCTGCCGATGTCGGCGATCGCGCGCATCGAAGTGCTGCGTGATGGCGCCTCGGCGCAATACGGCTCCGATGCGATCGCCGGTGTGGTCAACATCGTGCTCAAACATGGCGCCGATACCGGCAGCAATACCGTGTCGATCAACGGCGGCATCATGGACAAGGGCGATGGCGAGCAGAACGGCATCGACGGCTCGGTCGGCATGCCCTTCGGCGGCACCGGCGGCGATACGGCACCGGGCTGGGTGCGGCTGTCCTGGAACTACCAGAACACCATGAGCACCAACCGCGGCGAGAACACCAACCGCGCCACCACCGTGCCGGGCACGCCCAATCCGGGCGGTGTGCCGTATCAGCGCCATGGCGACCCGGCCTCCAACTTCTATCAGGGGCTGGCCGCGTTCGGCTATGAGTTCTCGCCGAACCTGGAACTGTACGGCCACCTCAGCATGAGCCGCCGTGAGGTCACCTCCAACGGTTACTACCGCGCTGCCGACAACACCGCGCGCAATGTGCAGGCGATCTACCCGAATGGCTTCCTGCCGCAGATCTACAACCCCACCAACGATCGCTCGGCGGTGCTGGGCATCAAGGGCAGCACCGAAAGCGAGTGGAACTGGGACCTGTCGGCCGTTTACGGCAAGAACGACATGACCTTCAACATCCTCAACAGCATCAACACCAACCTGTTCTGGAGCACTGGCAGCTCGCCGACCAACTTCAATTCCGGCGGTTTCGAAACAGAGCAGGGCACGGTCAATCTGGACGTCAGCAAGGCCTTCGACTGGGGCCTGGCGTATCCGGTCAATGTGGCCTTCGGCGCCGAGCACCGCCAGGACCGTTACCAGATCAGCGCCGGTTCGCCGGAGTCGTACTTCTTCGACCCCAATACCATCAACCCCGACACTGGCGCGCCCTATCCGGGCGGTGCACAGGTGTTCTCGGGGTTGGAGCCGTCGGTGGCCGGCAAGTTCGGCCGCCACAGCAATGCGGTCTACGCCAATCTGGAAGCGGACATCACCGACAAGCTCTCCGGCGGTATCGCCGGGCGCTATGAAAACTACAGCGACGCCGGCTCCACGCGCTCGGGCAAGTTGTCGGCGCGCTATGCCTTCAGCGATACGTTCTCGCTGCGCGGCACCATCTCCAACGGCTTCCGTGCACCGTCGCTGGCGCAGCAGAACTATGCCTCGGTGGTGACGCTGATCCAGGACGGCGAGCTGGTGCAGGTAGGTACCTATCGCACCTCCGATCCGGTTGCCGTAGCGCTGGGCGCACAACCGCTGAGCCCGGAAAAATCCACCAACTACGGTCTGGGCGGTGTGTGGCAGCCGACCGCCAACTTCACCTCCAGCCTGGACGTCTACCAGATCCGCATCTGGGACCAGATCCTGTATTCGGACCAGTTGCAGCTGGCGCAGCCGATCGGCCAGGTGGCGGCGGTGCAGTTCTTCGTCAACGGCGCCACCAGCCGCACCCGTGGTGTGGACTGGATCAACAGCTACCTGGCCGATCTGGGTAACTACGGCAAGCTCAATCTCAGTGCCAGCGCCAACTACAACAAGACCACCATCCTGGAGTTGACCAACCCCAACTTCGGCCGCGCCAGCCAGGGCCTACTCACCGACGCCACGCCACGCACCAAGTACATGGCGGCGGCAGACTGGACCTTCGGCGGATTCGGGCTCAATTTCAACGCCACCCGCTACGGATCGATCAAGCGCATCAGCGACCCGGTCGATGGCAGCCAGGACCAGACCTACGACGCGCGCTGGTTGTTGAATCTGGCCGCCAGCCAGACCTGGAACGCGTTTACCTTCACCGTGGGCGCCGACAACCTCACCAACCAGTATCCGACGAAGGCACAGTTGAACACTGCCTATGACGACCGCGCCGGCGGCCTGCAGTATTCGTCGTTGTCGCCATTCGGTTTCAACGGGCGCTACTGGTATGGCCGGGTTACCTATCGGTTCTGATTAGCGACGCTTGATCGTAAAGTGCTGATCGAAAGTTCCGATCAGCGCATCTATCACGCAAACACCGCCGAGCGATCGGCGGTGTTTGTCGTTGTGGGGATTCACAATGCACTTAAGACTCCATGGACGGATTCACGGCGTGTCCCACGAGCGGTGAGGGCATCGCGCCCTCGACCAGCTCTGCTTGGGAACATCCAGACTCCGCTGAAGTTCAAGATCTCGGTCGCCTTGAGAGGTATTCAAACGGTGTCGATGCGTCGCTTGTAGAGCGGATGATCTGCAGGTTTGCTGCAGGGCCCTTGCCCGCCCACCGTCGCGGGACACGCCGCAAGTACGTCCGTGTAGGCTCTTACGCGGCATCCATGCCGCGTAAGGTCCCGCGACGGTGGGCGGGCAAGGACCGGTCAAGATGGTCGGTGTGCTTAGCTCTCCTCAAAGCAACCAGCAACCTGTCTGGTGCGGTGTCCTCGCCGATTGCGGGACCGTGTGGCGGCATGGATGCCGCCACCGAGCCTACATGGACGTACTTGCGGCGTGTCCCGCGAGCGGTGAGGGCATCGCGCCCTCGACCAATTCCGCTTGGGAACATCCAGACTCCGCTGAAGTTCAAGATCTCGGTCACCTTGAGAGGTAATCGAACGGTGTGGATGTGTCGGCTATAGAGCGGATGATCTGCGGCTTGGCTGCAGGGCCCTTGCCCGCCCACCATCGCGGGACACGCTGCAAGTACGTCCTTGTAAGCTCTTACGCGGCATCCATGCCGCGTAAGGTCCCGCGACGGTGAGCGGGCAAGGACGAGTCGAGATGGTCGGTGTGCAGGGTTGCAAGCAGTAGATGCGAAGGCGGGTGTGGCCTACGCGTTGCCGCCATCTGTGCAGTGTCCAGGAGGTTTCGTTGGCTGCTCTTGGCCACTCACTTCACCAGGAGGCGAACAGTGCGTCGACACCGCGCAGGTTGGCGCGATCGTTCCAGCTCAACGCGTCGAGCTGCGGCAGGCGAAGTGCCGGCAGATGCTCGAGCAATGCGGCAAGCGCGGCTTCCATTTCGATCAGCGCCAGCCGATTGCCCAGACAGTGGTGGATGCCACCACCGAACGACAGCGCGCGGCCCTGCTGGCGCTGGATATCCAGCACCTGCGGGTCGGTGAATTGCAGCGTGTCGTGGTTGGCCGCGCCCAGCATCAGATACAACATCGTGCCCTGGGAGACGGCCACCCCATCGATGTCGAAATCCTGCAACGCGGTGCGCGTGGCGATCTGCACCGAGCTGTCGTAGCGCAGGCATTCGAGCACTGCATTCGGCATCAAGCTCGGGTTTTCCTGCAGCAGGCGCAGTTGCTGCGGATGCCGATGCAGGGCGACCAGCGCATTGCAGATCATGTTGGAGGTGGTTTCGTGGCCAGCAAAGAACAGCAGGATCACATTGGAGACGATCTCCTCATCGCTCAAGCGGCGGCCTTCGTCTTCGGCCTGGATGAAACGCGAAATCAGATCCTCGCCGCCATTGTTGCGACGTTGCTCGATCACGGCGTTGAAATAGGTTTCCAGCTGGATGAAGGCAGCGCTGGTGGCCTCCAATTCCACAGGCGTCATCATGGGATCGAAGACTTTTGCCAGCGCGCTGGTCGCGTGACTCAGCACGGTAACATCGGCTGCATCGATGTCCAGCATCCGGCAAATGATGGCGATCGGCAGCGGAAACGCGAACTCGGTCAGCAGATCGCAGTGGCCCCTGGCTTGAAACGTCTCGATCAAGCCGGCGGCGGTGTCGCGGGCGACTTCGCGCATGGAGTCCATCTGCCGCGCACCGAAGGCCTGTGTCATCAATCCGCGCAACTGGGTGTGCACGGGCGGGTTGAGCAGCAGAAACATGCGGCTCAGGCCCTGAAATAGCGGCATTTGCACCGCTGCCTCGCCGTAGCGCAGGCGGATGCTTTCCAGATAATCGCGGCCCACCCGGCGATCGCTGAGCAGGCTGTCCACGACCTTGTAGTGGCCGGACATCAGTCGCCTTTCGGCCACCTGCACCAGCGGCCCTTCGGCACGCAAGCGTGCGTAGGTCGGATAAGGATCGTGCCGAAAGACGGGTGTTGCGAAATCGCTGAGGTGCATGGCCTGGCTCGTATGGCATCACCATCCGCAGATGGGCGATGGGGGCTGGGGCGATAAGGACTTGGACCTGATGAAGAACGCAGGCTCTTCAACAGGGAATCGCTGATTGTCAGAGGCAATTTGTCAGCGGCAATTGTCGACCGACATCGCGCACGTGCCTTGCCCAGGCGCGAAGCCTTGTCGTCAAAGTTGATTCGGCGTTGCCTGTCTGTGCAGTGCATCTCGCTGTCGCGCTGGCGCACGCATGCTCATGCGGTCCACATGCCGCGCCCAACGCGTGCATCCGTTTGCGTGCATGCGCCACGTGTCGCATCGCGTTAATCAAGCGCTGTGTACTATGGGCGTCCGGCCAACCGGACCTGCAATGCGGTCTTGTTCCCCTCGCCGGACTCCAGCCATGACCACACAATGCCCGCAGGCGATGCCCGGCGCAGTGCCGTTGGCTGGGTCGCCCTCGCTATTCTCGGACAACCTCACAACGGATTGGAATGCATCACGACACCAGCCTCATCGACATCATCGCCGTCGGCCTCGCGGTCGCTTTCGTGCTGGGCACGCTCGCACAGAAAGTGAAGCTCTCGCCGCTGGTCGGCTATCTGCTTGCCGGCGTCTGCGTCGGGCCGTTCACGCCCGGCTTCGTGGCCGACCAGACCATGGCCAACCAGCTGTCCGAGCTGGGTGTGATGCTGCTGATGTTCGGCGTGGATCTGCACTTCTCGCTCGACGATCTGATGGAAGTGAAGTGGATCGCCATTCCTGGCGCGCTGGCGCAGATCGTGGTCGCCACGCTGCTGGGCTGGGCATTGGCCTGGAGCATGGGCTGGCCGTTGATGCATGGCCTGGTGTTCGGTCTGGCGCTGTCGGTGGCCAGTACCGTGGTGTTGCTGCGCGCATTGGAAGAACGCCGCCTGCTGGAAACCCAGCGCGGCCGCATCGCGGTGGGCTGGTTGATCGTCGAAGACCTGGTGATGGTGATCGCGCTGGTGATGTTGCCGGCATTGGCCGAGGTGCTGGGCACCGGCGCGCCAGCTGCCGCGCATGACGGCGAATCCACCTCGCTACTGGCCGCGCTCGGTTTGACGCTGTTCAAGATGGTGGCGTTCGTGGCGGTGATGCTGGTGATCGGGCGCCGGGTGATTCCGTGGTCGCTGGAAAAAGTCGCTGCCACCGGTTCGCGCGAATTGTTCACCTTGGCGGTGCTCGGCATCGCGCTGGGCGTGGCGTTCGTGTCGGCCACCCTGTTCGGCGTGTCGTTCGCACTGGGCGCATTCTTCGCCGGCATGTTGCTCAAGGAATCCGAGCTCAGCCACAAGGCGGCCAGCGATTCGCTGCCGTTGCGCGATGCGTTCGCGGTGCTGTTCTTCGTCTCGGTGGGCATGTTGTTCGACCCGATGATTCTGGTCGAGCATCCGTGGCAGGTGCTGGCCACGTTCCTGACCGTGACCTTGGGCAAGTCGCTGGCCGCGTTTGTGATCGTGCGTGCATTCGGCCACCCCACCGGTACCGCGCTGACCATTTCCACCAGCCTGGCGCAGATCGGCGAGTTCTCTTTCATCCTGGCCGGGCTGGGCGTGCAGCTGGCGATCCTGCCCGAAACCGGGCGCGACCTGATCCTGGCCGGCGCGCTGCTGTCGATCATCGCCAACCCGTTCCTGTTTTCGTGGCTGGACCGCTGGCAGGCCAGGCAGGCGCAGGACGCCCCGGCCACGGTGGAACCGGAGTTGCCGCCCGGCCCGCCACTGCAGCTGGACGGCCATGCCATCGTGATCGGCTACGGGCGCGTGGGCAGCGCGCTGGCGCAGTTGTTGCGTAGCCGTGGCGTGCCGGTGCTGGTGATCGACGACAACGGCGATCATGTGGCCAAGGCGCATGCGGCCGGCATCCCCGGCATCCGTGGCAGCGCGGCGGCCGACCGCGTGTTGGCCGAGGCGCGCCCGGAGCACGCCAAGATCGCGATTCTTGCGATCCCGCAGCCGCTCGAAGCCGGCGAAGCGCTGGCCAAGCTGCGTGCGATCAATCCCTCGCTCACGCTGCTGGCGCGTGCGCACAGCGATGCCGAGGTCAAGCATCTACTCGCTCACGGCGCCGACGGCGCGGTGCTGGCCGAACGCGAACTAGCCTACTCGCTGGCCGAAATGGTGATGTCGACCCCACCGTATCGGGCGTTGCGCGTTCCGGCCTCGTAAGCTGCAGCGCAGCATCAGGCAACACCGCACGAAACAAAAAACCCGCCGGCGCTACCTGCGGGTTTTTTGTTGCCCGCAGCTTGTTCAGTACGGAAAGGTCTGCGGCAGCGCCTTGATCAAACTGCGACCAGGGCACCACGAACTGCCCTCCAGACACACTTGATAATCATTCCCATCAAGAGCAGGATGAGCGCCCGTTTCCTTGGCGGCCTCATCCATGACGTTTGCGGTTGGCGTTCTCAATGCGTTGCCAAGCGTGCAGCTGTGCGAGCTGCTGGGCCGCATCGGCTATGGCTTTGTGGTGCTGGATCTGGAGCATGTGCTGCGCGCGCCGGACGAGCTGGAACACGCCATCCGCGCATGCGAGCTGTCCGGCTGTGAGGCCTGGGTGCGCGTGCCGGAGGTGGACGAAAAACTGATCGGTCGCGTGCTCGATGCCGGCGCACGCGGGATCGTGATTCCGCGCGCCGAATCAGCGGCACAACTGGCCTCCGCCATCGCTGCGGCGCGGTTTCCGCCGCTGGGCCGGCGCGGTATCACCGGCGGGCGTGTCACCGGCTTTGGCAACCTCGATCTGCCCAGCTACATCGCACAAGCCAATCGCGATATCCGCATCGTGCCGATGATCGAAAGCGCGGCCGGTGTTGCTGCGCTGCCCGAGATGCTTGCCGTGCCCGGCGTGGCGCTGGTGATGGAAGGCGCACTGGATCTTGCGCTGGATCTGGGCCTGGGCCCGCAACCGACCCATCCACAGGTGTGGGAACTGCTGCTGCAACTGCATGCGCAATGCGTTGCTGCCGAGGTGCCGTTCTGCCCCAATCCGCGCACCGATGCGCAACGCGCGCACTGGCTGCAACAGCCCGATCTGCGCTGGCTGCTTGCCGGCGAAGACCGCGCACTGATGCAACGTGCACTGCGCAGCCACCTGGCCACATTCGCCATACCCACTTCACCACCCGCCTGCAGGAGCACGCCGTAGATGTCGACGTTCCGTTTCCACGCCCTGGCCATCGCCATCGCTGCGATCACTGTGACCCTGCCGCAGGTGGCGTTCGCCATCGAGTCGCCGGATGCCGATGCCGCCGATGCGCAAACGCCGATCCGCGCATTGGATGCGATCCAGGTGCAGGGCAGCCTGCTCGGGCGTTCCAAACCCGACGATGTGCAGCGGTATGCCGGCAGCCGCCAGGTGATCGATCGCGAACAGCTGCGCAACGGTGGCAACCGCTCGCTGGACGATGCGCTGCAACGCGTGCCGGGCATCAAGATCTTCGACGAAACCGGCACCGGCGCGTTGCCGCAGCTGATGCTGCGCGGCCTGTACGAAAGCCGCAGTGGCCGTGTGCAGGTGCTGGAAGACGGCATTCCGCTGGCATTGGCGCCGTATGGGCAGACCAGTCTGTCGCTGTTTCCGGTGGGGCTGAATCAGATCGACCGCATCGATATCGTGCGCGGCGGTGCGGCCGTGCAGTACGGGCCGAACAACGTGGGCGGGGTGATCAATCTGGTCAGCAAGGACATCCCCAGCGCGTGGAGCACCACGCTGGCGCACAAGATCACCGCCGGCGGCCAGGGCCAGTTTCTGCAGGACAGCGCGCTCAGCAGCGGCGGCTATCTCACCGACAACTTCGGCATGCAGGTCGATGCCAATCGCACCTATGGCGAGTATTGGCGCGCGCACAGCGATACCGATATCAGCAATCTGCGCGTGCGTGCGGAGTGGTGGCTGGACGACACCAAGTTGCTCAAGGCCAGCGTGCAGCGTTATCTGGTCGACATGGATCTGGCAGGCGCGCTCAGCCCGGACGATTACCGGCGCGACCCGCGTCAATCCACGCGTCCGCTGGACAGCTTCAACGGCCGCACCACGCGTGCATCCTTGAGCTATGAGCAGTTGCTGGGCGATTGGGGCCCGATGAAGGATGTGCGCCTGGATTGGACCAACTTCAGCGCACGCAGCAGCCGCAACTTCATCGTCGGCATGCGTCAGGCCGCCACCGAAACCTGGCGTTCGGATCTGCCGCCGCAACTGCGCCAGACCGCACCGCGCGATTTCCGCGTGGTCGGCAGCGAGCCGCGCCTGAGCTGGAACATGGGCGCTGCCGGTGGCGTGCGTCAGCAGTGGACCGCCGGTGTGCGCGCCGTGCACGAAGACATCGATTTTCTGGTCGGCAATCTGCGCCTGCGCGATGGCCTGTTCACCAGCGTGCGCGATTGGCAGTTCGAAGATCGCGCCTTGGCCGCCTACGTCAGCAACGCGATCACCCTGCCCGACGAACGTTTCACCATCACCCCGGGCCTGCGTTACGAGCGGCTGGATTCGCGCTATTTCAATCGCGCCACCGGCGTCAGCACGCTCAACCAGACCCGCGATGTGTTGCCGGGTCTGACGGTCGGGTTTCAGGCTAACGCACAGTGGTTTTTCTATGCCGATGGGCAACGCTCAATGCGTGCGCCGCAGGTCACCCAGATCATCTTCGGCAACAATCTGGATGCCGAACTGGCCTGGAACTACGAAGCCGGCACGCGCTATCAACCCAACGAGCGCACTCGCATCCAGTTGGGCGGCTATCTGATCGACTTCGATCAGCAGATCCAGCTGGACAACACCACGCGCGTATTCCGCAACCTCGGCAAGACCCGCCATCAAGGCGGCGAGTTGGAACTGCAATGGAGCCCGGAAAATCTGCGCGCGCTCACCCTCAACGCCGGTTATGCATATCTGGATGCCAGCCAGGAATCGGGCGCGTTTCGCGGCTTTCGCGTGCCTTACACCTCACGTAATCAGATCACGCTAGGCGGCAACTACACGCTCGGTCACACCACTGTCGCACTGTCGAGCTACTACTTCAGCAAGGCCTACAGCGATGCGGCGAATACCGTGCAAGAGAACGCAATCGCCTCGGTGGGTCAGTTGCCGGCCTACATGGTGTGGAACACGCAGGTAAGCCATACCTTGTTCGAACGCGATGGACAAAAATTCAGCGCATCGCTGGCGATCAACAACCTGTTCGATCGGCAGTACCGGTTCCGCGGTGTGGATACCAGCCCGTGGGGCCGCCAGGCCGCGCCATCGCGCACCGTGACCGCCGGGCTGGAGTACACCTTTTAAGCCCACGTTTTAAACCTGCGCCAATAAATAACTGCTGCAAACGACCGACGCACAGGGGCGTTGGTCGTGCCTTTGGGCAACGGCGGTCGCGCTGGCGAGCGCCGCAGACAACACGGCGTGCATGACGCACGCATCACCGCCGCAGCATGCGGCATGCGATCACCGTATCGCAGGCCACCCAACGCCCCGCAGCGCCAGGCAGCCCGTTTCAGTACCGGTTTTTCCACCGTCCTGTTGAATCGAGAGCTGCCATGACTGCGACATCCGCTGCACCGTTGGTGATCCTCACCCATGTCTGCCATCCGGCCATCACCGAAGGCTTTCTGCCTGCCGCGCACGCGCTGGGCCTGCCGGTGTGGCTGCTGACCGATCACCGACTCGATCACCTCAGCTATTTCCGCGAGCACCCGGCGCACGCACCGCAGCGGGTGATCGAATGCGATGTGTTCAATCCGCTCGGCGTGCTGGATGTGCTGCACGACGCAGACGTGTCGCCGCGCGCAGTGTTCAGCAACAGCGATCATCTGCAGACCAGCACTGCGCTGGTCGCTGCCGGTCTGGGCCTGCCGGGCAAGGATTGGCAGGTGTGCTACGCGGCCAAGAACAAGGCGGCGATGCGTCAGCGTTTGCGCGCGCGCGGACTGCCATCGCCGTGGTTCTGCACGCTGGCGCCGGGCGCAGCGTTGCCGGCCGACATTGCGTGGCCGGTGGTCGCCAAGCCGCGCGAAGGCGTCGCCAGCCTGGACGTGCGCCACTGCGCCGATGCCGCGCAACTGCAGGCCTATCTGGACGATGTGTGGCAGCGCCATCCGCAGCGCACCGTGTTGCTGGAAGGCATGCTGGAAGGTGCCCTGTTTACGCTGGAAACGCTGGGCGACGGCCACACGCTGCAGGCGCTGGGCGGCTTCAAGGTGCGCTTGTCGCCGCCGCCGCATTTTGTGGAATGCGAAGCGCAGTGGGATGCACGCGTCGACACGCCGGTGATTGCGCAGGCGCTGGAACAGCTGCGCAGTTTTGGTGTCGGTTTCGGGCTATGCCATAGCGAATTCATTCTCACCGCCGACGGCCCGGTGCTGGTGGAGATCAACTACCGCAGCATCGGCGACCGCCGCGAATTCCTGCTCGACAGCATGTTCGGCAAGCAGTGGTTCAACGCCGCGCTGGCGCCGCATCTGGGCCTGCCGCTGCCGCAACTGCGCAGCGATCGCGCACATGCCTTGCTGCGTTATTACGTCGCCGAACAGGACGGCGAGTTGGTGGCCGCCAGCGAAGATCGCCGCCATCAAACTGCGCACAGCGATGTGCAGTACCGGCGCATGCGCGCGCCGGGCGAACGCATCCGGCTGAGCCATTCCAACAAGGATTACCTGGGTGTGCTGAGCGCGCTGGCCAGTGATGCGCAGGCGCTGGAGCAGGCGGTGGTGCATGCCGAAGCGGGCTTGCAATGGCGGATCGACAGCGCGGAGCTGCGCGCATGAGCAGTACAGCGGACCAACGCTATATCGCCACCCGCATCATCGATGCCTGCCTGCGCGAAGACCTGCGTGGGATCGCCACGCGTGGCAGTGCCGCAACACCTGATGCAACACTGCTGGCGGCATGGACCGACCCCAGCCCGGTGGAAGGCTGGTGGCGCATCGCGCACCTGCCCGATGGCACGGTGTGGTTGCCGATCCACCGGCAGGGCTACCTGCAGGACATCAGCGCCTGTGGCGATAGCTGGATTGTGCAACGTGCTGACGGTGTGCATGTCGAACGCGGTGCGCAGACATGGCTGCAACGCATGAGCGCGCAGCTCGACATGGACACGCAGCAGTTGCATCGCGCTTATGCCGAAGAAGCCGAGTGCGCCGCTGCACATCTCGGCCTGGCGCGCCAGGCCTACGATGCACAGGCACCTGCGCTACTCAACGCGCTGCAGCATGAAGATGCGGCCGAGCGCGCGTATCGCTGCGATCAACTGGCGAGCTATCGCGACCATCCGTTCTATCCGACCGCACGCGCCAAGGCCGGGCTGGATGTATCGGAACTGCGTGATTACGCGCCCGAATTCGCACCCACCTTTACGCTGCGCTGGCTGGCGATTCCGCGTGCGCAGGTCACCTGTACCAGCGCGTTACCGGCCGAGCTGTGGCCGGACTTCGCCACGCTGGGTTTGCCGCCCGAACTGGCCGACACGCACATCGCCTGGCCGGTGCATCCGCTGGTGTGGGCGCGGCTGGAGCAGGACGGCTTCGCGCTGCCTGCTGGGAGCTTGCGTGCACCGCAGGCCTGGCTGGAGGTGCGCCCTACCCTGTCGGTGCGCACGCTGGTGCCGCTGCTGCATCCGCAGCTGCATCTCAAGTTGCCGATCCCGATGCGCACGCTTGGCGCGCTCAATCTGCGTTTGATCAAGCCCTCCACGCTGTACGACGGCCACTGGCTGGAGCGCGCATTGCGCCGCATCGATGCGCTGGACCCGGCACTGCGCGGCCGCTGCGTGTTCGTGGACGAATCGCATGGTGGGCACGTGGGTGAGACGCGTCATCTGGCCTATCTGGTGCGGCGTTATCCACCGCTGGGCGACGCCACGTTGGTGCCGGTTGCTGCGCTATGCGCGCTGTTGCCGGATGGCCGGCCGATGGCGATCCATCTGGCCGAGCGCTTCATGCAGGGTGATGTACTGAACTGGTGGCGCGATTACACGGAGCTGCTGCTCGCGGTGCATCTGCGCTTGTGGCTACGCTACGGCATCGCGCTGGAAGCCAATCAGCAGAACAGCGTACTGGTCTACGCCGATGGCCAGGCGACGCGGCTGTTGATGAAGGACAACGACGCCGCGCGCATCGCGCTGCCGCAGCTGCGCGCGCAGCTGCCGGATCTCGACACGCTGGGACCGCTGCACGATGCGCGTATCGCGGTGGACGATCCGCACGCCCTGGCGCAGATGTTCTGCACCATCGTGCTGCAACTGGATCTGCAGGCCGTGCTGGAAGGTCTGGCCGAATGGCAGCCCGCGCTGCGTGCGCCGCTGTACACGCAGTTGCAGACGCAGTTCGCCTTGACGCTGGCGCAACTGGACGTCGATGGCATCGACACCAGCCCCGCGCGCCGCTTGCTGGCCGCGCCGCGGCTGCCGGTGAAGTACCTGCTCAGCGCCGGCAGCCTGCTCAGCAAACAGCTCACCGGTGCAACGGATATCAACAAGTTCTACGGCGATAGCGCGCCTAATCCCTTCGGCGAGGCATTCGCTGGCGCGCAGCACACGCTGCGTCTGCAGGCGGGCGCTCAGCGATGAAGCGTGTTCTGGGCCCGGTGCTGGCGGCGCACTACCTGGCCGCCTTCACCGCGTTGGGCATGCCGTTGTTTCTGCCGCAGGTGCTGGCCGAACTGGCGCCGTCGGCCGCGGTTGGCTGGAGCGGCGTGCTGTACGTGTTGCCGACGCTGTGCACCGCGTTGACGGCCGGCACCTGGGGGCGTCTGGCCGACCGTTATGGACGCAAGCGTTCGCTGTTGCGTGCGCAACTGGGGCTGGCAGTGGGCTTTGCGATCGCCGGCTTCGCACCGTCGCTGACCTGGCTGGTACTCGGGCTGATCGTGCAAGGCACCTGCGGCGGCTCGCTGGCGGCGGCCAATGCCTATCTGGCCAGCCAGCCGCAGGCCGGCCCGTTGGCGCGTGCGCTGGACTGGACGCAGTATTCGGCGCGCCTGGCGATGGTCAGCGCGCCTGCGTTGCTGGGTCTTGCACTGGCGCTTGGCCCGGCGCAGTCGCTGTATCGCGCGCTCGCGCTGTTGCCGCTGCTGGCGTTCGCGCTGACCTGGCGTTTGCCGGCCGATCGGCCTGCGGTGCGGCCGACAGCTTCCACTGCGACGTCGACACCCTCGCAAGACGCTGCTGCGTCGTCGCGGTCGGCTTCACCACAGACAACCACCACGGACAGCGCACTGTGGCCTGCGTTGCTGATCGCGCAGTTCCTGTTCTGCTTCGCGATGGTGGTGACCTTCCCCTACTTCATCCCGTATGCGCTGGCGCGCGGCGCCGGCCACGACGCGCTGGCCGGCCTGCTCTACAGCCTGCCGCACCTGGTCTATCTGGTGGTGCTGCCATGGTGGCGGCGCGGCGATGGCGAGGCGTGGCTGGTGCCTGGCCTGGTGCTGTTCGCCGTGACATGCGTGTGGCAGGCGCTGTTGCACGACCCCATCGCACTGGCAGTTGCGCGTGCGCTGTTCGGGTTCGGCATGTTGTTCGGCCTGCGTGGGCTCAACCGCAGCCTGGCGATGGTCGCCAGCGGACACGGCGCCGGACGCTTGTTCGGCCGCTTCGATGCCTGCGGCAAATGGGCCGGCGTGTTCGCCGGTGCCGCTGCCGGCGCGCTGGCCCAGGCGGCCGGTCCTGCCACCCCTTTCCTGGCTGCCGCGCTGGCTGCGGCGGCCGCTGCGCTCACCGTTCTGGTGCGCTTCCCCTCGAGGAGATCCGCCGATGTCGCCGCACACGATGCATGACCCCTGGTACGACAGCATGGCCGACACGCAGGCCTGCACCTGCTGGTTGAACTGCTACCTGCGCGAATTCGCGATTCCGCAGCGCGCAGTGGACTTCGATTATCGCGGGCTGGATCGCCCCGGCCCGCGCGTGGCCGAGCAGCGCTGGCTGCGCATCGATCTGGGCGACACCGGCGCGCTGTGCGTGCGCATTGCCTATGCCGATCGCCTGGGCCGCTGCCGCTTCGCCTCCACGCCGTTTCTCAAGAGCGCCGGCCAACCGTGGCAGAGCCTGGATGCGCATGCCTTGGCCCGCTGCCTGCTGCAGGCGCTGGGCAGCACGCAGGCGGTCAATCCGGAACTGCTCGCGCAAAGCGCCAACAGCGTGGCGATCACTGCTGCGTTGTTGCGACAGGCACAAGGCACCACAGCAACCGGCGAGGCGATGATCGATGCCGAGCAATCGATGCTGTGGGGGCATGCCTTGCATCCCACGCCTAAGAGTCGCGAAGGCATCGATCTTGCGCAGGTACTGGCCTGCGCGCCGGAAGCGCGTGCGGCGTTCCAGCTGTTCTGGTTCCGCATCGACCCACGACTGTTGCGCATGCAAGGCCGCGATGTACGTGCCACCTTGCGGCAGCTGTCCGGCAGCGAGGATCTGTATCCCTGCCATCCATGGGAAGCGCAGCGGCTGCTCGAAGACCCGCTGCTGCGCAGCTTGCAGGCACGCGGCGTGATCGAGCCGGTCGGCATGCTGGGCGATGCACTGCGGCCAACCTCCTCGGTGCGCACGCTGTATCACCCGGAGCTGGATTATTTCCTCAAGTGCTCGGTGCATGTGCGGCTGACCAACTGCGTGCGCAAGAACGCCTGGTACGAGCTGGAAAGCGCGGTCGCGCTCACCGAGCTGCTGGCGCCGAGCTGGCGTGCGCTGGCGGTGCAGGTGCCCGGCTTCGATGTGATGCTGGAGCCTGCTGCCACCTCGCTGGAGATCGCACAGCTCGATCCCGCGCTGCACGCCGCCGATCCGATGGCAGCGCGTGGCTTGTCGGAGAGCTTCGGCATCCTGTATCGGCAGACCCTGCCTGCCGCGCAACGTGCGCGTTGGCAGCCGCAGGTGGCCGCCGCGTTGTTCACCTGCGATGCGCAGGGCAACAGCGTGTGTGCGGCGAAGTTGCAGGCCTTGGGCAGCGCGCAGATGGATCGCCACACCGCCACGTTGCTGTGGTTCCGCGCCTATGCCGGCTTGTTGCTGGATGGTGTATGGAGTGCCTTGTTCCAGCACGGCATCGCGTTGGAACCGCACCTGCAAAATACCGTGATCGGCTTCGCCGATGGCTGGCCGACACGGGTATGGATCCGCGATCTGGAAGGCACCAAACTGCTCGCACACCACTGGCCAGCAACGCGTTTGCAGGGCGTGGGCGAGCGCGCACGGCAATCGCTGTACTACACGCCGGAACAGGGCTGGAATCGTGTGGCGTATTGCGCGCTGGTCAACAATCTGGCCGAAGCGATCTTCCACCTCACCGAGGGCGATGACGTGCTCGAAGCGCGCCTGTGGCACTGCGTTGGCGAGATCGCCGCACGCTGGCAGCAACGTCATGGCGCGCAAGCCGCGCTGCAGGGCCTGATCGACGGCGCGCCGCTGCCCGGCAAGAACAATCTGGGCACGCGGCTGTGGCAACGCGCGGATCGTCAGTCCGATTACACCGCACTGCCCAATCCCATTCCACGCATCGCAACCGCACGCCAGGTGGCCGCATGAGCCTGCGCATCGATACCGCCGCAGTGATGGAGGCGTTGCCACACCTGCGCGAACACAGCGATGGCCCGATCTGCGCCTACGTCTACGACCTGGCCGCACTGGACGCACACGCGGCATGGATGCGCGCGCAATTGCCGGCCGAGTGCGAGCTGTTCTACGCAGCAAAAGCCAATGCCGAGCCGCCGATCCTGCGCACGCTCGCCCCGCACATGGATGGCTTCGAAGCGGCCTCCGGCGGCGAACTCGCCTGGCTGCATCAGCAACAACCGCGGGCCGCGTTGTTGTTCGGCGGACCCGGCAAGCTCGATAGCGAACTTGCCCAGGCCGCTGCGCTGCCCGATTGCACCGTGCACGTGGAAAGCCTGGGCGAACTGGAACGCCTGGCCGCCATTGCAGCTCAGGCCGGCCGCTGCGTGCCGGTGTTCCTGCGCATGAACATCGCCGTGCCCGGCGCGCAGAGCACGCGTCTGATGATGGGCGGGCAGCCCTCGCCGTTCGGCCTGGACCCGGACGATCTGGATGCGGCGATCCATCGGCTGCGTGCGAGCCCCTCGCTGCGGCTGGAAGGCTTCCATTTCCATCTGATGTCGCACCAGCGCGATGCCGGCGCGCAGCTGCACCTGATCGCCGCCTATCTGCGCACCGTGCAGCAGTGGCGGCAACGCTACGGGCTTGGCCCGTTGCGGGTGAATGCAGGCGGTGGCTTCGGTGTGGATTATCTGGCGCCGGAATCCTCGTTCGATTGGGCCGGCTTCTGCGCCGGCTTGCCTGCGTTGCTAGGCGAACATGGCGACGCACTGCGTCTGCGGTTGGAGCCGGGGCGCTATGTCAGTGCCAGCTGCGGCTGGTATCTGATGGAAGTGCTGGACCTCAAGCGCAGCCACGGCGCCTGGTTTGCGATTGCCCGCGGCGGCACCCATCACTTCCGTACCCCCGCCGCGCAAGGCCACGATCACCCGTTCCGTGTGCTGCGTGGCGCGCGCGCGCCCGTGCTGCGCGACATGCCGGTGACGCTGGTCGGGCAGTTGTGCACGCCCAAGGACGTGTTGGCGCGCGACCAGCCTGTCGCGGCACTGGCGCCGGGCGACTGCCTGGCCTTCCCGCTGGCCGGTGCGTATGCGTGGAATATTTCGCATCAGCAGTTCCTGATGCATCCAGCGCCGCAGATGGTGTTCTTGCCAGTGGCGGCTCAGGCGGCGGCAACTGCATTCGTGCCCGTGGAAAGCTCGACCGGCACGCGAATGTCTGCACGCAACTCGGCCTCTGCCACTGCTTCTGGATCGTCCAGGTAGAGGTAATGCAGCGGCGCATCGCGTAGCGCGTAGCCGCTGTCGGGTAGCCACTGCGCGAGCACGCGGTCGAGCGCGTCTTCGATACCGGCATACGACCCTACATGACGCAGCACCGCGTGCGCGCCACCGTCGAGCTGGCGCAGGTGCAACGGCGCCGGTGGCGACAGTGCGGTGTCGAAGGCCATGCCGCATTCGAACAGATGCAGGTGCGCCGGCACATCGCGGTGGTCGCTGAGTGGCAGGCCGATCAGCGACTGCAGCTGCTCGATCGCACCGACTCGCTCGGCCCAGGCTGCGATGCGGCCGAAACCACGGTCCAGATCGTCGAACGCGCCACGCTGGCGTAGCACCACCACTTGCAGCGGGTCGAGCACTTGCACCATCACCTGCAACGGCGCGCCGGACAGCTGCGACGGCATCGAGGGCACGGCCAATTGCTGCAGTTTCTGTGCGCGCAGCGACGGTGTATTGCGCAGGCTGCTCGGGCTGGCCTGCAACACGGCACGGAACGCGCGTGCCAGCGCCTGCGGGGTCTGATAGCCCACCGCCAGCGCCACCTCGGTCACCGAGCTCGCCTGCTCGCCCAACAGATGCAACGCATAACTCAAACGCAGCCGCGCGATGGTCTGCCCCAGGGTTTCGCCCGCCAGCGCGCGATAGACCCGGTGGAAATGATGCGGCGATTGCTGCGCCACCGCCGCCAGTGCGGCCAGATCCGGCAGCGGCTCGCCAGCGCGAATGCTGGCCTGCAGGTGTGCCACAACGCGCTCGACGCTGCGTTGCCGATTGAAACTGACGGAGGCTGCTGGCATGGACGATTCCTTGTTGGCGGCCCCAGCATCGCGCAGCTCGGCGTGACGCGCGGTCCCGATCTTGCGCAATGAGGGCGGCGCAAGCGGCTGTACTGCAGCAAGGCTTTGCACCGCGCGTTTGCCAATTCGGTGGCGAACAATGCGCAGCGCTGCAGCGTGGAGGCGACCACCACATCGCAGCCTCGGCGGTAGCCGTGCGCAGCTGCTGCCAGCCCAACGCGGCAAGCGGGTCGTCGAGCTACCCGCGATAGCTGCGCTAGCCAGTACCGCCGTGTCGCAACACGCTGATCTACGCACTCAGCCGTCGGACACGCCGGCTTCGGCAAAGGTGGCCATGCCGTTGTGCAGTGCGCAAGCGTGACGCAACAGCGGAATGGCGACCGCTGCGCCGCTGGCTTCGCCCAGGCGCAGGTCCAGTTGCAGCAAGGGTTCGGCATCCAGCGCGCGCAGCAACGCGGCATGGCCGCGCTCCTGCGAGCGGTGCCCGAACAGCAGCCATTCGCGCACGCCGCCATTGAGATGGGTGGCGACCAACGCCGCGGCGGTACTGATGAAACCATCCACCAGCACCGGAATCCCCGCCTGCGCAGCGGCGATATAGGCACCGACTAGGGCGGCAATCTCGAAACCGCCTAGCCGGCGCAACCGCTCCAGCGGCGTGGAGGCATCGGCATGCAGGGCCAGCGCACGGGTGATCACGGTCGCCTTGTGCGCGATGCCTTCGGCATCCAGCCCGGTACCGGCGCCGGCCATGGCCTGCGGAAACTGCGACAGCAGCGCGCAGCCCAGCGCGGCGGCAGCAGTGGTGTTGCCGATGCCCATTTCGCCGCCGACAAACAGCTGCGTATCGCAACTCCTTGCCTGTGCAATGCTTTCGGCGCCTGCGGCGAGTGCGTCGCGCAATTGGGTGGATGTCATCGCCGGCTGCTCGCAGATGTTGGCGCTGGACGGCGCGATCCAGGCACGACGTACCCGCGGCAACTCGCCAGGGTCGTTGACCACGCCCAGATTCACCACTTCCAGGCGTGCGCCGAGCTCGCGCGCCAGCACTGCGATGGCGGCGCCACCGCGGGCGAAATTGCGCACCATCTCGCCGGTGACCGCCTGCGGAAACGCAGACACGCCCTCGGCCGCGACGCCGTGGTCGGCGGCATACACGGCAATCCAGATCCGCTGCACGGTGGGGGATTCATTGCGCTGCCAGGCCGCCAGTTGCACGGCCAGGTGCTCCAGCCGACCCAGCGCACCAGGCGGCTTGGTCAGTTGTCCCTGCCGGGCCAGCGCCGCTGCCCGCACACGTGCATCCGGCACCGCACAGGCACCCTGGATCCAATCGATACTCACACCGCGTCTCCTTTCAGCACCATCGGCAAGCCGGCCACGACGAACACCACGCGCTCGCACTGTACCGCCAATGCCTGATGCAGCAGACCGGCCTGGTCGACAAACCGGCGCGTCGGTTCACCCAACGGCACGATGCCCTGCTCGACCGCGTTGCCGACCAGCTCGATCTGCCACGGCAGCTGCGGCAGGGTGCCGAGCAAGGCATCACGCTCGTGCACGAATACGCCGGCATCCGGGTCGCCCAGCAGGCTACTCAGCCACAGCGTGAGGCAATCCACCAGCACGCAGCGGTCGGGCGCGGCCAGTGCCTGCAAGCTGGCAGCCAGCGCGATGGGTTCTTCCACGTACTGCCAGTGCGGCGGGCGTTGGCGGCGATGATGCGCGATGCGTGCGCGCATCTCTTCGTCCAATGGCGCGGCCGTCGTCCTGTTGCAGCAATGGCCGCGTCAACGCAGCGCCCGTGCTGATGCCGCAGTGGATCGCGTAGCCGCTCACCGCCGCGTCGTTCAATGCAAGCCGCCCGTGCACGCGATGCAATTGCTTGTGCGGCTGCAGTGTGACTCGCCCGACGGTGAGCACGGCCGGTGTGATCGCCGCGCTTACTGCGCTGCTTGATAACGCAGCGTCAGCAGATAATTGCGCCCCGGCTGCGCGTACCAGCGTGCGGTTTCGTACTGGCGATCGAACACATTGTTGGCAGTGAGCGCCACCTTCCACTCCGCATTCACTGCATAACTCACGCGCAGATCCAGCAACCCATAACCGGCCAGGCGCTCGGTGTTGGCCAGATCGTCGAAACGCTTGCCGGACCCGAACAGGCTGGCACCCACGCCGAACACACCGAAGCTGCGGTCCGCATCGATACGCCCGCTCTGCCGCGCGCGCCGCGGCAACCAGTTGCCTTGATTGACGCCGCCATCGGCTTCCGGCTGCAACCAGGTCAACGCGCTGCGCACAGTCCAGCCGGCCAGCTCGGTGTCGTAACCGGCCTCCACGCCGCGGATGCGCGCCTGATCGATATTGTTCGGCTGCCCGAACGGATGCGCCGCATCCACCAACGACGCGTCGTAGGCGATCAAATCGTCGATGCGGGTCTGGAACGCGCTCAGCGTCCAGGTGCCCCAGTCGTAGTTGCCGCGCAGACCGAGCTCGGCGCTCTTGGAGGTCTCCGGCCCAAGCAACGGATTGCCGAAATCGGGGTAATACAACTCGTTGAAGGTCGGTGCCTTGAACGCGGTGCCGTAGCTGGCGGTCAGGCGCAGGTGCTCGGCGAAATCCCAGCCCCACAACAGGCTACCGGTGGTCTTGCCGCCGAATTGGCTGTTGTCATTGCGACGCAGGCTGGCCTGCAACGACTGCGTGCCGAAGCTCTGCTGCCACTGCGCGAATGCGGCGCGGTCGATGCGGCTATCGGAATTGTAATTGTCGCTGCTGGCGATGGCATCGCGCTGCCAGTCGAAGCCGACCGTCAGCAGGCCAGCGCCGGCATCGATATCGGCCTGCAACGAACCTTGCTTGCGGCGGGTGTCGTAGGTGGACAGATACGCGCCTTCGTAATACGCATCGCTCAAATCGGAACTGCTGCCGACGCTGGCAGTGAGCTTGAGCGCATCGGTCGGCGCATACCGCACGCGGCCGCCGACCGCCTGCTGCACGCCCTTGGACAAGTTACCGCCGAAGGCCGAGCCGTCGTATTCGTTGCGACTCTGCGCGCGCAAGGCGTGCACGTCCGCATCCCACTGGCGATTGAAGCGCCAGCCGCCCTGCACGCTCAGCGAATCGTTGCGATAGCCATCGCGATCCGGATCGTAGTCGCTGGAGCTGGTGTCCAGATAGGCGTTGATGCCATCGGTCTCGTCATGCACCGCGTTGGCCGAATACCAGCCGCCGCGCTCGCTCAGATCGCCTTCGCTGCGCCCGGCTACGCCCGCGCTGTAACGACGCGCATTGTCGCTGCCCGCCGCTGCACTGAAGGTGGGCACGAAGCTGCCCTGCGGGCGGCGGGTAAAGATCTGGACGACACCGCCCAGCGCTTCGGAACCATACAAACTGGAGAAGGGGCCACGCACGATTTCGATGCGCTCGATCTGTTCGATCGGCAGGTCCTGCAGCGCCGCGCCGCCCGAGGTGGCCGAACCGATGCGCACGCCGTCGATCAGCACCACCACCTGGTCGGACTCGGTGCCGCGCAGGAACAGCGAGGTCGGCTTGCCGGGTCCGCCATTGTTGGCCAGCGACACGCCGGCTTCGCCACGCAGCAGATCCTGCAGCGAGTTCACCTGGCGACGCTCGATCTGCGCGCGGTCGATCACGGTGACCGGCGCCAGCGTCTGGTCCTGGGTCTGCGCGGTACGCGAAGCAGTGACCACGACCTGGTCGAGATCGATGGCGGCTTCGGCATGGACCACATTGGCCAGATTGACCACGCACAACGACAGGCACACGGCGAGCACCGCGCGGCGCGGCGAAACGGAAGAAAGGGACATCGACTGCTGCTCCTGGAACCGCGCCTACCCGCGCGGGGGCAATGGGGCGGCAAACAGCAACGGGCCAGGCGCCCGAGGCCGCAGCGCCAGACGATCAAGGCCACGCCCACCGCGTGCCGGGTCAATTCCTCAAGGCCGGTCTCCGGGCTCGCGAGTGGAGGCCTGCGCCCCCGATGCCGCGCCTTCCCATGCGACTGCACAGTGGCGTAATGCGGCATCTGACCTCGCCCACCGTTGCGGGGGCAGCTCCGGAATTGCAACTCGCCAAGGCGATGCGCGCACCGGATTCCCGTTTAAACCACCGGTAAAGCAGCAGTCACCTCAGGGGCGCGCATGGTAGCAGGATTGGCTGGGGCCTCAGCGGTCTCCGGCAACCGGCCAAGAGCAGCGCGTCGCCACGCGCCTGGATGGTGAATCCCCAATCCCTTCTCCCGCCCGGCGAAGGTGGCACGCAACGCCGGATGAGAGTGCGGCTACTGAGAAATATTTGGTCAACCGTACCCTCACCCCAACCCCTCTCCCGACGGAGAGGGGCTAAAGCTGTCCTTCTCCCATCGGGAGAAGGTGCCCCGAAGGGGCGGATGAGGGTACGGGCGAAGCCTCATGCCATGTCTGAAGAAAGTGCATGCAACTTTTAGCCAAGTGCGGCGCTGAGCTTGACGTAGTAAGTGTGAGTGGGCTTCGCCCCGTACCCTCACCCCAACCCCTCTCCCGACGGGAGAGGGGCTAGCTGTCACCGGCGGGAAAAGGGGCTTCTACCCACGCTTCATTGGCTTGTTCAAGATTTCTGGGTCATGGAGGCGACGTACCGAGGCGGCAGCGTGGCCGGGGATTGGCGGAGAGCGGCACACGGATGTGCCGCGGCGGCGAGTCAGACAGGATGTCTGACCGAGCCGAGGAGCCAATCCCCGGCCGCGCTGACGCCCTGACCGAAGCCAGAGACATAGTCACAGACAGACAGCGTGCTTGGCGGTGCCCGGAGAACCCGTACCCTCACCCCAACCCCCGCTCAGCGCCCCGGCCCGCGCTTGCGGCGCGGGCGCTCCAAGGCACGCGCCCATGGCGCGCAAGCTGTTCCTCCTCGCCCCGACGGGAGAGGGGCTTCAAGCCACGCTTCATCGGCTTGTTCAAGAATTCTAGGTCATGGAAGCGACGTACCGAGGCGGCAGCGTGGCCGGGGATTGGCGGAGAGCGGCACAGGGATGTGCCGCGGCGGCGAGTCAGACAGGACGTCTGACCGAGCCGAGGAGCCAATACCCGGCCGCGCTGACGTCCTGACCGAAGCCAGAACAGACCGCGTGCTTGGCGGTGCCCGGAGAACGCGTACCCTCAAACGGCTATCGACACCTCACGCCCCCTGCAGCGCCTGCTCCAGATCCGCTAGCAGATCGTCGATGTGTTCGATGCCGATCGACAGCCGCACGGTGTCTTCACTCACCCCGGCATGTTCCAACTCGGCCGGGCCCAACTGCCGATGCGTGGTTGATGCCGGATGCGTCGCCAGCGACTTCGCATCGCCGATATTCACCAGCCGCGTAAACAACTGCAGCGCATCCAGAAACCGCGCGCCTGCCGCGCGTCCACCGGGCAGGCCGAAGGTCAACACACCCGAGCCATGCCCGCCCAGATACTTCTGCGCCAACGCATGCTCGGGATGATCCGGCAGCGCGGCATAGTTGACCCACGCAACCCGCGCATGCCCCTGCAGATACGTCGCAATCGCCAGCGTATTCGCGTTGATGCGCTCCATCCGCAACGGCAGCGTTTCGATGCCTTGCAGGATCAAAAACGCATTGAACGGCGATAGTGCCGCACCGGTGTTGCGCAGCGGCACCACGCGCGCACGACCGATATACGCCGCATCACCCAACGCTTCGGTATAGACCACACCGTGATAGCTCACATCCGGCTCGTTGAGGCGCGGGAACCGCTGCTTGTGCGCCGCCCAGGGGAAGCGCCCGCTGTCCACGATCGCCCCGCCGATGCTGTTGCCATGGCCACCCAGATACTTGGTCAGCGAATGCACCACGATGTCGGCGCCGAACTCGATCGGCCGCAACAACGAAGGTGTGGCCACGGTGTTGTCCACGATCAACGGCACCCCATGCGCATGCGCCACCGCGGCCACGGCTTCGATATCGGTGATATTGCCGCGCGGATTGCCAATCGACTCCACGAACACCGCCTTGGTACGTTCATCGATCAAGCCGGCAAACGCCTGCGGATCGCGATAATCGGCAAAGCGCGTGCTGATGCCGAACTGCGGAAATGTATGCGCGAACAGATTGTAGGTGCCGCCATACAACGCACTGGAGGAGACGATATTGTCGCCAGCCTCGGCAATGGTCTGGATCGCATACGTCACCGCCGCCTGCCCGGACGCCAGCGCCAACGCGCCGATGCCGCCTTCCAGCGCAGCCACGCGTTGCTCCAGCACATCGTTGGTCGGATTCATGATGCGGCTATAGATATTGCCCTGCACCTTGAGGTCGAACAGGTCCGCGCCGTGCTGGGTATCGTCGAACGCGAAGGCCACGGTCTGGTAGATCGGCACCGCCACCGCACGCGTGGTCGGGTCGGGCGTGTAGCCGCCGTGCACGGCGATGGTTTCAGGCTTCCACTGCGGATCGGTCATGGCGCGGCTCGCTCTCGGACAGAGTGCCGACCATAGCCGGGCATGCGCCTGCGATTGCAGACGAGCGGTAATGAGCTTATGCCGCCGCGTTGTGAGCGCAACGATGCCCAGCATGCGCCATCCATATCACGCAAACGGGCACTGCCTGCGCAGTGCCCGTTGGTTACCTTTCAACCTTGACTACCGATGCGGCACACAAGTACCGCCAAACATCAGCCCTTGGTGAATGCCAGACGCCCACCCTCGACACGCACGCGCACGGTATCGCCGCTGAGGTAATGCCCCGAGAGGATCTGCTGCGCCAGCGGGTTCTCCACCTGCGACTGGATCGCGCGCTTGAGCGGGCGTGCGCCATACACCGGGTCGAAGCCGACATTACCCAGCAATTCCAGCGCAGCATCGTCCAGATCCAGCTTGAGGCCGCGCTCGGACAAACGCTTCTCCAGCCCATGCAACTGGATGCGCGCAATCGACTTGATCTGTGCCTTATCCAGCGGATGAAACACCACGATGTCGTCGAGCCGGTTAATGAACTCCGGGCGGAAATGCGCCTGCACCACGCCCATCACCGCGGCCTTCATCTGCGTATAGGCCTCGGCGCTACCGTCGCCGGACAGCTCCTGGATCTGGTGCGAGCCCAGGTTGGAGGTCATCACGATCACGGTGTTGCGGAAGTCCACGGTGCGGCCCTGGCCATCGGTGAGGCGTCCATCGTCGAGCACCTGCAGCAGGATGTTGAAGACATCGGCATGCGCCTTCTCCACTTCGTCCAGCAGGATCAGCGAATACGGGCGCCGACGCACTGCCTCGGTGAGATAGCCGCCTTCTTCGTAGCCCACATAACCCGGAGGTGCACCGATCAACCGCGAGACCGAATGCTTCTCCATGAACTCGCTCATGTCGATGCGGATCATCGCTTCGGTGCTGTCGAACAGGAAGTCCGCCAGCGCCTTGCACAACTCGGTCTTGCCCACGCCGGTCGGTCCCAGGAACAGGAACGAGCCGCTAGGACGATTGGGGTCGGACAGGCCCGCGCGCGAACGACGCACAGCATCGGAGACCACCTTGATCGCCTCGTTCTGGCCGACCACGCGGTGATGCAGTTCGTCTTCCATACGCAACAATTTGTCGCGCTCGCCTTCGAGCATCTTGTTGACCGGAATGCCGGTCCAGCGCGACACCACCTCGGCGATTTCCTCGGCGGTGACACGGTCCTGCACCAGCTTGAAGTCGTGATGTTCAACCTCGTTGGCCAGCGCCATCTGCTTTTCCAGTTGCGGCAATACGCCGTACTGGATCTCGCTCATCTTGGCGTAGTCCTGGCGCCGTTGCGCGGCCTCCAGTTCCAGCTTGGCGTGCTCGATCTGCTCCTTGACCTTGGTGGTGCCCTGCAGCGCAGCCTTCTCGGATTTCCACAACTCGTTGAGGTCGTAGAACTCGCGCTCGAGCTTGTCGATGTCGGTTTCCAGATCGGCCAGGCGCTGACGCGAGGCGTCGTCCTTTTCCTTCTTCAGCATCTCGCGCTGGATCTTGAGCTGGATCAGGCGGCGCTCCAGGCGGTCGAGTTCCTCCGGCTTGGAGTCGATCTCCATGCGGATGCGCGATGCCGCCTCGTCCATCAAATCGATGGCCTTGTCCGGCAGCTGGCGGTCGGTGATGTAGCGGTTGGACAGCGTGGCGGCGGCCACGATCGCCGGGTCGGTGATCTCCACGCCGTGATGCACGGCATAGCGCTCCTTCAGGCCGCGCAGGATCGCGATGGTGTCTTCCACCGTCGGTTCGCCCACGAACACCTTCTGGAAACGCCGCTCCAGCGCCGCGTCTTTTTCGATGTACTTGCGGTATTCGTCCAGCGTGGTGGCGCCGATGCAATGCAGCTCGCCACGCGCCAGCGCCGGCTTGAGCATGTTGCCCGCGTCCATCGCGCCATCGGCCTTGCCCGCGCCGACCATGGTGTGCAGCTCGTCGATGAACAGGATGATCTGGCCTTCGTTCTTGGACAGGTCGCTGAGCACCGCCTTCAGCCGTTCTTCGAACTCGCCGCGGAACTTTGCGCCGGCGATCAGCGCGCCCATGTCCAGCGACAGCACACGCTTGCCGCGCAGGCCTTCGGGCACTTCGCCATTGATGATGCGCTGGGCCAGGCCCTCGACAATGGCGGTCTTGCCCACGCCGGGTTCGCCGATCAGCACCGGGTTGTTCTTGGTGCGCCGCTGCAAGACTTGGATGGTGCGGCGGATTTCTTCGTCGCGGCCGATCACCGGATCGAGCTTGCCGCTCTCCGCACGCGCGGTGAGGTCGATGGTGTATTTTTCCAGCGCCTGGCGCTGCTCTTCGGCATTTTCCGATTGCACGGTTTCGCCGCCGCGCAGCTTGTCGATGGCAACCTCGATCTTTTTCTTGTCGCCACCGGCCGCGCGCAAGGCCACGCCCAGCGGGCTGGCATCGTCGGCCGCGGCCAGCACGAACCACTCGCTGGCGATAAAGGCATCGCCATGTTGCTGGGCCAGTTTGTCGGTCTGGTTGAGCAGGCGGTTGAGATCGTTGCCGATCGACAGGTTACCTTCCTGCCCCGACACCTTGGGCAGCGTATCCAGTGCCTCGCCCAGCCGCTCGCGTAGCAATGGCACGTTGACGCCGGCCTGCGACAGCAGCGGGCGCGTGCTACCGCCACTCTGGTCGAGCAACGCGGCGAGCACGTGCACCGGTTCGATGATGTTGTGGTCGCGGCCCACGGCCAGCGACTGCGCGTCGGCCAGCGCCTGCTGGAACCGCGAGGTGAGCTTGTCCATCCGCATGGGGAAATCCTCTGAACTGGTGGCCGGTGTCTCCGGCGATACCGTGCAGATGCGGCTGCTGTGCGGGGTTTCAAGGTTTAGCGGGTGCGGCAAGTGCAGATGAGGGGCATCAGGGCCGGCTCACGTTGCTTGGTGTGGGGCTGCACGATGTTGGAGAAACGGGTTTGCCTTGCGCATTGGCGTAGGCGTTGGCTTAGACAGACTCGGGCCGACGACCAGCCCGCTAGACGATCCGCCGCAGTGGCACAGTGGCGTGCGGCGCAGCGCCCTGCCGCGCATCGACATCCTTGGCGTCCTCGGCGTTCTCCGTGGCCGCTGGCGCCGGCAGCTGCGCCGTCCCCAGCAGACGCGACAACACCTGCGCCTGGATCGCCGCCAGCGCCGGTGCGCCTGGTACACGCGGATGCGGCACCGGCACTTGCATATCCAGGCCGACCCGGCCGTGCTCGATCAGCACGATGCGATCGGCCAGCGCGCTGGCCTCGGCCACGTCATGCGTGACCAGCACCAGGGTGAAACCATGCTGCCGCCACAACTGCACGATCAGCTGCTGCATCTCGATGCGCGTCAACGCATCCAGTGCGCCCAGCGGTTCGTCCAGCAACAACAGCCGCGGCCGATGCACCAATGCGCGCGCCAAGGCCACGCGCTGGCGTTGACCGCCGGACAGCGTCGCCGGCCAATCGCCGCCGCGCGTACCCAGCCCCACCGCGTCCAGTGCGGCCTGCGCCTGGGCACGCCCGGCACGGCCCAGGCCGAGCGCCACGTTGTCGATCACCCGCTTCCACGGCAGCAGCCGCGCATCCTGAAACATCAGGCGCACCGCATCGCGCTGCGCAGCCAACGGCGCGTGCCCGCTGGCGACCGTGCCGGTATCGGCCGCTTCCAGCCCGGCGATCACGCGCAACAAGGTGCTCTTGCCGCAGCCGCTGCGCCCGACAATCGCCACGCTGGCGCCAGGTGCAATGTCCAGATCGATGCCGCGCAACACCTCGGCATCGCCATAACGCTTGCCAATCCCGCGCAAGGTCAGCGGCAGGCCGGTCTCGACCGCGCTCATCGGCGCAGCTCCGCACGCTGTTGCTGCGCCGGGTGCCAGCCCAACCACCAGGCTTCCAATCCGCGTGCAGCCAGATCGGCCAGCTTGCCGAGCAATGCGTACAGCAAGATGGCCACCACCACGATGTCGGTCTGCAAAAATTCGCGCGCGTTCGTCGCCAGATAGCCGATGCCGGAACTTGCGGAAATCGTCTCGGCCACGATCAGGGTCAGCCACATCAGGCCCAACGCAAAGCGCAACCCGACCAGAATCGACGGCAACGCACCCGGCAACAACACATCGACAAACAGCTGCGGGCCACGCAAGCCGTAATTGCGCGCCATCTCGATCAGTGCCGGGTCCACGCTGCGGATGCCGTGATAGGTATTGAGATAGATCGGGAAGAAGGTGCCCAGCGCCACCAGAAACAGCTTGGCGCCCTCATCGATGCCGAACCACAGGATCACCAGCGGAATCAGCGCCAGATGCGGCACATTGCGCAGCATCTGCAAGGCGCTGTCGAGCAGGCGCTCGGCCACGCGCGACACGCCTGTGAGCAGGCCCAGCGCGAAGCCAATGCTGCCGCCGATCGCCAGGCCCACTGCCGCGCGCCAGCCGCTGATCGCCAGGTGTTGCCACAACTCGCCGGTTTGCACGAGCGTGATGGCTGCACGCAGCACCGCGTCCGGCGCAGGAAGAATCCGCTGCGGCAACCAGCCACCGGAGGCGGCGATTTGCCACGCCAGCAACAAGGCCAAAGGCAATAGCCAAGGCACCAGCGCGTTGCCAAAACGACGCGAGCCGTTGCTCATCGCGGCACCTTGATGGTGTAGCGACGCATCAAAACGACAGCGCGTATGTGCACGTTTCCGGGGACCCGGCACCCGATCCCGATCCCGTTTGCATCTCTGGTCCCGCGCATCACTTGCCCGCCGCCTGTTTGCCCGCCGGCGATGCAACGGCAACCGCTGGCGCGCGCCACACCGCCGGTGCCACCAACACCCGCTTGGGCAACAGGCGCTGCGCGTAGAACAGATCGGCGGTGGCCTGCTGCGCCTTGATGACCTCGGCGCTGAGCGGTTGCACGCTGGCCGGCGGGCGATGGGCCAGCGTGCGCTCGACCACCGCAGGCGGCAGCCCGCTCTCCTGCGCCAGCACGCGAATGCTGCCGGCGCGATCGCGTTCCAATAGTCCGTCAGCCTGATTGAGCTGCCCCATCACCTGCTGCACGAACGGGCCCCACGCGGTGGCATAGCGCCGCGAAGAGAGAAAGAAGCCGCCGGTCAATCCAAGCCCTTCGCCGTTGGCGAGCAGGCGCGCACTGCCATCCAGCGTCAAGGCCGAATACCACGGGTCCCAGATCGCCCAGGCATCCACCTGCCCTGCAGCGAAGGCTGCACGTGCATTGGCCGGTGACAGATACAGCGGCGTGATGTCGCGCATGCTCAGGCCCGACTTGGCCAACAGCCGCAGCAGCAGGTTGTGCGCACTCGACCCTTTCTGAAACGCAACCCGCTTGCCTTTGAGATCGGCCACGCGCCGCAGCGTGCTCTTGGCCGGCACCAGAATGGTCTCGGCCTTGGGCGTAGGCGGCACCCAGCCCACGTAGAGCAGATCGGCACCGGCAGCCTGCGCGAACAACGGCGGAATATCGCCGGCACCGCCCAGATCGATGCTGCCCACGTTCAAGGCTTCCAGCAATTGCGGCCCGGCAGGAAACTCGATCCAGGTAATTTTGGTGCGCGGGAAGCGTTGTTCCAGCAAACGATGCTGCTTGGCCAGCACCAGGCTCGACACCGCTTTTTGATAGCCGATACGCAACTGCGCTGGCTCGGCCGCCCATGCGGGTTGCAGCCACGCGATGCTGGACAACAGCAACGCAACAAACAAAAAGCGGTAGCGCATCGAACTCCTCCTCATTGCCAATCGGTGGACGGTTTTTCCCAGAGGTTGACGCCACCCTCGACCGCAAAGCGATCGATCTCGGCCAACTCGTCGGCACTGAACGCAGGCGACTGCAAGGCCGCGACGTTTTCGATCAACTGCTCCGGGCGGCTGGCACCCAGCAAGGCCGAGCTCACGCGCGGATCGCGCAGCACCCAGGCCAACGCCAACTGCGCCAGGCTCTGCCCCCGCCGCTGTGCGATCGCATCCAGCCCGCGTGCGCGCTGCAGATTGTCCTCGGATAGATGTTCCGGCCGCAGCGACTGCCCACCCGGACGATTCACCCGCGCATCGCTGGGCACGCCATTGAGGTACTTGCCGGTCAACAAGCCCTGCGCCAACGGGGTGAACGCGATCACGCCGGCACCCACCTCGTCCGTGGCATCGAACAACTCCTGCTCGGCCCAGCGATTGAACAGGTTGTAGGCCGGCTGATGGATCAACAGTGGCACCTTCCACTCGCGCAGCAGCGCGGCGATCTCGCGCGTGCGCGCCGCCGAGTACGACGACACGCCCACGTACAACGCCTTGCCCTGCTGTACCGCGCTGGCCAATGCGCCGGCGGTTTCTTCCAACGGTGTGTCCGCATCGAAGCGGTGCGAGTAGAAGATGTCCACGTAGTCCACGCCCAGCCGCTGCAGGCTCTGATCCAGGCTGGAAAGCAGGTACTTGCGCGAACTGCCGCCCTGCCCGTACGGGCCTGGCCACATGTCCCAGCCGGCCTTGGTCGAGATGATCAACTCGTCGCGATACGGCTTGAAATCCTCGCGCAGCAAACGGCCGAAGTTGATTTCCGCGCTGCCATACGGCGGGCCGTAGTTGTTGGCCAGATCGAAATGGGTGATGCCCAGATCGAACGCGGTGCGCAGCAAGGCGCGCTGCGTGTCGATCGGCGTGCTGTCGCCGAAGTTGTGCCACAGGCCCAGCGACAGCGCAGGCAGGACAAGGCCGCTGCGGCCGACACGGCGGTAGGCGAGACGGTCGTAACGATCGGGATGTGCGAGATAGGTCATCAGAATGTCCGGTAGATCAGCGTGCGCTGAAGCGATTGGCGGGGCGTGCCAGCCCCAGATGATCGCGCAACGTGCGCCCTGCATAGTCACGCCGGAACAGCCCGCGTCGCTGCAGCTCCGGCACCACGTGATTGGCAACATCGGCCAGGCCGCCGGGCAGATGCGGCACCAGCACGTTGAAACCATCGGCCGCGTCTTGCTCGAACCAGGTCTGCAACTCATCGGCAATCTGCGTCGGTGTGCCGATCAGGCTGTAATGCCCGCGCCCGCCCGCGATGCGCCGACCGAGCTGGGCAATGCTCAACTGCTCCTGCCCGGCCAACTCGGTGAACAACTGCTGGCGACTGCGCTGGCCGGTTTCGGTGAGCGGCAACTCCGGCAACGGGCCATCGGGTGGATAGCCGGACAGGTCGAAGTTGCCCAACATGCGCGACAGCAGTGCGATGCCGACGTCAGGCTCCACCAGTTCCTGAAACTGCTCGAACTTTTCCTGCGCTTCGGCCTGGCTTTGCCCAACCACGATGAACACGCCTGGCATCACCTTCAATGCATCGCGCGAGCGCCCGAATTGTTCCAGCCGCCCCTTGATGTCGGCGTAGAACGCCTGCGCCTTGGAAAGTGACGACTGCGCGGTGAACACCACCTCGGCCGTTTCGGCGGCCAGCGCACGCCCTGGCTCGGACGAGCCGGCCTGCACCAGCACCGGATGCCCCTGCGGCGCCCGCGCGATATTGAGCGGACCGCGCACCTGAAAATGCGGGCCGCGATGGTCAAGCACGTGCAGCCGTGCGGGATCGTAGTGCATGCCAGCGGCAGTGTCGGCGATGAAGGCATCGTCGTCCCAGCTGTCCCATAGCCCTGTGACCACTTGCTGAAATTCGCGCGCCCGCGCATAGCGCTCGGCATGCACGTAATGCGCATCGCGGTTGAAATTCAGCGCCTCGTCGGCGGCATCGGAGGTGACCAGATTCCAGCCGGCACGCCCACCGGACAGATGATCCAGCGAGGCGAACTTGCGTGCCACGTGATACGGCTCGTTGTAGCTGGTGGTCATGGTGGCGATCAACCCGATGCGCTCGCTCACCACCGCCAACGCGCTCAGCAACGTGAGCGGCTCGAACAGGCTGGAGCGCGCCATCCGCGATGCCACCGGGCCGCCGGCCGCAGCCAGGCTGTCGGCGACGAACACCGCATCGAACTTGGCGGCCTCGGCGATGCGCACCATCTGCCGGTAATGATCGAACACCAGCGGATCGGCACTGGCGTGCGGATGCCGCCATGCGGCCACATGATGGCCGGTGGCCATCAGGAATGCCCCGAGCGAAAGCTGTCGTGCAGCGCTCATCGCAGCCCACCCTGCGTCGCGCCTGCATTGCTTAAATCACTGTCGAAACACATCACCGGCATCGTCAAAAATCCTTGTGCAACTGCAGCCCGACATAGCGCTGATCGTCGCGCGGCACCAGCCGGTATACATTGCCGGTGGCATTGGCCAGCAGCGGCGCATACGAACGATCGCCCAGGTTGCGGCCAAGCACTGCCACACGCCAGCCATGCGCATCGTCGGCCAGCGCGATGCTGGCGTTCCAGATCGCATACGGGCCCTGGATGGTCTGCGGGGTCTGGCTGAGGTCGTACTGCAGACTGTCCTGCCAGCTCACATCGCCGTTGAATTCCAGCGCCAGGCTGCCGCGTAACGGTACCCGGTAACCGGCGCGCAGATTGCCTTTCCAGTCCGGTGAAAACGGCAGCGGCCTGCCATCGACATTGCAGTTGGCCGCTGCTGCGGCGGGGCAGGCAAACCGCTGGATGCGCGCCTGCGTGTAGGCCAGCGATGCGGCCAGGCTGAGCCGCTCGGTGGGCCGATACTCCAGATCCAGTTCCAGGCCTTGCGTGCGCACCTGCCCGGCGTTGATCAAGCGTGTCACCACCTGCCCGGCCACGGTGTCGAAAAAGTTGGCCTGATAGTTGGCGTACTCGGTATGGAACAACGCCACGTTGGCGCTGAGGCGATCGTCCAGCGCACGCGCCTTCAAGCCGAGTTCCCAGGCATTGGAGGTTTCCGGCTTCAGCGCCGGCGTATCGCGCGGCTGCATGTTGAAAAACACGTTGTAGGCAGGGCCCTTGTAGCCGCGCGAATAGGTGAGGTAGCCGGTGGTCTGCGCATCGAAATCGTATTGCAGGCCGGCGCGACCCGACACGCCGTTTTCTGCAGTGCTGCCACTGCTCGCCGTGGAGGGCTGGATACCGGTGACTGCGGCTGCGGAGCTGGACACGCGCCGATGTTGATAGTCGAGCGTGTCGCGGGTGAAGCGCGCGCCCAGCAACGCACGCAGATCCGGCCGCCAATGCCAGGTCGCTTCGCCGAACGCCGCATACGTTTCTGCACGCGTGCCGTAATCGGCCATACCCACGTTGCTGGCGGTGGGCGTCGTCACGGTGCGGCGATAGGTTTCGTCGTTGCGCGCGTGCAGGTAATACAGCCCGGCGACCGCTTCCACTGCACGGTCGCGCGGGGTCTGGATGCGCACTTCCTGCGAATACTGTGTGTAACCCAGATCGCCACGGTCGTGCGAGGACGGAAACGCCACGCTGCGTTGCGCAGTGCGATCGCCATCCTGGAACTGGGTGTTATCCCATTGCCGCCATGCGCTGATCGAGGTGAGCAGCGCCTCGCCGATGTGCTGATCCAGCTGCAGCGAGGCGCCCTTGTTGATGTCGTCCAGATGCGTGCGGTAATCGCTGTTGATCTGCCGGTTGTCGGCGCTGGCAGTGACTGGCGCAAGCGCCGCAGCGAAGTCCGCACGCGTGCTGGCCACCACTACACCGCTGGGCGCATCGCTGCGCGACTGCAGGTAGTCGGCGAGCAGCGTCGCGTTCAAGCTCGGGTTAGGGGTGAGATCCAGCCGCAGCCGCGCACCGGAGCGCTGGTAACCATTGACGGTCTGGCCGTCGGCCACATTGCGCACATTGCCGCCGTACTCGGCCCACAACGCCGATACGCTGGCCTTGAGCACCTCCGGCACCAGCGTGCCGCCCAGGCTGGCACGCACACGGTCTTCGTCGCCGCCACCGAAGTACGCGTAATCCACATAGCCGCCGAACACATCCGGCGCCGGCTTGCTGACGATATTGAGCACGCCGGCCGAGGCGTTCTTGCCGAACAAGGTGCCCTGCGGCCCGCGCAGGACTTCGATACGTTCGACATCGAGCAGATCCAGCGTCGCCTGGCCCGGCCGCCCCAGCACCACACCGTCGATGACCGTGGCCACGCTGGGCTCGACGCCTGGCGAGGTGGAGATGGTACCCACGCCACGCAGGAACAACGAGGTGTCCTTGTTGGAGGCGCCGGTGCGAAAGGTCAGGCTGGGCACCAGCGCCGGCAGGTCGGCCACGCTGTTGCGGTTTTCGCGCTCCAGCGTTTCGCCCTGCACCACCGACACGGCCACCGGCACTTGCTGCAAGGTGGTTTCGCGGCGTGTGGCGGTCACCGTCACCGCGCCCAAGGTCTGCGCGGCGCGGTCCGGCGTTGCAGCCGCCTCGCCCACTTCATCGGCCAGCACCGGCGTACATGCCCACGCCAGACTCCATGCCAACACCTGCGGCTTAGCCAACCATCTCGTAGCAGCAAAGATCCTTGCAGGGGTCCGGTGTCGCGCGGGCATGTATGTCCTTTCGTGGCGTCGGCTGTCTTGTCGCAGCGCTTGTGGATTTCGTTTGTTCGAGAGCGCCGTGCACGCACGGCGAACAGGGCGCAGCGCAGGCCGAGAAGGCAGTGCAATGCAATAGCGCATGCTGTTTGCAGCTGCCGCGAGCGTCAAATAACCAATGTTTAGGTGGTTATTCACTCACGCACCGCAGTGCGTGCGGATAGCCGGCGCCAAGCGCGCTCGAAGACCACCGATGCACAACATCGAGTCAAGTGGCGATAATGGGTTGATGGATGCACCCAAGCCCTGGCACCTCTACCTGCTGCTGTGTCGCAACGGCAGCTATTACGCCGGCATTACCAACGATCTGGAGCGGCGCTTCCAGGCGCATCTGCGTGGCACCGGCGCGCGCTACACACGCGCAAATCCACCACTGGAAGTGCTTGCCAGCCACCCGTATGCGGACCGCGCCGCCGCCTCGCGCGCAGAGTGGCAGCTCAAGCAGCAACCGCGCGCGCGCAAGCTGGCCTGGTTGCTGGCGCAAGCACACGACGGCGCCGAGTCACAGCTCGATGACGCATCGATCACGCCCGCCTAGCCGTGTGTTTTCTACGCTGCACCGCCATCAACCGCGGAGCAGCGCATGCACTATCAGCTCTACTACTGGACCGGCCTGCAAGGCCGCGGCGAATTCGTCCGCCTCGCACTGGAAGATGCCGGCGCCGACTACACCGACGTGGCGCGCGTGGAAGGCGATGACGTGATGAATGCCTTTCTGGAAGGTCACCAAGCCGGCGCCCAGCCGTTCGCACCACCCTTCCTCAAGGCCGGCGGCACGGTGGTTGCGCAGGTCGCAGCGATCCTGCATTTCATTGGGCCGCAGCTGAAGCTGGTACCGGAATCGGATGCACTACGCATCCAGGCATTGCAATTGCAGCTGACCATCACCGACCTGGCGGCCGAAGTGCACGACACCCATCATCCGATCGCCACCGGGCTGTATTACGAAGACCAGAAAGCCGAAGCGGCCAAGCGTGCCAAGGATCTGCGCGACAACCGCCTGCCCAAATTCCTGGGCTACTTCGAGCAGGTGCTGCAGCAGGCCGGCGGCATCCACGTACTGGGCACGCACTCGTATGTGGATCTGTCGCTGTTTCAGCTGATCAGCGGGCTGGAATACATGTTTCCCAAGCGCATGGCAACGCTGTCGACCGATCTGCCCGGCCTCAAGGCCTTGCAGCAGCACGTGGCCGAGCGTCCGCGGATTGCCGCCTATCTCGCATCCGAGCGACGTGTAGCGTTCAACACCAATGGCATTTTTCGCCACTATCCGGAGCTGGATGCGGCGTAATCGATACGGCTGCGTCTCCTGCATCGCGACGCACGTGGCACAGAAATTACCTGCTCCGATGCCGACACCGGATGCATGCCACTGCAGCATGCAAGGCCGCACTCAGTGCGGCGTCATCCTTGCGTCGATCGCAAGCCGCCTCAACGTCCCTGCAGCAATGACGTACGAATTCGCTGCAACTGCACCTTCACCGCAGCGGCCTGCGTCGGCCCCAGCCGCAACACGGCTTTTTGCCCAACCGACAGCGCTTCCAGCGCAGGATCGACAAAGCGATAGCGACCACGTTCGTCGCGCACCACCTTGATCGGTTGAGCCGGATCCGGCGTGCGTAACAGATGATCGATCACATCGATCACGCGGTCGTTGAAGTAACGATCCGGTGCGCCGAGATCAGCATATGCCTGTTGAAACAGCGGGTAGAAGCGCACATAACTGCGCACCAACGCCTGCGCATCCACCTGGGTGAATGCCGCCACGTAAGGCGCATAACGCACCGCATTGGCCTGATCGATCACAACAGCGCCAGCGGCGTCGAAGACCTGCAACTCACCGGGCACCGGCTGCAGCACCGAGACACGACGGCTGATGCTGGGCTGGGTCAGATTGTCGATCATTACCACAACACGCTCGATCAGATGCTTGCGCACCACGATCGACAACGCGCCATCGTCCTGCACCAGGTCCAGCAATGCCTGCCAGGCAGCCGCATCGCTCTGTGCCAGCGCAGGAATCGCAGCGTCGGCGGCATCGACCGAGGGCGCCTGCACCGGATGCCGTGGCCCGGCCGGCAGGGGCGGCGCGGGGGTCACAGCGGCTGCCACGGCGCTTGCGGTCTGGCTGATCGGCGCAGGCAACGCGCCCGGCGGAGTGGATGACCCGCCAAACAGCCACCAGGCGGCACCGGCCACCACTGGCACCGCCAGCAGCCACGGCCAACGCGAAGACTTCGATTGCATCGTGAAACTCCTTACATCGACAACATCCATGGTGTGACCATGAGATGGCGCCGTGGTTCCATCGATTTAGTCGGTCGAGGGCGCGGTGCCCTCACCGCTCGCGGGACACGCCGTGAACCCATCCCTGGGGGCTCGGCGGCGGCATCCATGCCGCCACACGGTCCCGCAATCGGCGAGGACACCGCACCAGAGAGTTGATCGGTTGCTTTGTTTAAAACCATACACACCGATCAACTCGACTGGTCCTTGCCCGCCCACCGTCGCGGGACCTTACGCGGCATGGATGCCGCGTAAGAG